>CAMOEK010000033.1:0-19631 GCA_946612125.1 uncultured Lachnospiraceae bacterium | reverse complement strand
GGATGACCGAGAGTAATATGCTCCGGATGTCCGGGAATAAGTTCCGGATCGTATATTATTTCAATGCCTTTCTCACGCAGTTTATTGCAGAATTTCAAACTTTTTCCTTTAACACGCTCTGCGTCGTCATCCCCCGGAAACGGGTATTCATAAGCGGTCACATCCTTATACAGCTCTATAAGCTCATCCCTTATGATGCAGTTGCGAAGATCTACGGCCGGCACGCTCTGACGCAGCGCCGCAATATGCATCGGCCCGGAAAAGCCCTGATACAGGCCGTCATAGATGAGCTTTCCGTCTGCCTCCATTGCGCCGCCGCACATCTTTTCATCCTTAAACAGAGGTCCGCCCACTATGCCGACATTTTTCCTCTGGGCAAAGATCCCGCCTTCATATTCCACGCGGAAAAAGCCCAGATGCTTCATCTCCTTAACCTGAGCGCTTATCCCCTCTGCCTTGAGCGCCTCTTCTATGGCGTGCCTGCCCGCATCGAAAGCATACTGCTTGGCGGCGGGATCCCCTGCCGTGGAAGCATCATGACAGCGCCAGTGATAGAGTACTTTGGGGACATGAACTATCTTTTTCTTAAGCTCCTTATCACCGTATTTATCGCGGCACCATTGCACGGTCCTCAGAATCAGATCGTGATCCTGTGCCCCGTCATACTCTTTACGCAGTTTCAGCTCTTTTATAACATCGGTCCTGAACGCACTCAGATGACAGATATAATTATTCGAAAGCAGTATCTCCCTGTCAAAATCCCGCTTTTTATGTTGTTCAAAAAAGGTCTCCACATAACGGTTGGTCTTATCCTCGTCGCTGTAGACCAGAGCCGGCGAGTCCGCTTTATCTATGGCTTCCCTCAGCATATATAGCGCATCCGGCGTCAGAAAATCATCATGATCCAAAAGCGCTGTATAATCCCCCGTTGCCTGCTCAAGCGCTGCATTGGTATTTCCGGAGATCCCTTCATTGCTCTTTAGCCTGTGATATACTATGCCGCCGTACTGCTCTTTAAAGCTGTTTACCACCTTTGCAACGGCATTGGTTTCTGAAGCATCGGCAATTATCAGTTCCCAATCCTCATAACTCTGTTCGACCACGGAAAGGATCAGATCCTGCAAAAAGACTTCCGGCGTTTCATAGGCGGGAACCACTATGGAAAACTTAAGCTCTTTCTCATACTTCTTCTGCTTCTGCGCTTCCAGCTCTTTCTCTGCAGGCGGTTCATAAACATACCTGATATGCTTTTTTTCCCACAGTCTCTCCTGCACTGCATACCAGGTATCCAGAAATCCGTTTCTTTTAAAATATCTTACAGTCTTTTTAATGCTTCCAAACATGCTTCCGTTTTCCAAAAAAACGCCCCACCACACAGGCAGGGCGCATAAGATTTACATATCGTTTTATCAGATAAAGGATTTTACAGCCTCTGTGAGCGCATCCAGTCTCTTCTGCGCATCATCAAGCCCGGTGCCTTTGACACCCATGTAGAACTTGATCTTGGGCTCTGTGCCGGAAGGACGCGCGCAGCACCAGGAATCATTCTCAAGGTCAAAATAAAGAACATTGCTCTCGGGAAGATCCGTAACGCCCTCCGCTCCTGTCTCCATATCAATTGTCTTCTTGAGCTTGTAATCCTTAAAGGTCTTTACCTTAAGCTCTCCGAACGCCTTGGGAGGATCTTTGCGCAGCTTATCCATCATTGCCGCTATCTCTTCAAGGCCTTCCTTGCCCTTCTTGGTTATAGCATACTGGGTCTCTTTATAATAACCGTATTTATCATACATCTCTATCATCATATCCCAGAGAGTGATGCCCTGCTTCTTGCAGTAGCTTGCCACTTCACACAGGCACATAACGGCTACCACCGCATCCTTATCCCTTGCATGGGTGCCCGCCAGACAGCCGTAGCTCTCTTCCAGACCGAATACATAATTGTTGCAGCCGGTTTCTTCGAACTTCTTGATCTGCTCTCCGATATACTTAAAGCCGGTGAGCACATCGATTTCCTTTACGCCGTAAGCCTTTGTGATGGCGTGAGCCATATTGGTGGTAACAATGGTAGTTACCAGCGCCGGATTCTTGGGCATGCTGCCGTTTGCCAGACGCTCTCTTAAGATATACTCAGCGATCAGCATACCGGACATATTACCGGTGAAAGGCACATACTCACCGCTCCTGGTATCCAGCGCATATATGCCCAGACGGTCTGCGTCGGGATCCGTAGCCATAACGATATCGGCGCCTTTTTCCTTTGCCAGCTTGAGTGCCAGAGTAAACGCCTTGGGATCCTCGGGATTAGGATAATCCAGAGTGGTGAAATCGGGATCCGGCTCTTCCTGCTCGGGCACTACATACACATTCTTAAAGCCCAGCTCATCCAGTATGCGGCGTACGGGCACATTGCCGGTGCCGTGGAAAGGCGTATAAACTATCTTTATATCATTTGCTACAGCAGCTATTACTTCGGGATGTATTATCTGCTTCTTAAGCTCTGCCATGTATTTATCATCGATCTCTTTGCCGATGACCTGATACAGACCCTTGGACTCCGCCTCTGCCTTATCCATGGTCTTCATGGTATGAAAATCGCTTATAGCATTTACTTCCGCTATTATGCCGGTATCATGGGGAGGCGTAACCTGTGCGCCGTCTTCCCAGTATACTTTGTATCCGTTATATTCGGGCGGATTATGGCTGGCAGTCACAACTATGCCCGCCGTGCAGCCCAGTGTGCGCAGTGCAAATGAAAGCTCGGGTGTGGGACGGAGAGCATCGAATACATATGCCTTGATACCGTTTGCTGCCAGGCAGAGCGCTGCCTCATCCGCAAACTCCGGACTCATGCGGCGGGAATCATATGCTATAGCCACGCCTTTCGCGCCTGTACCTGCTTTATTGATATAATTAGCCAGACCCTGCGATGCCTTGCGCACCGTATATATATTCATGCGGTTGGTTCCTGCGCCTATAACGCCGCGCAGACCGCCGGTACCGAATTCGAGATCCTTGTAAAAACGGTCCTCGATCTCCTTATCGTTTCCTTCGATAGACTTAAGCTCTTCCTTGGTCTTTTGATCAAAATAATCATCATTCAGCCAGAATTCATATGCTTTGCGGTAGTCCATATCTTTGTCTCCTTCTCTGTAGTATTATACCCCCTGGTGTCATAGCACCATTCGGCAGACATTATAGCAGAAATCGGACCTTAAAGCAATGCCCCCGCCGGCGCGATCAGGCATTAGGCGTCCTTTGATCAGCTCATCTCACTTAGGTTTAAAGATCAGATACTGAAGAACTTCAATTCCCGGTCAAGCTTTTCTGCTATTCCTTTAAGCTCCTCTGCAGAATCGGCAAGATCGTTCACCGAACCGTTAAGCTCAACCATTGTCGCCGAGGTTTCTTCGGTAAGAGCTGCATTTTCCTCCGATATTGCAGACAGCGAATTCATGGCATCAACGATCACGTTTTTGGAATTCGCACATTTTTCCGCAAGAGCATCTATCTCTTTTACACCGCTGACAGTAGAATTTACATTATTGATCAGGCCGTTTATCTTGGCAATGGTATCATTAAGCACCTCTGAAACGCTCTTGCAGATAACAGAGATCTCCTCTGTTTTGGCCTTTGCATCATCAGATTTGTTCAACAGATTCGACATTTCGTCCTGTATCTCTTTTGCGGTAGATGCGGAATCCGTAGCCAGCTTGCCTATCTCTTCAGCGACAACGGCAAAGCCGCGGCCTGCCTCTCCGGCTCTTGCAGCCTCGATGGAGGCGTTCAAAGCCAGCAGATTTGTCTGTGTTGCGATTCCCGTTATGCCATCCACCAGCTGGTTTACATTATGGACAGCAGCGCTTGTTGCGCCCATGGTTTCCGTGATCGATGATACAGAGCTGTTCATCGTATCCATCTTGGCCGAAAGCTTTGTAAGGGCATCCGCAGATGATTTGCTTGCCTCATTCATATCGGATGCAGCGGCAGACAGCATTTCCGCATCGTTTGATACCTGCTGTATCGCATCGGACAGATCCGCGACATTGCTTGTCGAACTCTGTATAGTCTCTGCCTGTTCCGTTGCTCCGTGCGCAACTTCCTGTATTGCCTCGGACACGCCATCCGAATGCTCTTTTAATCTGCCGGAAGTATTTGCCAGCTCGTAAGCCCTATTCCCGACGATCCCCGAAGCCTGACTGATGTTTGAAACAACATCCGCCAGTTTATCGATAAGCGCATTGGTATTTCTTAACGCTGCGCCGATCTCGTCCCTGCGCTCAAGATGCCTGGTGGTTTTGACAAAATTACCGGATGCCAGATTTGTCACGCTTTCCTCGATCGCAGAAACCGCGCCGGACATCCTGTTGGAAGAATTCAGCGATACTATGATCGTAATAACCAGCAGGATAATGCCTATGCCTGCCATTACTATTACGGATTTGCCTATCAGGCCTTCAACCGATTCTCTGGATACGCCGGCAAAGGCCATGCCTATCGTTTTGCCGCCTTCTATAACCGGCACATAAGCCACAAAGTATTCTTTACCGACTACCTGGGTGTTTTTAGATGTAAAGGTATTTTTGCCTTTGACCACATGTTCTATAACCGTGTCCGCAGCCTTTGTCCCTATAACAGAGGCTCCGAGGGATGAGTTCTTTCTGGTATCACCATCAAACCATGTAAAATCATATCCCGTGTCATTCAATAATTCCGATTCTATCGCGCTGTCTCCGACTTCCCTGTCCATGTTTGCCACAGCCGTATCCCTGTACGCATACGCCGATGAAAGAAGACCCTTTAAAACTTCCTCCTCCATGCCCGCTTTCATAAACAGGCATCCGGCTATCAGCAAAAACAGGCCGATAATGACAGCCGGCAGCAACGCAATAAGCATTATTCTTGATCTTACCGAAAATCCAACTTTTTGTTTCTCCATTGTGATCAACCTCCATGATGTATTTAAAAAGTTAAATTTATTAATACAGTCATTGTATCACACCCTCTTCACAT
Source organism: uncultured Lachnospiraceae bacterium (assembly GCA_946612125.1). Taxonomy (GTDB): domain Bacteria; phylum Bacillota; class Clostridia; order Lachnospirales; family Lachnospiraceae; genus NK4A136. The sequence continues at coordinate 14,621 of CAMOEK010000033.1, read as the reverse complement.
ATTCCATATAAAAAAGCATTTTCAGCCTGTATCCATATACGGTATTATATTTTATGATATAATACCGTATATGGATACACAAAAGTCTTACAGAGGAGCTTTGATATGGCAAAGAAAAACCCCTTAAGCATATTATTCCCGCCAATTGACGGCATCATCTACAAAAACATGTCTGACGCCGCCTGGCATGATCTGGGCCTGGATTCTATCTGTGATAAGCTGAGTCCCAAGACCGTTGAGCGCAGCACCATAGCCTCCGTGATGCGGGCAATGACGGATGATCCCTATGTAGCTTCGTACCGCATAGGCGTCTTTAAAGATATCCTCAAGTATCCAAAGCTGCGTTCACAGATGATGGAGCTGCTCTCCCATGTGCAGTTTTTGAACGACTATGGCAGTTTTAAAAAGGACCACGATATGCGAACCGGCCTGTGGGAGCTGCTTCATCGCATGAGCGAACTCGACGATTACATTAAGAGCGTGGAACAGATACACGCATGCCTTGAGGAATTTGAGCTTGAATCCGAAGCTCTTAAAAATCTCCACGACTTTATCGAAAGGATATATGCAGACTCCCATTTTGAGGAACTGAAAAAAGATATATCCGCACTGAAGGCAGATACCTCCAACTTAAAAAGCGTGACGGTGGGGATCAACCTTAACCGCAACTTCCAGGTTGACAGTATAGGCCTTATCTCAGTTAACAGCAAGGAATTCCGCAGTTCCGGCATACTCAGCAATTTTGCGGACGCCCTTACAACAAAAGACGGTATAAAGGACGACAATAAATGGAACGGCAGATTGCATTTCAATCCCGTTCCAAACAGTTCCCAAGAGTTTTCCACCGGCAACGCCGGCAAGCTGGGCGCGCTGTATGCAGCCGCAAAAGTTCCCCTGATGACGCCTCTTTTAGCCACCACCCTTGTCAGGCCACCCGAAAATGATCCCACGCAGCATGTGACACGCTTTTTTGATAAAGAGATCACTTCCATGCTCAATCTGGTAACCCGGCGTCTGGAACAGGTGTTGAGCAAATACGTTAATTTCAGTATAGGAAATATCGTTGATCTGATACCCGAATTCATGTATTACATACGCTGGGCCGAATATATAGAAAACCTGAAAAATAAAGGCTATGATTTCTGCACCCCTTCCATTGCCGAAGAAGGTTCCGATGTACGTATGAACGCATGGGGCTTATACAATCTGAAACTGGCGGCCATAGGCGAGATGCCCATGAATGAGATAGTCCGAAACGATCTGGATTTTACAAAAGATCACAGCATATATCTGCTCACAGGAGCCAACCGCGGCGGAAAGACCACTATCACACAGGCTGTGGGGCTTCTCTTTGCCCTGGCGCAGGGCGGCATCTGCGTGCCCTGCAAGGGTTTTGTTTTCTCCCCCGCAGACTGCATCTATACGCATTATCCCGCCGATGAAGACAAGACTATGGACCTGGGGCGCCTGGGCGAAGAGTGCAGAAGATTTAAAGAGATATTCGACGCCTGCACCGATAAGAGCCTGCTTCTATTAAACGAAACCTTCTCCACCACTTCATTTGAGGAAGGTTACTTTATCGCCAAAGATGCGGTAAGGGCCCTGCTGAAAAAGCGCGCCCGCACCATCTATAATACCCACATGCACAAACTGGCACTGGAAATAGACGAGATCAACAAAGGCATGGATGAAGCTCACGCTGCTTCTCTTATCGCGGTCTCCACAGAAGGAGCGCGTTCCTTCAGGATGAAAATAGCGTCCCCGGAGGGACGCTCTTATGCTGAGGATATAGCCGTCAAATACGGCGTTACCTATGAACAGCTTACCGGCGGCGAAAACAGCTGATCCTCTTTCGTTCCGCCATGTATATCACTTGCTTAGATACTCTATCGCTGCATCCAGCTGGTTATCGGTCTTATCGGCCTTATAAGCATCTGCATCGAATTTCACTTCCACATCCGGCTCAATGCCCACTTTATGGATATCATTCCCATTAGGCGTATAATAATGGCTTACGGTAAGCTTTACGGCCGAACCGTCTGTCAGTGAAAAGAGCTGCTGCACTATGCCCTTTCCGAAAGTAGTGGTTCCCATCAGGGTGCCCTTCTTATAATCCTTTATGGCTCCTGCCAGTATTTCGGAGGCGCTGGCGCTGTTCTTATTGATCAGTACCACCATCGGAACATCTATCTCATGCTTGCCGTCGCACTTATACTCTGTCTTCTTACCGTATTTATCCTCGGTGTAAACCACATTTCCTGCAGGAAGCAGCATGTTAGCTATATCCACTACAGACTTAAGCGAACCTCCCGGATTGCTGCGCAGGTCTATGATAAGGCTCTTCATATTATCCGCTTTGGCCTCTGCCAGAGCTTCCGCAAACTGATCTACAGTCACCACATCAAATTCGCTTATGGCGATATAAGCTATGTCATTTTCCTTCATGGAATACTCAACGGTAGGAGTCTCCACTTTTCTGCGCTCCACAGTAAATTCCAGTTCTTCCCTGTTATCGGTATCTTTTCCGCGTATTACTTTAAGATCTACCGTGGTGCCTGCTTCACCCCTTATCATGGAAACCACATCATCAAGTTCCCAGTCGTATACATCTTCGCCTGCCACTTCGACTATATAATCATCCTCTGCAAGCCCCGCTTCCTCTGCAGGAGTGCCTTTGATAACGCCGGATATCCTGGGATACAGAGTCTCCGTATCCTTTGACAGATAAGCCCCTATGCCGAAATAGATGCCCTGGGTCGACTGCTGCATCTCTATCCATTCCTCGGGAGTGTAATACACGGCGTAGGGATCATCCAATGCTTCCATCATGCCGTCATAGATGCCTTCTTCAAGAGCATTATTGCTTACGCTGTCTATGAATTCACGGTCTATAAGCTTTTCAAGGTATTCCATTTTAGCCGACACCCTGGGATCATCCAGCACCAGTCCGTCATCTGCCACAGCTGCGGGCGAAGGCTCATTTCCGCTTTCGTCGGGAGCGCCGGCGGTCTGTGTCGGCTTAGTCGTAGGCTTGATATTACCACGGCTGCCGGCGGCTGCCCCGTCCCCTCCGGTTATGACCTTCACTATCAATACCAGGCACAGAATAAAGGCTGCTATGATGCAGCCTGTGAGTAAACCTAAAAAATATGATCTTTTATTACTGTTATCCATTTCACTGCCTCACTGCTGTTTGATCCTTAACACGCCGGCTGTCGTAAAACCGGCATCGGATCTTTTATCATTTTATTCCTGTCAGGCTTATCCTCTCAGATACGGCATAGGGTCAACATATGCCCCGTTAAGCCTTACCGCAAAATGAAGATGAGGACCTGTAGAATTTCCGGTTGAACCTACTTTTGCGATCTGCTGTCCTCTGCTTACCTTTTGCCCCGTGGACACCAGCAGCGCCGAAGCATGCATATAAACCGTAACCAGGCCGTCGCCATGATCGATCATTACATAATTGCCCATGCTGTTGTTATATCCGGCAGCAATAACTTTTCCGTCATATGCAGCCAGTATCCTGGTACCCATGCCCGATGCCAGATCCACGCCGGCATGCAGCTTATTCACGCCTGATATAGGATGGATACGATAGCCATAAGGACTGGATATTCGCACATAATCGGGAGCCGGCCAGCAGAACTTTCCTCCGTTGTAATGTATGCGTTCAGCTTCTGCCAGAGCATTCCTTTCAGCTGCAAGCTGGGCTTCAACCTGGGCGATCACAGCCGCCTGCGCCGCTTCCTCCGCCTCATACTGTGCTATCAGCTCTTCCTGCTCCGCTATCTGTGCCTTAAACTCCTCGATTTGCTTTTTCTTCTCTTCGATAAGCGCATTGAGATTGTCCTCGTCTTCCTGAGCCGCCTGTTTGGCTTCCTGAAGCACTTCTTCCTCACCCTCCAGAACTTCCTTTGTGGCTCTTACATTATCTACGACATACTGATACTCGTTCAGCTTATTACGGTCATATTCGTTGAGCATCTGGACATATTCGGCCTTGTTGAGCATATCGCCGAATGAATCGGAGCCCAGCAGTATCTCCATGTAGTAATTGTCGCCGCGCTCATACATATAACGTATGCGGACCTTCATGGCATTATACTGCTCCAGCGCATCTTCTTCGGCAGCCATCAGCTCCTTGCGGATGATCTCTATCTCTTCCTCTTTGTCAGCTATCCTCTTCTGATACTCCTCGATCTCCGCTTCAACCGCAGCAACTTCGCCGTCAAGCTCGGTGATCATGGCGCCCAGTTCATTCTTCTGGCCTTCCAGGGAATCAATAAAAGTCTGAACATTTCTCTTTCCCTGCTGGATCTGCTTCTTTTCATTCTCAAGATTCTGCTTTTCCTTCTCGCGCTTCTTGATACGCTCCTTGATCTCGTCGATGTTTGTGTTGTCGCCGGCGTATCCGGTAGTCTGCGGTAAAAAGAAAGGCAGGCCAAGAAGCCAAATAAAGGCTATCAGCAATATGTATTTTTTACCTTTTAATCTGCTCATAAATCATACCTTCAAATGTCTGCGAACGGTTACAAAGCTTCCCAAAAAGCCTATGCCTACACCTACTGCCATGGATACGGGGAAGAGCTTATCGAATATCTGCTCCTTGCCCATAAAATTCAAAACACCGGAAAGGATAGGAAAACGTCCCATTACATAAGTGATGAACTTATCATACAAAAACCATATTATCCCCAACGGGAGCAGCGCGCCCACAGCGCCTATCAAAAGGCCTTCGATAACGAAGGGGCTTCGCACAAAGAAGTCCGTGGCGCCTATGTATTTCATAATGGCGATCTCTTCCTTTCTCACGGAAATACCGATCATAACGGTATTTGAGATCAGGAAAATAGATACCGCCAACAGTATTACGATGATGCCCACCGAAACATATGCGATAAGCGAATTCATGCCGCTCAGCATATTTGCCGTGATATCGGAACGGTTAACACGACGCACCCCCTGAAGGCTCTGCAGGTAGGATACCAGCTCTGCCTGACGCTCCACATCCTTTAAGTAGATCTCGTAATTCATGGAGTGTTCCAGGGGATTCTCCGTAAATCCGTCCCTGAATTCCTCACCCAGATATTTTGATTTATAACGCTCCCACGCCTCATCGGCGGACACATATACCACCTTCGATACGGCAGGATGATTCGTCACTATATTGCCTATCTCGGCTATACGTTCATCAGTGATATCATCATTAAAAAATACCGTGATCGATACGCCTTCCTCTGCAGCCTTCACCATGTACTGCAGGTTCATGACTATGGAATATCCTATGCCGAAAAGGAACAGACAGGCTCCGATCGTAGCTACGGAAGCCAGTGTGAACCATTTGTTTTTAAAGGTGCTCTTGATCCCCTGCTTTATAACATAAAAGAAAGTTCTAATCCTCATCTAAATATCCACCCATTTCCTCGTCGCTGACTATCACGCCGTTTTTGATGGTGATAACGCGCTTTTGCATATCATTGACAATCTTGTCATTATGGGTCACCACCAGCACGGTAGTCCCGTTCTTGTTAATGGTGTCCAGAAGATTCATGATCTCTATGGTATTCTTAGGATCCAGATTACCCGTAGGCTCATCAGCCAGCAGGATAGGGGGCTTATTGACCAGTGCCCTGGCCAGCGCCACTCTCTGCTGCTCACCTCCGGAAAGCTCATCGGGACGCGCTTTATACTTGCCGGCAAGACCTACGGTCGCCAGTATATTGGGCACATTCCTCTTCATCTCTCTGGTGGGGATCTGTATTATCCTCTGCGCAAATGCAACATTTTCGTATACATTCCTGTCCTTCAGAAGACGGAAATCCTGGAAAACAACGCCCATGCTGCGGCGCAGTTTAGGAACTTTTCCGCGGCGGAGCTTCTCAACCTGAAATCCGTTTACCCAGATGCTTCCCGTAGTAGGCTTAAGCTCACGCAAAAGCAGACGTATCAGCGTGGATTTACCCGATCCGCTGTCGCCTACTATAAAAACAAATTCACCTTTTCTTATCTTCAGATTAACGTCATTAAGAGCCGGCACTCCCTTGACATAAGATTTGCTGACTCCCTCCAGTTCGATGATAACATCATCATCAGGTTTATACTTTTTGTTGCGTTTTCTCAGGGGAGCGGGCTTCTCTGCTTCCCTGCTTTCCTGCGCCGCGCGCTCTTTTTTAAGATTCTCCATACGGCTGCGGCGTCTCATTTCCCTGCGCTGCCTGCGCTCCTCGGCTTCTATCTCTTCCTCGTAACGCTCCTGTTCTTCAAGATCCTCCTCGGCCCCGTTTATCAGGTCGCCTACATTTCCCAGGCGCACAGTGTCATTTATCCTGTCTTCAAAACTTTTTACGGCTATCTCTTCTTCCTGTATCTGCTCCTGCTCTTCGTATATATCTTCTTCATATGCCTCTTCTTCGTATGCCTCTTCCCCGTAAGCTTCTTCTTCCGATTCAGCGTTCTTCGCAGCTACTTTTCCCTGAAGATCGGCTATCGCAGCCTTTACTTCTTCGGAATCGCCGTTTAATTCTCTCTTTGCCAAAACGCTTTTCCTTTCTTTAATAGTTCTGTTCTTCCATGTACTTCATGTACTCCACCACCATTAACGCGATACGGAAGGTGATGGCATCCTCAAAGACCCTCAGATCCAGATTGGTGCTCTTCTGGAGCTTGTCCAGACGGTACACCAGCGTGTTTCTGTGGATGAACAGCTGTCTGGACGTTTCTGAAACGTTTAAGCTGTTCTCAAAGAATTTGTGTATCGTAGTAAGTGTTTCTTCATCAAACTCCTCGGGATTCTTCCCGTCAAAGATCTCCTGTATGAACATCTTGCATAAAGGCAGCGGCAGCTGATAGATAAGGCGGCCGATCCCCAGCTCATTGTAAGGGATCACATCCTTTTCGGAGAAGAAGATCTTTCCTACATCAAGCGCCATCTTTGCTTCTTTGTACGAGCGGCTCACTTCCTTGATCTCATCCACTACGGTACCGTAAGCAACTTTAACGCCTTCAAACTTCTCCTTTGTCATGAAGCCTACTATGCCTCTGGCGGTCTTTTCGATATCCTTAGTCGTTACATCATCCGAAAGTTCCTTAACTATTACCACATTCTTCTCATCAACGGCTGTGACTATCTCTTTTCCGCCTCCTGCAGCCATGTATTCCTTTACAAGCTCTATGGCATTGTTATCCTTGCCGGTGACAGTCTCGACTATCAGCACTATGCGTCTTGCATCAATGGGCATATGCAGCTTTTTTGCGCGGCCGTAGATATCCACGAGCAGCATATTATCAAGAAGCAGATTCTTTATAAAATTATCCTTATCGAATCTCTCTTTATATGCCACCAGCAGACACTGTAACTGATAAGCTGCCATCTTGCCTACAAGATAAGCATTCTCGTTGCTGCCGCCCACGATAAGCACATACTCAAGCTGCTGCTCATCAAAGATCTTAAAGAAATGATAGTTCTGCTGTTCCTGTGAATCCGCAGCTGAACGCACAAAATCAAGAACCGCTTTTTCAAAGTTCTTTCTTTCCTGCATCGTAGAAACAACTGCCCTGCCTTCCGTATCCGTCACCGTAAACTCCACATGCGTGATAGATGTCATGCCATCAATGGTATTCTGCAGGATCTGATTTGATATCATATAGGTACTCCTTCCCCCCAAGAAACTCTCTGTAACCCGCGATGGTAATTATTTACAATACCGGCAACGGATTATTACATAGTTTATCTATAACCAAGGGTATTTTAAACTATTTCTACAAATAAATCTAGTGTAAACCTTGCATTTTTCATAAAAAATTTACAATTAGGCTTTTTCTTGACAACTCGGTGCTAATATCGGATAATTTATACAGGTATATTGTGAAAGGAGGACTGTGACATGAGCATAGGCGCTATCAATACAAATGCTGCTTTATATGCTGTAAAACAGGGAACCATGGGTGATATAGGTACGATAATGCTCAGTAAAGCTCTGGATCAGCAGTCTGACGAAGGAAAGGGTATCATAAAGATGCTGGATTCAGCGGCTATGGAACGTTCCGTAAATCCCGCTGTAGGAAGTAATTTCGATATAAGAGTTTAATGATCCCAAAGAACCCTTCGCTATATCCGGGACGGCATTTGCGCCGCATCACGGGCATAGCGAAGGGTTCTTTTTTTATGCCGCTCTGCTTGCCCGTATAAGCTCAAATACCATCAGGAATATCATAAAGGCAACAGCCAGAAGGCTGCCGGATACAAGCGGAACGCTCCATACTTCTCCTTTGCTGCTCTCCCGCTTAGCCACTATATCCTTAAAAGCCCTGATATTACCCTGTCTGCGCGCGATATAGGCCAGAAGGCAGAGCGCTATCGCCACTCCGATGAATGCCATTATAATACCGACTGCCAGCGCCATAGCCAGGGTGTTATTATCCAGGGCGCCCGTTGCGACCGCATCCGGCAGTTCCTGCTCCTTTACCAGCAGCTTCTGTATAAGCAGTGAGATCACACCGCCGCTGTTTACCGTAATATGGCAGATTATCGAAGGGATGATCGAGCCCGTAACTTCCCTTAACGCCCCGAAAAAGAGCCCCAGTCCAAAAGCATATAACGCCTGATTTATGTTCATATGAAAAAGTCCGAAGAGCAGGGCGCTTATGAATATGGCCTGCAATGCAGAGCCGCTCTTTCTGATCCCCGCAAATATAATACCCCTGAATGTAAGCTCCTCACATATCGGACCGATCAGCGCCGTAAAAAGAGCCATGAGAAACAGCCCGGCGCCCGAAAGGGTTTCCATTATCTCGCTGGCGCGGTTATTGGTAAAGAACAGCGTAAACATATTTAATGTCATGGTAAGTGGCAATACCATCCAGGTATATGGTATGCTGAGAAGCGCGACTGAAGGCTTTACCGTACGCAGTGCAAAGCATTCCGCAGCAGAACTGCCGCTGAAAAGGAAGCATATGCTCACCGGCAGCATAAATGTAAGCTCACTGATCAACATCATCGCCGGTACGGAAAGTGAATCCCCGAGCGGCGTGAATCCTACAACAAGCTCTACGGCAATAAAACATAATACAATTGACAGAAAAAGCCATCCCGTCTTATTACTGTTCATCTTTACAGAGTCTTATCTTTCCTTCTTCGATAACTATCTTCCGTTCCTTGTACAGATGCCCCACAGCGCGCTTGAACTCATTTTTGCTCATTCCCGTCTCCCGCTTTATCACTTCGGGCGTTGCTTTCTCCGTAAAAGGAAGGATGCCGCCATACTGCTCGAGCAGATCCAGTATGCGTTCCATATCCGGATAGATCTGCACATGGGCTTTTTCGCGAACGCTCAGGTTGAGCCTGCCATCCTCACGCACACGGCTGACCCTGGCGCGGATCCTGTCTCCGGGTTTTATATCGCCATACAGTTCCTGTTTTAAGACAGCTGCGCAGTAAATATCATCAACGGCCACAAACATACCGTAATTCTCACTCTGCTGGAATACCAGCCCGCTGACATCATCCCCGACTTTGTAAGGCGAGTCGGTGCGCAGATGCTCATAAACCTTCATGCTTGCACAAAGCCGCTTACTCTTGTCTATATACAGATATACCAGTACTTCTTCCCCGGGAACAGGCCTTCTGCTTTGCTGCGCGTAGGGAAGGAAAAGGTCTTTCTCAAGTCCCCAGTCCAGAAAAGCTCCCTGTTTTCCGACGCTTACCACTTTAAGCGCCGCCACCCCTCCCAGGGTAATGAGCGGCGTGCGGGTAGTGGAGATCAGTCTGTCCTGCGAATCCCTGTACAGAAAGACTTCCAGTTCGTCGCCTATCCCACAGCCTTCGGGAAGCTGCGCTTTCGGAAGCAGTACTTTTTCATCGGCAGTCTCCGGACTTTCGGCCAGATATACTCCAAAATCCACAGTCTTTATAACTGCCAGTTTTTGTTTTTCACCAAGCTTAAGCATATTAAATATAACTTCTCCAGATCGCAAAGGCGATATCACCTGCATATAAAAGCAGCATTAACACGCCCTTAAGTCTTGTTATTCCTTTTCCCGTAGCGGAAAGTATCAGCGTCACCACCACAACAAAGAGCTGTATAAGCATGTCGGACGCCGAAGCCATATTGACCGCGAAGGGATTTATCGTAGACGAAACTCCCAGTATGAGCATGAGGTTAAAGATCGAAGATCCCACGGCATTTCCGACTGCCATGCCTACCTCACCCTTCTTTGCCGCAACTATAGAGGTTACCAGCTCAGGAAGTGATGTACCTACGGCTACTATCGTAAGTCCTATAAGCGTTTCGCTCATTCCTGCTGCTGCCGCGATATACTTTGCTCCCAGCACTACGCCTTCACCACCGGCTACTATCAGCAGAAGGCCGAAAAGTATAAAGCATATGCTCTTCAGCAAAGGCATTGGCTCTTCGGTTTCTTCTTCTATCTTGTTCTTCTTTGCATCTATGATCAGAACAATGAGATAGATCACAAAGCCTGTCAGCAGCAGAATGCCTGTAATGCGGCCTACCTCACCCACATTGCCGGAAAAGCTTCCGCTGAAGATTGTTCCGTTAGAAAGGCTGCCAAAGCAGGTCAGCAGAAATACTGCTATCGATACTACAATAAGCAGCGGGAAATCTCTTTTAAGTATGTTCTTTTCAACCGGAATCGTATTGAAAAGGGCACAGAATCCCAGAACTACCAGCAGATTGAATATATTGGAACCAAGCACATTACTGAGCGCTATTTCATTGGAACCGGATAAAGCTGCCGAGGTACTGACCGCAAGTTCGGGGGTGCTGGTCCCCATAGCCACTATGGTAAGACCTATGATAACTCCCGGCACCTTGAACTGTCTGGCTATGGATGAGCTGCCATCTACGAACAGATCTGCTCCTTTGATGAGGCCGACAAAACCGACCAAAAGCATTGCTACATGTATTATAGTGTTTAACATGTTACCCCCAAAAGCTTATCCACTGCGTTAACAAGGCTTCCTATCTCGGGCTTGGTAAGCTGCGCATCAGCTCCCAGCGCCTCGCCTTTACGACGCAGATCATCATTTATCATTGAAGAGAAAATAACAACCGTAAGGTGTTTAAATCTATCATCACTTTTAATCAATTTGGTAAGACGGTGTCCGTCCATAAGCGGCATTTCGATATCGGTGATCACACACTGAACCTTCTCATCAAGCACGCCTTCATCGTTCCACTTATTGATCAGATCCCAGGCCTGCTGCCCGTTCTCCGTATGGTTAAGGTTGGTATAACCTGCTGTCTCAAGCGACTGCACTATCAGCTTATTCAGCAGAGCCGAATCCTCGGCAATAAGTATGGGCACGTCTATGCGCTTCCTGTCTGCCAGAGCCGCCACATCCGTCACCTTGATCGCAGTTTCAGGATTGATATCTGCGATTATCTTTTCAAAATCAAGTATGATAATGAGCTTGTTGTCTTTCTTTATGATGCCGGTCGATACGCCGTCATCCACATTCGCAACTGTTGCCGAAGGCTTCATGATATCAGCCCATGAAACCCTGTGAATGCCCTGAACGCTCTCTACATGAAATGCCAGATCAAGGGAATTGAAGTTAGTGATGATAAATAATCCGCCCGGCTTTGATTCTCCCATCTGAAGGCAGCTCCTAAGATCCACCGCAGTGATCATGGTACCGCGCGGCATAAATATCCCTTCGATGCCGGGATGCGCATGGGGCACGGGAGTCACTTCCTGGTAAGTGATTATTTCCCTTACCTTGGCAACATTAATGCCATAATGGCGGCCGCCCACTATAAATTCGAGTACTTCCAACTCATTTGTTCCGTTTTCAAGCAAAATATTGGTTTCCAACGCCCTCTCCTTTTCTTAATAATATCCCCCGCCTCAGGCAGGGGATAAGCTGATCTTTCTGTTTATGATGCTTTATGTTCAGGTGAACAGATCCCTGAACCAGCAAAGCGCATCCACATACGCTCTGTATACAAGATCCATGTCTATGTCCCCGACCACCATCTGTCTGGAGACCTCCTGCCAGGATGCATTCTCATACTGCACCATGAAATCATATACCGATGCAAATGAGCCTTCCTTACTAAGCAAAGCTCTCTGTATCTCGTTTGAAACCCTAACCATTGCCAGCGCCTCGGACATGGGCTTTTCTATAATGACATCCAGCACGGAGAAAAGTCCCATAAGGAAGAGCTCCGACGTCTGGCTCGCAAGTTTGAATACAGGCGCCAGATTTTCTGCAAAGCGGGCACGTATCATTGACAGACGGAGTATCTCACTGGGTCTGTCGACGCAAAGCTCTTTGGTAGCAGCCGTATTTATCCAGCGCTTTAATTCCTTCTGTCCCAGCATAGCCGCAGCATGTTTGACCGAAGTGATGCCGGAATTGACAGTCATGCGGTTAACCATCGCCAGCAGAGATACTACCAGAGCGGGGTCGCGCTCTATTACGGACGCTGCATCCGTCAGATCGAAATCCTCATCGTTAACAACCTTGAGCAGTTCGAGATAGTTTACCTTTAAGGGCGCCAGTTCTTCCCGGCCCTTTGTAACAGGCATGCGGAAGAAACGACCTTCATAAAGATCATATCCGCCGCCTTCCTTTAAGCGGTCATATTCTTCCTTGGTATCCACATTAACAGCGATAAGCTTGATATTGGGGAATACCTTTGAAAAATATACCTTTGCCTTGCTGATGTCTATCTTCTTATGGTCAAGCATGATGAAATCCATCAGCGCCAATACCGGACGATATTCCTCGAACCTGACCACGGGCAGCTTGCGTATTGCCAGCTTATATTTTTCGTCCTTTAATTCCTTAAGTCTGGCGGTATATCTTTCATCGGGCGGAAGCTCATTATCCACCAGAAGGACTATACGGTCATGAGGAGCATTGCACTGCGCCGCAATATCCGCAAAAATAGAGATATTGTTCATCTCAATGAAAACAAATTTATCACCGGCCATGGTCTCAAGGCCCATGCTTTCAATGATCTCAAAGCCCACCACATTGCTTGCGCCATCATAACGCCCTACACCAAGCATGCGGGGATTCAGAAGAAAATTATCCTTCTGCGCAAACACCGAATACGCGCAGACATTCATTGTATGGTCAAACAAAGGTATCAATGTAGCTAGCATGATGAACCTCCTTAATCGTCCAGTCTACTGTATCATCGAGTATAGCATATTACATTTTTTTTTACTATACCATTCTGACAAGAATCTTTAATCCAGCTTGCGCTCTTTCATTATGCTGAGATAAGCGGGACGTATGATCTTTCCGTTGCCTACCAGCTCCTCTATGCGGTGAGCGCTCCATCCGACGATGCGCGCGATCGCAAAAAGCGGTGTATAAAGCTCTACCGGGATACCCAGCATACTGTATACAAAGCCGCTGTAGAAATCCACATTGGGGCTGACGCCCTTATATATCTTGCGCTCTGCAGCGATAACCTCGGGCGCGATCTTTTCGATATTGTTATAGAGCATCAGCTCGTCGCAGCGGCCCTTTTCCTCAGCCAGCCTGGTCACAAAGCTCTTGAACACCTGCTCCCTGGGGTCGGATATCGAATATACCGCATGTCCCATACCGTATATCAGTCCCTTTCCGTCAAAAGCCTTTCCGCGGATCATCCTGGTAAGGTATTTGCGTATGGCATCCTCATCCTCATAATTCTGGACATGCTCGCGGATATCGTCCATCATCTCCATAACTTTGATGTTGGCGCCGCCGTGTCTGGGGCCCTTAAGAGAACTCATTGCTGCCGCCATGGTGGCGTAGGTATCCGCTCCGGAGCTGGTCACCACACGGGTGGTAAAGGTGGAGTTATTACCGCCGCCATGCTCCATATGCAGCATCAGAGCCACATCCAGTACTTCCGCTTCCGTCTGGGTATAATTACCGTCGGGCCTTAACATGCGCAGCAGATTCTCGGCCGTGCTCTTTCTGGGCATGGGACGATGTATATACATGCTGGCATTGTTTTCGTAATGATTATACGCATGATAACCGTAAGCAGCCAGCATGGGGAAGGTGGCAATAAGCATGATGCACTGCCTTAAATTGTCGGCAAGGGTAGATGAAAGCGCCTCCGGATCGTAGCTTGCCAGAGTAAGTATGCTCCTGGTCATGCTGCTCATTATATCCTTTCCGGGAGCTTTCATGATAACATCACGGGTAAAATTAGTGGGCAGGGAACGGCTCTTTGCCAGATGCCTGAAGAAATCTGTCTCCTGTTCTTCGTTGGGCAGCTCTCCGAAAAGAAGCAGATACGCAGTCCTTTCAAAACCGAAACGTTTTCCGGGGCCTGCAAGCAGTCCCACAAGGTCGCGCACATTATAGCCCCTGTACCATAACTCGCCGTCGCAGGGCTGACGCTTTCCGTCGCCCAGCTCTTTAAAAGAAACTATCTTTGAGATATTTGTAAGACCGGTAAGAACGCCTTTTCCGTTTATATCACGGAGTCCTCTGTTGACCCCGTACTTTGCAAACAGCTCGTCAGAGATCGTATCATGCGATACACATTCGGGCACCTGCTTTTCCGCATACTCCATGATGGTCTTGTGATAAGTCATTTGCATCCTCCTTTTTCAACGAAACTTCGGGCACGATTATACCATAA
>CAMOEK010000032.1:0-20703 GCA_946612125.1 uncultured Lachnospiraceae bacterium | reverse complement strand
TCCTCATGGTCATGATGATGGTGGTGATGACACTCGCAATCGGGATCATCGCACTCCTCCTCATCATGATGTTCCATAACTTCTTTCAAAAGCTCATCAAGAAGATCAACGCCTTCCATGGTCTCCTTTATAGACTGACCGGTGATCTGCTCCCAGGGCGTTGTGATAATGGTAGCCTTGTCATTGTGCTGTCTCAAAAGCTCGAGTGCGGTCTTTAACTTATCATCCGTAATATTGCCGGTACGGCTTAAGATGATGGTTCCCGCATGCTCTACCTGATTGATGAAAAACTCACCAAAATTCTTTATGTAAAGTTTGCACTTGGTCGCATCCACTACAACTATTGCCGAATTGAGCACGACATCATCGCCCAGATCCGCACTCTGTATAGCTCTTACAACATCAGAGAGCTTGCCCACGCCCGAGGGCTCTATCACTATACGGTCGGGTGTAAACTGCTTCATAACATCCTTAAGAGCGGTTCCGAAATCACCTACCAGTGAGCAGCAGATACAGCCGGAATTCATCTCGGTGATCTCGACTCCGGCTTCCTTGAGAAAGCCTCCGTCAATACCTATCTCACCGAATTCATTCTCGATGAGCACTACCTGTTCACCTGCCCACGCTTCCTTCAAAAGCTTTTGTATCAGGGTAGTCTTTCCTGCTCCCAGGAAACCTGAGATAACGTCAATTTTAGTCATTTCTTTTTAACCTTCTTTCTTAGTAAAGCTTATATATTATGCATTTTTTCCGCAGCACTTCTTGTACTTCTTTCCGCTTCCGCAGGGGCAGGGATCATTGGGATAGATCTTGGGTGAATCATGCTTTACGATATTTGCTCTCTTTGCAGCCTTGTAAAGCTCATCCCTCTTCTCCTTGTCAAAGATGCTCTCCCACTCAGGCAGATTATAAAGCCAGTCAGCCTTTGCATCCACCATGTTCATGTAGAGCTTTTCCTTATCAAAAGCCAGGCTTACTTCGGTATTCTCATCCATTTCCTCGATGGGATTCTTTTCCTTAAGGCTCTCGTCAATGCCATCCAGGAATGCGGTCATATACATGATGGAAAGGTCATACTTCTCAGCCAGCTGTGTTACGGTTCCCTTTACTTCTTCATCGGGATTCTTCAAGAGCTCCTGATAAACCCTTCTCTCCTCTTTAAAATAATCGTTCCAAAGCCTCTGGATCTTTGCCTTGTCGTTATTCTTTGTGTCATAGGCCATTGCACGCCATTGATCAAGCAGTGTCATTTCTTTACTCCTTCTTTCTTATAAATGTTTATTGTTTTATAAGGGCTATGGCATCCCGCACGCTTTCTACGGGATAAAGCTTTATACCCTTTATATCACCTACACGCTGCGCGCATACCTTGGGCAGCACGCATGCTTTATATCCCAGCTTGGCAGCTTCCCTGATGCGCTGTTCCGGCTGGCTTACGCCCCTGACCTCTCCGGAAAGTCCCACTTCTCCAAAGGCCAGCAGCCTGTCATCAACCGCCACGTTCATAAAGCTGGAAACCACAGCCATTGCTATGGCCAGATCCAGCGCCGGTTCAGCTATGCGCATTCCGCCGGCTATATTAACATAGGCATCGCACATTCCCAGCTTAAGCCCCAGCCTTTTTTCCAGAACTGCCATCAGAAGATTGATCCTGTTAAGATCTGCTCCCGACGACTGGCGCCTGGGTATTCCAAAACCTGTCTGGCAGACCAGAGCCTGTACCTCCAGCAATATGGGCCTGGTGCCTTCTATCGAACATGCAGTAACGGTCCCGCTGGCGTTTTCCGGTCTTCCCGACAACAGATATTCCGAAGGGTTAGCCACTTCCTTTAAGCCCCCTTCATACATCTCAAAAACGCCTATTTCATTCGTGGATCCAAAACGGTTCTTTACTCCGCGCAGAATACGATAAGAGGCATGCCTGTCTCCCTCGAAATAAAGCACGGTGTCGACCATGTGCTCCAGAATCCTGGGACCAGCCACCGTTCCCTCTTTAGTCACATGGCCTACTATAAATACCGATATAGTAAGCGATTTGGATAGCTGCAGCAAAACAGCCGTAGATTCCCTGACCTGGGATACGCTGCCGGGTGTGCCGCTGACCTCCTCATTATACATGGTCTGTATGGAATCGATGACCACGATATCCGGGCGCTCGCTTCGCAGTATGTCGCCAATGGCCGTAAGATCAGTCTCACATAAAAGCCTGATATCACCTTTGAATTCTCCCAGACGGTCGGCCCGCATCCTTATCTGCTTTAAGGATTCCTCACCGGAAATATATATAAGCTTCTGTCCGGCGGCCGCCATTTCCCTGCATGCCTGCAGCAGCAGGGTGGATTTGCCTATGCCGGGATCTCCGCCCACAAGTATCATGGAGCCGGGCACAACGCCTCCGCCCAATACGCGGTCAAGCTCTGCTATACCGCTGCTGACCCTGTCTTCCTCGGTCAGGCTGATATCCTTAAGCGCCGTAGGCTTTGCCGTTTCCACGCCTGTTCTGACGCGGGGCGCGCCGGGCGCAGCCGGTCTGATCTCCTGTTCGGTAAAGCTGTTCCAGGCATGGCACGCGGGACATTGTCCCATCCATTTGGCTGATTCGTTCCCGCATTCCTTGCAGAAAAAGACAGTCTTTTTCTTAGATGCTGCCATCAGATCTTCTTAATCTCCACCTTTACGGCGCCTGCGCCTGCCAGCTCAACGCTCATAGCCAGCTTGCCGCCCAGATTAGTCTTCATGCGGCCGGCTTCTGCATCACCGACTCTCACTTCATATTCGGCATCCTCGGCAAGTCCGACGGTGATCATGGCATCTTCGGGACCTTCCACCGTGAAGCTTATGCCTTCGGCTGTCTCTGAAAAATTCGATACCGCTGTTCCGGGCACCGATTCATACAAAAAGCTGCCGTTCTTCTCAAGCCTTGTGATCTCCTTAAAGGTCTTTACCTTAAGCAGGTCGCCTGCATGTTTGAAATCCTCAAGCTTGGATTTGCTGTCAAGGGAAGGATCGCCGAAGCTGATGCTTCCGTCGCTTTCAGAACGCAGTAATTCCTTTATTCCGGGCATGTTTTTTTCCTCCGTTTATTATTTTGACTTATCAACTTTATTCTTCTTTACAAATACGGTCTTTCCGTCCTTCCGGGTAGCGCTTATCTCGTCTCCCGGCAAAACTCTGCCGGCCAGAAGTTCCTCTGCCAGCGGGTCTTCCACTTGCGTCTGTATTGCTCTTTTTAAAGGACGCGCCCCCATCTTAAGATCCGTATGATCTTCTATAAGATAATCCTTTAAACTCTGGCTGATGCTGAGCCTTATATCCATCTGGTCACGGCATCTGTCCGAAAGATCCTTTGATAAGATGCCTATGATACGCTTAAGATCAGCCTTTGTCAACGGATGGAATACCTGTATCTCATCAATACGGTTGATGAATTCGGGTTTGAATATCTTCCTAACTTCATCCATCACGTTTTCACGCATATGCTCGTAATCCTTTTTCTCATCGGACTTTGCCGTGAAGCCAAGATTCTTAGGAGATATTATGCGCTGGGCGCCTGCATTGCTGGTCATTATCAATATGGTATTCTTAAATGATACCTTCCTGCCCTGTGCATCGGTTATATGTCCGTCATCCAGCACCTGCAGCAGTATATTGAATACATCGGGATGGGCTTTTTCTATCTCATCAAACAGTATCACGGAATAAGGATTGCGTCTTACCTTTTCCGATAACTGCCCGCCTTCCTCGTAGCCCACGTAACCGGGAGGCGATCCTATCATCTTAGATACCGAATGCTGCTCCATATATTCGGACATATCAACCCTGATAAGGGCATTTTCGGATCCGAATACCAGCTCGGCCAGAGCCTTTGAAAGCTCTGTTTTTCCCACACCCGTAGGCCCAAGGAACAAAAACGAACCAATGGGGCGTTTGGGATCCTGCAGACCTATCCTGCCGCGTCTGATGGCGCGTGATACCGCGCTGACAGCCTCTTCCTGGCCAACAACACGCTTATGGAGCTGATCTTCCAGCTTAAGAAGCCGCTCGCTTTCCTTTTCCGCAAGTTTCTTTAAAGGTATCTTGGTCCAAAGGCTTACAGCTTCGGCGATGGCATTCTCATCCACCGTATCGGCCCTGCCTTTGTTCTTTTTTTCTGCATCCGCTATGGCTTTAGCCAGCTTTTTCTTTAACTGTTCCTGAGCCTGTCTGAGCTCTCCTGCCTGCAGGAATGCCTCTATCTTAATGGAACGCTCTATCTGGTCTTCCTTTTTGCTTATCTCTTCCTGCAGCTCTCTTACCTTTTCAGGCACGGACATGCCGCGTATCTTTTTTGCCGAAGCAGCTTCATCAATAAGATCTATAGCCTTATCGGGCAGATATCTGTCGTTGATATAACGCTCCGAAAGCCTGACAGCAGCTTCCAGTGCTTCCGGCAGTATCTTAACGCCATGATGCTCCTCGTAGCGCGGAGCCACGCCCTTAAGTATCTCTATAGCCTCCTCTATGGTAGGCTCCTCTACGCTGACAGGCTGAAAACGCCTCTCAAGCGCCGCATCTTTCGAAAAATATTTACGATACTCCGTAACCGTGGTTGCGCCTATCAGATGTATCTCTCCCCTTGCAAGCGCAGGCTTCAAGATGTTTGAAGCATCTATGGAACCTTCTGCGCCGCCGGCACCGATAACGGTATGTATCTCATCCAGAAATAATATTACGTCGCCGCTTTCGATGACTTCGTTCATCAGGCGCTTTAAGCGTTCCTCAAACTCGCCCCTGTAACGGCTGCCCGCCACCATGCCCGAAAGATCCATGGTGATAAGGCGTTTATTCTTTACGGTATCGGGCACTTCACCCGCAGCTATGGCATTTGCTATGCCCTCTACTATAGCTGTCTTTCCTACGCCGGGCTCTCCCACAAGACAGGGATTATTCTTTGTCCTGCGGCTCAATATCTGAATAACGCGCGTTATCTCCTCCGCCCTGCCTATGACCGGATCCAGCTTTCCTTCACGCGCAAGCGCCGTAAGATCCTTTCCAAACTGCGAAAGCATCTCATTGTTTTCCTGACGGGCTCCACGGCGGTTGCCTGCCTTTAATACCTTCTTCACATAAGGCGCGCAGTCGCTGCCCATAAAGCGTATAACATCTTTATAAAAACGATTGATGTCCAGACTGCAGGCACTCAGCAGACGCAGCGCCACGCAATCCGAAACAGCAAAAATAGCCAGCAACAGATGTTCCGTGCCGGCTTCAGCCGCTCCCGTTTCTTTTGCTATCTGAGGCGCCCTGCGGATGACTTCCGCAGCTTTTGCGGAATAATCATGACGCTCTTTAAGAAGAGTGGTGCTGCCTCCCGCAGGCGATATGGTCTCGCGCATAAGCTCTATTATACGGCTTTCATATATCCTGCTTTCCTTAAGGATAGCCGCGCCGACTCCGGTGCCTTCACGTATGATACCGGCCAGTATATGCTCTGTCCCGGTATAACCGGCGTGCATTTCCTTTGATATCATATCCGCAAGTTCCAGCGCACTGTTTGCTTTTGAGGTGAATCCTTCAGGCATGTCTTACTTCACCTTCTCGTATTGTTCATCTATCAGTCTGTGAAGGGTCTCTGCTGATATTCCCTTGCAGCGCGCCCTGGCAACCAGAAGTCCCAGATCCTCGCTTATCTCCTTATCATCACTGCCCTTCCTGTATTCTACTTCAACCCTTGCTCCGCTGCGGCGGTCTATCTTAAGATAGCCTTCCTGGCGCAGAAGGGAATATGCCTTATTAACCGTGTGCATATTTATGCCTATATCAGATGCCAGCTGCCTGACCGAAGGGAGCGAATCACCTTTCATAAGCTTACCGCAGGCAATCTGAGTTATTATCTGATTTCTTACCTGCATATAGTATGCTTCTTCACTGTCAAAATCTATGCAAATGCTGAATGCTTCCTCTGCCATTATAGCCTCCAAATACAAAAAAATCCCTTGGTGTTATAACAGAAGTATAACACCAAGGGCTGTTCATGTCAAGATTATTTTTTATTCATCATCGTCATCATCAACAGGTCTGCTCTGGCGTACGCCCTGAGGTCTTGCTGCTCCGCTGCCCTGTACGGGACGGCGGTTTACCGGTGCTCCGGGCTGACTCTGACGGCGCACGGGTGTCTGACCGGGGTTCTGGGGTCTGGGACCGCCTACAGGTCTCTGACCGCCGGGCTGCTGGGGCCTGGGACCGCCTACAGGTCTCTGACCGCCGGGCTGCTGGGGTCTGGGACCTCCTACAGGTCTCTGACCGCCGGGCTGCTGGGGTCTGGAACCGTTTACAGGTCTCTGACTGCCGTTCTGAGGTCTGGACTGTACGGGACGCTGCTGAGGCGTTCCGGTCTGACCGGAAGGTCTGGTATTATTCTGCCTGCGGGGACGATAATCCTCATCATCATCGTCATCATCGTCGTCAGCATAATCCTTGCCTGCAAAAAGCTTGTATCCCATAAATGCGCTGGTAAGCGCCAGTATAACAACCAGAATGATCAGCGCTATGACTACGCCCTTGCTTGCTCCGCCGCCGGTCTTTGCTTCTGCTGCGGGAGCGCCGGTCTCAAGAAGGAAATCTATATAACGTACCCATCTTCCTTCTGCTGAATCATATAAGAACCAGCCAACATTGCCGGACGGTGAATTCGCATAAAAGATATAGAAGGTATCATCCTTTTCCCATGCCTGTACTTCTCTGTCACCTACCCTGATGCGGGTCTCCTCAAAACCTGCCGGCAGATTGGGAGCTGACACATTTCCATCCTCGCCTACGGGAGGATCCATAGCCAGTATGCTTCCCATAGTAGCTGCAGGTTCGGGCGTCTGATCTCCGCCGCCTTCTGCAGGCGTATCGCTGGGCGCATCCGCCTCACCGCTGTCTTCGCTGCTTTCGGGCTCATCCCAGGTAACATCTACCATATCCTCACGGATATATCCGTGAATGGTGGTGCCGCCTGCCGTACCGCTTATCTCATACCAGACATAGTTATCGCTTCCGTTTACCTTGCCCTGTACGGTGAAACTGTCACCGCCTGTAACATGTGCAACGCTGGTACCGTCAACTGCGGTGGCGCGCACATTAACATTCTGCTTGCCGGCCTTTACGGTAGCCGTGCCTGTTGTAGCTTCATCATCTGTTGCATGAGCAAAAAGCTGCATGGCGAAAAACAGCACAGCAACCAGCATGAAAGCAATACCATACCTGCTTAAATAATTCGACTTCTTCCTTTCCATCTTTCCATCCCTTTCTTCATATTGGCTCATCCGCCTTCAGCAGATTATTATATATTATTGTTATGTAAACTTCAAGCCCTTTTTATACATCATCTATGGCTTTTCCGATATCGTGACGCAAGTATTTGTTATCAAAACTTACCCATTCGGTTGCCTCATAGGCTTTCCTGCGTGCTTCCTTAAGATCGCTGCCAAGAGCTGTTATGCCCAGCACTCTTCCGCCGTTTGTCAGGACTTTCTTATCCTCGGAAAATCTGGTCCCGGCATGGAAGCAGAAATAGTCATCTTTGCCTTCAAAATTCTCAAGACCGCTGATCACTTTACCCTTCTCATAGCTTAAGGGATATCCGTCTGAAGCCAGCACAACACATACTGCCGCATCCTTTTTGAACTTAAGCTCGATGCGGTCGAGAGTGCCGTCCACGCAGGCTTCCATAACCTCCAGCAGATCATTCTCCATCCTGGGCAGCACCACCTGGGTCTCGGGATCGCCAAAGCGCGCATTATACTCCAGCACCTTGGGGCCTTCGGGAGTAAGCATCAGACCAAAGAAGATAACTCCCTTAAAGGTCCTGCCTTCCTTTGCCATTGCATTCACTGTAGGCTGGTAAATATTCTTTACGCAGAAATCGTGCACTTCATCGGTATAGAACGGAGTGGGTGAAAATGTTCCCATTCCTCCGGTGTTCAAACCTTCATCATTATCCTTTGCCCTCTTATGATCCTGGGCGCTGGCCATCACCCTGATGGTCTTTCCGTCGGTAAAAGTCAGCACGGACACTTCGCGTCCGGTCATGAAGCGCTCTATTACCATACGGTTTCCGGCGCTGCCGAACTTTTTGTCTTCCATGATCTCTTTAACGCCTGCAACAGCTTCTTCCGCATTGTTGCAGATCAGCACGCCCTTGCCCAGTGCCAGGCCGTCAGCCTTAAGCACTATGGGGTATGTTGCGCTCTTAAGATATTCAAGAGCTGCAGCCGCATCATCAAAATTCTCATACTCCGCGGTGGGTATGCCGTATTTTTTCATCAGATCCTTTGAGAAGGCCTTGCTGCCTTCAAGAATAGCCGCATTCTTTCTGGGGCCGAAAGCCTTGATGCCCGCTTCTTCAAAGACATCCACCAGTCCTGCTGCCAGGGGATCGTCCGGCGCGACTATAACAAAATCGATCTTTTCACTGATCGCAAATTCCTTAAGCTTGTCAAACTCCATAACGCCGATGGGCACGCACTCGGCAAGCGCAGCTATGCCGGCATTACCGGGAGCGCAATACAGCTTGTCGCACCTGGCGCTCTTTGCAACAGAAGCTGCTATGGCATGCTCTCTGCCGCCTCCGCCTATAATAAGTACTCTCATTTTTCTCCTCCAAAAAAAGATCCTTCGTAATTATTTCAGTTTGATCTTTCCGCAGGCTATGTCATTGATGACCGCCGGAAGGATCACCCATTCCGCCTGTTCCATGACACGCTTCTGCAAAACTTCGGGCGTATCGCCCTCCAATACCTCGACGGCTTTCTGCGCAATGATGGGCCCGGTATCCGTGCCGTCATCCACAAAGTGTACCGTAGCTCCGGTAACCTTTACTCCTCTTGCAAGCGCCGCTTCATGCACCTTAAGCCCGTAAAAGCCGTTTCCGCAAAAAGAAGGGATAAGGGAAGGATGTATATTGATAATCCTTCCTTTATACTTCTCTACCATTTTTGCAGGAAGCACCAGCAGGAAACCTGCCAGTACGATAAGATCGGGCCGTGCCTCATCCACTGCAGAAAGCAGCGCATCATAAAAGCTTTCCTTATCAGGGAAATCCTTTTTGACCACAGCCTGCGCTTCTATATTATGGGCCTTTGCACGTTCAAGCGCATAAGCATCCGCCTTGTTGGAGATAACCTTCACCAGCTCGGTGTCTTTGATGCCGCCGTTATCGATGGCATCCATGATAGCCTGCAGATTGGTGCCGCCGCCGCTTACCAGCGCCAGTATCCTTAACATAATACCGCTTCCCTTTCTCCGCTAACGGTCTCACCCAGAACAAAGGCATTCTCGCCAGCGCTCTTAAGCGCTGCGATACAGCTGTCTGCATCAGCCTTATCAACTGCCAGCACCATTCCCACACCCATATTATAGGTATTGTACATTACGTGCCAGTCGATATCGCCGGTCTTCTGCAATAACCGGAAAATAACCGGCAGTTCATAGCTTGCCTTTTCTATCTTTGCGCCTATGCCTTCGGGAAGCATACGGGGAATGTTCTCATAAAATCCGCCGCCTGTGATATGGCTGCAGCCTTTGATCTTAACGCCCGCATCCCTTACTGCCTTAAGCGCTTTAACATAGATACGGGTAGGGGTGAGCAGCGCATCACCCAGAGACTGTCCCAGTTCGTTGTTGTAACGGATAAGCGCATCACTGTTCATCGGGAATACCTTTCTGACCAGTGAAAAGCCGTTTGAATGTACGCCGCTGGAAGCTATGCCTATCAGCGTATCGCCTGCTTTGATGCTGCTGCCGTCGATAAGATCCTTGCGGTCCACAAGACCTACGGCAAATCCTGCCAGATCATATTCTTCTTCTGGCATAAGATCCGGATGCTCCGCAGTCTCTCCGCCTATGAGCGCGCAGCCTGCCTGTTCGCAGCCTTCTGCTACGCCCTTTACTATAAGCGCGATCTTCTCCGGGATATTCTTTCCGCATGCGATGTAATCCAGGAAGAATAAAGGTTCTGCTCCTGCACATGCTATGTCGTTAACACACATTGCCACACAGTCGATGCCTACTGTATCATGCTTGTCCAGAAGGAAAGCCAGCTTGATCTTTGTGCCTACCCCATCAGTGCCCGATACCAGCGTAGGGTCTTCCATATTCTTGATCGCATTCAGTGAAAATGCTCCGGAAAATCCGCCTATGCCGCCCAGCACTTCAGGACGCTGTGTCTTTGCCACGTACTGCTTCATCAGTTCCACCGAGCGGTATCCCGCCTCAATGTCTACTCCTGCTTTTTTATAATCCATTCTCTCGGTCCCCCTGACCATTTTTGCGTTGCCGGCGCTCTAAACAGCTTGATCTTTACGCCGGACACAGTCTATGAAACCGTGTGGTCAGCCCACACAGTTCCTTATTTTACAAATTATCCCCCTATAATGCAAGGGCTTTTTTCAATAATGCCTGACCACCTCAAAGCGCTGCAGGCTGCAGCCCTCTTCGTCGGGACGAAGTCCGGCTTTCTGCTTTGCTATCGCCAGCTGATATGCCACGCTGTCTACTCCGTCCAGATTGGGAAGCAGCAGTCCGCGCTTATATCCTTTGGTCACGATCACTCCGTAACGCTTAACATCCAGCTGCTCCGGTGATCCGATATCCTCTGTTTCACCCAGCACGTCAACACTTATCTCCAGCTCTCCCAGTTCAGACTCTTCTATGGGCTCAAAACGCGGATCACGCGTTGAAGCGCTGATGGCATTTTCGATTATCTCGTCAGCCAGCGTATCGCATACCGGTCCTATGGTGCCGATGCAGCCGCGCAGCTGCCCTCTCTCATGTATGGAAACAAAGGCTCCGGCACGCCGTCCCACAAGTCCTGCTTCGGCAGCCTCTTTATCCGCCTCGTCTTTAAGCAGCTCATCCTTCACTTCTTCCCAGCTGATCCTTCTGCCTTCCCGTATGCAGCTCTCAAGCGATCTTCGCGCCAGCCGGACATAGATGTCGTTTTTCATGGGTACGCTCCTTTCGTGATGATGTGAAGTTCTTTTTATGCCTGTACTCTTTCAAGATCCTTCGCTTCGCTCAGGATGACACGCCTGTACTGCTATTCCTCAACAACTTTATACGTACATACTCCGTAACCCACGCCGGTCACATCCTGATGCGAAAGACGCTCCGTCTCAAGTGTGAGCCCGTCCAGGGCCCCGGCCATCATCACAAAGGAACGGTGTCCGCATTCCGCAGCCTGTTCAAGAAAGTCTTCATTAAAGTCCAGCAGTTCGTCAAAATCGGCCGTGCCCATGACTTCCATTATTCTCTCATCATATACAGGCCCCATCGGATCGAAACCGTATGGTCCGTCCTCCTGCAGCTTATGCGACAGATCGCCGCTGGCCACAAAGACCGTGCGCCGTACATTTCTGAAAGCAGTATCCGCGATCACCTTTCCCAGCTTAAAGTGCGTTTCCAGATCAAAACCCGAAAGCCCTATCCTTACCAGTCTGAAATCAGTATATTTTTTGAGTATAAAATACAGCGGTACCATCGTGCCGTGATCCAGCTGCGGATCCCTCTCTCCGTCAGTGCCTGCATGGATCTTAGCCTCACGCGCCGCTTTTTCTATAGCTGCGACAAATTCACTGTCATACTCCACTTCCGCCCTGACCTGCGGCGCTCCGAAGCGCGCCATGCTGCCTGTCGCAGAGTTTCCCGGAGATATATGAAAATAATCCCGGTAGAGTATGCTGTGAGGCGATGAGAGCACTATGGTATCAGGCTTAAGCGCGGCGATAAAGTCTGCAGCTTTTTCATAAGCCCTTGTGGTCTCTTCAATGATACTTTCGCTCCCTCTGCCCACCTCAGGTATTATCATGGGCGGATGAGGAACCATAACCCCGCCAACTATTCCATAGCTCAATTCCCTGTCCATCAATACTCCTTATATCCTACATCCGCAAGATGCGCATCCTTATCCTCAACAGCCTTCTTCATCTTTTCCGAATAAGCCTTAAGCTTATCGAGCAGAGCTGCATCCGAAGTGGCCAGTATCTTAGCAGCCAGAAGTCCCGCATTGGTCCCGCCGTTTATTGCTACCGTAGCAACCGGTATGCCTGAAGGCATCTGTACTATAGAATAAAGTGAATCCCTGCCCCCAAGCGAAGTGGTATGCATGGGAATGCCTATAACAGGCATCGGGAATATAGCTGCGCACATGCCGGGCAGATGAGCCGCCATGCCTGCGCCCGCTATCACTACCTTAACGCCACGCTCCTCTGCAGTCTTTGCATAATCAAAGAAGATATCCGGTTCCCTGTGAGCAGAGATGATGCGCATCTCAAAGCTTATGCCCAGTTCTTCCAGAACCTCTGCTGCTTTCTTCATAACGGGCATATCCGAATCGCTGCCCATGACTATTGATACAAGTGCCATTTTTTTATTCCTCCTCAAATGCTTTATTTAATTCTTCTGTTCCGGGGAGCACAAAGCGCCCGTTTTCCACTATTACTATACTGCTGCCGTCAGGTCTTATTCCCTCCAGCAGCCCCAGCTCATCGTAAGGTATCGTCACATCGGTATGGCAGCCGAAATATGCCTTAGCCGGCTCGGTCTTTCTTAAGATCGATACCTCGTTATCCTTTGCCACGATCTCTTTTCCGTCCGGATTATAAACCTTAAGATCCTCGGAATGTGAATAGCAGGTATCACCCACGGCAAAGTGGGGGCCCGTTTTTTCTGCGATAAGTATGGGAAGCAGTCCCTCAATGCCGTATTTCCTTGCCAGCACATAAGCCGTGGTGTTTGTTCCTATAGCCGCTTCGCCCATCGGCAGGCTCTTATGATGGAAGAGCACATTGTCTTCGATATAACGCCTGTTGGCTGCCTCATCCTCAAAGTTTGCGCAGGAATAATCCACTACCATTCCATCCTTAAAGCTTAAGGAAAAATCCTTGTATTCCAGCTCATTTAAGAATACGCGGCTCACATGCAGCAGACCGTCCGTTCCTTTCAGGACAGGGGTGGTAAAGACTTCGCCAACAGGTATGTTCACGTCTGCCACGCAGTTTTCGTAAATAGCCTGCTTTGTGGGATCGTCAAGCTTCTTTAAAGACACCCTCAGATCCGTTCTGTTTACGCCCATTCCCCTGATATGCACATATTCAGCCTCATTCAGCGCATCGATCATGCACATCTGTATCTTCTGGTATTTCTCATAATCCAGGGTATTTATGCGGATCACCGCATCGAATATCTCACCGAAATTATCGCCTATAGCCGGAACAGGGAAGGATATGATGGTAAAGCTCCTCTCTTCTCCCGGTATATAGCTGTTGGTGATGCGTATGTTCTCGGTCCTGAAACGCACATCCAGCGCGCGCTGCTCCTCACTGTAGCTCAGGGCCTCCTTTTTATTTACGGGCACAAAAGGCTTCTGTCCGAACACTTCCATTACTGCCGGGCCGGCATGATCCTTCGCCTGCTGCTTATGCGCCGCAAAAGCCTGCTCTATGCATTCAAGCCGTCTGGTTATCAGCTGCCCGTCCAGTATCAGCGCCAGGTCTTCCCTGTGATCGTAATCAAACTGCGGATTGGGATTTGCGCCAAAGAAGCCATTTTTATTCACGCTCCTGCCTGTAAAGACATTATCCGACGCCCTGTAGATAACAGGCTTTAAGCCCATCTTCGCAAAGTTGTCAAACGCCTTTCTCATCACTCTCTCAAAGCCTATGGGATAGCGCACATTAACGGTTTTCTTTATCGACAGATCCTTGCCGCCGGTAATAAAGCCTATACGGTAGCCTTCGGTCCAGGTATCAGCGATAAGGTCTATCTTTTCCTGCGGAAGCGAATTGATATGTTCCGCCAGTCTTATCTCATTGTCACTTATATATTCGCCGTAAGCATAAAGATATGAACTGTCATTAAGATCAGCTTTCTCTATGATCTTTACGGCAAAGTTATCCGCGGGATCAACCATCTTTGCAGTCTTGCGCTCGTATTCCGTTTCAAAATAGTCGCTCACAAAGGAATAGACCACATCTTTGTAAAGGGCGTATTCGGGCGCCGCCCCGTCTTCTGCAAAGCCCCTCTCCGTCATATGATAAAGCTGGAGCAAAAGCTCCAGACGTATAAGCAGCGCTTCTTCCTCTTTTTCAAAAGCAGCTGAAACAGCGCCTCTCAGCTCTGCTGCAACAAAACACATAAGCCTGCCGTGATCCGCTCCCAGTTTTGACACAGCATATTCGGGCGCACACCAGCTCTTTGCATAATTTTCCGGCAGTATATCCTCATAAAGCTTTTTATTCACTTCTTTATAAAAAGCCGGGTCATCACTTTCGTAAATCTCTGTAACAAGCTTTGCAAACGATATCCCTTTCAGAAAAAAATCCTGCCAGTCCCCCGGCAGCGTTTCCGTGATCTCGTCCGAAAGCCCGAATATGCGCTCACGCGCCAGCTCCATTCGTTCTCCCATCATTCCTCCTTAAGATAATCCAAGCGCCAGTATGCCGCCTCCGGCAGCCAGCATAAGGATATTCAATATTATTCCCAGATCAGAAAAAAAATAATAACGGTCAGGCTCCGTGCGCGATATCACTCCCAATATCAGCCCCACAAAAGCCATGATCATAGCCAGCAGGGTGACCGCCCCGTAATTCAGGCCGGCCTGCCCGCCGTTCTTAAAGCTCAGCACTATGCAGATAAGCACGCTGACTATGCCGATCAACGCAAGTATCACTCCCATGAGAGCTTTCATGGAATGACGCTTGTTTGTAAATTTGTATTTCGCTAAAAGCCCCATAATGCTATCAGAACATTATCTTTGATCTGCCGACTAAGAGCTTGCCGCCGCTTATTATAAGCAGCACCCCTGCTGTAAGCCCAACTACCATGGTAGCTATGCCTATCGCTATGTTCCATCCGCCCGTGCGGCTCATTATGGTATAAGTTCTTTCTTCCATGTTATCCTCCTTTAGATACGATTCCCGGGTAACAGTGATTTTTATTTTGCTCCGTATTCTTTATAGTATGCGTCGATGGCAGCTTTTCTTTCGTCGTCGATAAGCACGCTGCCGCCTATCTCTTTGCCGTAAAGGTATTCCGTCACTTCCGCCATGGTCACTATGGCTGTGGCAGGGAAGCCGTAAAGCTCGCTGATCTCGGCAAGCGCGCTCTTTTCACCTTTGCCCTTTTCCATACGGTTTAAGGAAACCACAAGACCTTTGATCTGAACGTCGCCCTGCGCCTTCAGTATGGGGAAGGTCTCTTCTATGGACTTTCCTGAGGTGGTAACGTCTTCGATCATCACTACCCTGTCTCCGTCCTTTAAGCTGCTTCCCAGCATGATGCCGGTATCGCCGTGGTCCTTGACTTCCTTACGGTTGGAAGCATAACGCACATCCACTCCATAAAGCTCGCTGATAGCCATAGCCGTTGCCACGCTTAAGGGAATGCCCTTGTAAGCGGGTCCGAAAAGCACATCAAAGTCCAGGCCAAAGCTCTCCTTTATGGCCTTTGCGTAATACTCTCCCAGCTTTCTGAGCTGTGTGCCGGTAACATAGGCTCCGGCATTCATAAAGAAGGGTGACTTGCGCCCGCTCTTTAATGTAAAATCGCCGAATTTAAGCACCTGTGAGTCCACCATGAACTCAATGAATTCCTGCTTGTACTGTTCCATTCTTATCTCTCCTTATCATATCCGGGATCCTGCCCGGAATTCTTTATCTGCCGCTTTTATTTAGTGCCGAAGATCCTGTCTCCCGCGTCGCCCAGACCGGGGCAGATATATGCATTCTTGTTGAGCTCGCGGTCAAGATGTCCCACATAGATCTGCACATCGGGATGAACGCTGTGGAAATGCTCAAGCCCTTCCGGCGCGGCAATGATGCACATGAACTTGATCCACTTGCCGCCCTTTTCCTTGATAAAGTTGACTGCATCCACTGCGGAACCGCCTGTGGCCAGCATGGGATCGGTAACGATTATGATGCGCTCGCTGATGGGATCGGGCAGCTTGCAGTAATAGCTGTGAGGCTTGTGCGTCTCTTCATCACGATACATCCCTATATGTCCCACCTTTGCCGTGGGCAGCAGGCTGAGTATGCCTTCGGTCATGCCCAGACCGGCGCGCAGTATCGGCACGATGGCCTGCTTGCGCCCGCTTATTACAGGTGCCATGGTCTTTTCTATGGGCGTCTCGACCTCGATCAGCTCAGTTTCCAGATCCCGCAGCGCCTCATAACCCATGAGCATTGCGATCTCTCCGGCCACTTTTCTGAATTCAGCAGTACCCGTATTCTTATCACGAAGTCTGGTGATCTTATGCTGTATCAGCGGATGGTTCAGTATGTAGATATTCTCTTCCTTTGAAAAATCCATGTCACTCCTCCTTTATATTTGTTCTTTTTATGCATCAAAACTGTATTCGTTTCCGGGAAGTATGAGATTAAGCAGTATGCCTGCAATTGCCGCAATGGCAAGTGCCGTAAGCTTGATCGTGGCGCTGCCGATCTCTATGGTCAGACCGTCGGTAAAGCCCAGACCGCATACCAGTATGACTGCCGCTATTATCAGATTGCGTGATTTGGTAAAGTCCACTTTGTTCTCAACCACATTGCGCACGCCTATCGCAGAGATCATTCCGTAGAGCACAAAGCTTATGCCGCCTATTATAGCCGTGGGCATGGTCCCGAAGATCTGCGATACCTTGGGAATAAAGCCCAGCACAATGGCATATATGGCTGCAAGACGCACCACCCTGGGATCAAAGACCTTTGAAAGTTCCAGCACGCCCGTATTCTCACCGTAAGTAGTATTTGCGGGGCCGCCGAACAGACCTGCCAGCGAAGTCGCAAGACCGTCGCCCAGAAGCGTCCTGTGCAGTCCCGGATCCTTGATGAAATTCTCATGCGTCGTAGCGGATATCGCTGATATATCGCCCACATGCTCCATCATGGTTGCCAGAGCTATGGGCGCCATTACCATTATGGCCGTTATATCAAACTTTGCTATTATGAATTCGGGAAGGCCCACCCAGCCTGCGCTCGAAATAGGCGCAAAGTTAAGTATGGGACTGCCGTCTGCATTAAGCATACCGGCCGCATTCATAATAAGCGCTGCAACATAGGATATGATAACGCCCATGAGTATGGGGATTATCTTAAACATGCCCCTGCCCCAGATATTAAAGATTATCACGACTGCCAGTGCTATCACTGCCAGGGGCCAGCAGGCCGAAGCGTTGCTAACTGCCGAAGGCGCAAGACTTAAGCCTATGCAGATGATGATGGGACCTGTGACAACGGGCGGCAGGAAACGCATTACTTTATTTACTCCCACCAGCTTGATGATCAGGGCCAGCACCAGATACATGGCTCCCGCTACCACTATGCCGCCGCAGGCATAGGGGAGTTTTTCGCCATAATTCATGCTTGCAAATCTGCCTGTATCCAGCTCTGCCACTGTTGCATAACCGCCCAGGAAGGCAAATGAAGAGCCCAGGAAAGCGGGCACTTTTAATTTGGTGCACAGATGAAAGAACAGCGTTCCCACGCCTGCAAAAAACAGCGTTACCTGCACTGACATTCCTTCACCGTGAAAATAATTATTTACCAGAATGGGAACCAGTATCGTGGCCCCAAACATCGCAAACATATGCTGCAGACCCAGAACCCCCATCTTAAAAGGCCCCAGTTTCCGCGCATCTTTTATTTCTTCCGTGTTTTTACTGCTGCTGCTCATATTACCCCCTTTTTCTCAGCCAAGAGCGCTGTTTATATCTTCCTTCATATCAAGAACCGCTGCTCTTGCGGCATCCGCATAAGCCTCTGCGCCGTACTTTGCATATTTTTCCTGCTGCCATGCGCCTA
Organism: uncultured Lachnospiraceae bacterium; assembly: GCA_946612125.1. Lineage (GTDB taxonomy): Bacteria > Bacillota > Clostridia > Lachnospirales > Lachnospiraceae > NK4A136. Next base: position 2,881 of record CAMOEK010000032.1, on the reverse strand, counting down.
TGATGCCTCTGGATGAATTGATGATGGCTCCCAGTCCGTCCTCATTGAAAAAATATTTTAAGTCGGCTCCTTTGCCGCCCTGTGCACCGTATCCGGGCACCAGTATATAAGTCCTGGGCATAAGCTTTCTGGCGATCTTTCCCTGCTCGGGATAGGTAGCGCCTACAACGGCCCCCACATAGCTGTAGCCGTTCTGCCCCATGATCTCACTGCCCCATTCGGCAACCTTATCTGCCACATGGCAGAAGAGTTCCTTTCCGTCTATCATCCTGTCCTGAAACTCACCGCTTGATGGATTGGAAGTCTTTACCAGAACGAAGATACCCTTTTTCTCCTCTGCGCATACTTTCATGAAAGGCTTTACTCCGTCGCTGCCCAGGTAGGGATTTACGGTTGCAAAGTCCTCATCAAAGCCCCTGTATTCTTTTCCTCCCAGGACTACCTTTCCAAGATGTCCCTGAGCATAAGCCTCGGATGTGGAACCTATGTCACCGCGCTTGATATCGCCTATCACCACCAGGCCTTTCTCCTTACAGTATTTGACGGTCCTGTCAAATGCGATGAGTCCCTGAATGCCGAAGGTCTCGTACATGGCGATCTGGGGCTTCACGGCAGGCACCAGGTCGCAGACAGCATCCACGATGCCCTTATTATAATTCCAGATAGCTTCCGCAACTCCTTCAGGATTCTCACCCTTCTCCTTAAAAGCCGCTTCCAGAAGATGTCCCGGGATCAGCTTGAGCGTGGGATCCAGACCCACAACTATGGGCGCCTGTGTCTTTTTGATCTTTTCAATGAGTTTGTCGATCATGTTTTCTCTCCTTTGAGCTCCTTCGCCACGTACATCAGACTGACGCGCCAAGGATAAATTGATTTACGATCTGCATTTTCCGCAGACCATTATACAACAATAAGCGTCTTATGACCACAAAAAAAGCGACCCTGAAGCCGCTTTTTTTATAGTTATCCATTTATGTATTTATACACCCACAAGGGCTCTTTCCTCAACAAATTTCATTATGTTTGACAGATTGGAATATTTCTTTACCTGATCCTTATTGACCACCACCAGCGTGGGCGCCTGACGGACCTTATACTTATAAGCCAGCTCCGGATTCTCCTCCGCATCCATAGTGATATAGTTGATATTGGTCAGGTATTCCTTTGCTCGCTTACAATTAGGGCAGCTCTTTGTGGTGAAGAGGTAAATAACCTCTTCGGGCTGTGAGAATTCCACTACCGGATCGTCGCTTTCCATATCGCTCATGGTCACTACCGCAGTGGTAGGTCTCTTAAGCGAAGAATTTGCTATATCATATTCCACACGGTTCTTATATTCCTGAAGCTTTCCGTCGTTCCAGTTCTGAACCGGACGATAGTAACCGGTGATCCTTGAATACACCTCAGTCTTACGGCCGCAGTGAGGGCAGACCTCAACTTCGCCGGCTAAATAACCGTGATCCTTGCAGATCGAATAGGTAGGTGACAGTGTATAATAAGGCAGCCTGTAATTCTCTGCTATCGTGCGCACCAGCTTGGCTGCAGCTTTCCAGTCGGGAAGCTTCTCACCCAGGAATGCATGAAATACCGTGCCTGAAGTATAAAGTGTCTGCAACTCATCCTGAATATCCAGGGCATCAAATATATCTGCGGTATAATCAACGGGCAGATGTGAGGAATTGGTGTAATAAGGTACATCTCCTTCATGACCGGCGGTCTTGATAGCAGGCCACTTAGCCTTGTCATGCTTTGCCAGACGGTATGATGTGCTCTCTGCGGGAGTAGCCTCAAGATTATAGAGATCACCGTATTCTTCCTGATAATCAGCCAGGCGCTCACGCATATGATTCAGTACTTCCTTTGTGAAAGCCTGGGTCTTGGGACTGGTCATATCGGCGCGCAGCCAGTTTGCATTAAGTCCCACTTCGTTCATACCCACAAGTCCGATGGTTGAGAAGTGATTCTCAAAGCTGCCCAGGTAACGCTTGGTGTAAGGATAAAGGCCCTCATCCATAAGCTTGGTGATAACGCCTCTCTTTACTTTCAGGCTTCTTGCAGCTATATCCATCATGCGGTTCAGTCTCTTATAAAACTCATCCTTGTTTGCGGAGAGATATGCTATCCTTGGCATATTGATCGTTACCACGCCCACGGAGCCGGTGCTCTCGCCCGATCCGAAGAAACCGCCGGTCTTCTTTCTGAGTTCTCTCAGATCCAGACGCAGACGGCAGCACATGCTGCGCACATCACTGGGTTCCATATCGGAATTGATATAATTTGAGAAATAAGGCGTTCCGTACTTTGAGGTCATCTCAAAGAGCAGACGGTTATTCTCTGTATCCGACCAGTCAAAATCCCTGGTGATGGAATAGGTAGGGATGGGATACTGGAAACCTCTGCCGTTGGCATCGCCTTCGATCATAACTTCGATGAAGGCCTTGTTTACCATATCCATTTCCTTCTTGCAGTCTTTATACTTGAAGTCCATCTCCTTGCCGCCTACGATAGCGGGAAGTTCAGCCAGGTCGTTAGGCACTGTCCAGTCAAGCGTTATATTGGAGAAAGGAGCCTGTGTTCCCCAGCGTGAAGGCGTATTTACACCGTAGATGAAAGTCTCTATGCACTTTTTGACTTCGTTGTAGCTCAAATTATCTACTTTAACAAAAGGCGCCAGATATGTATCAAAGGATGAGAACGCCTGAGCTCCGGCCCATTCATTCTGCATGATACCCAGGAAGTTTACCATCTGGTTGCACAGCACCGAAAGGTGAGCTGCAGGCGCAGATGTGATCTTTCCGGTGATACCGCCAAGCCCCTCGGTGATGAGCTGCTTTAACGACCATCCTGCGCAGTATCCTGTAAGCATGGAAAGATCATGGAT
>CAMOEK010000031.1:0-20895 GCA_946612125.1 uncultured Lachnospiraceae bacterium | reverse complement strand
GAAAGGATGAAGTGCCCCCAGTGCGTATCCGTCTGATCCCTTTTTACGAATACATCACTTTCGCCGAATACTTCCATATCCTTCTCAGCCAGGCTTATCTGCTCTTTCGATGAGCTGTTCATGATCAATACCACCACTATCGTGATCCCCGCGATCAGGACTGCCGACCATACTACGGACAGGACCACCAGTAAAGCCTTGTAACTGCCGCGGCTTAATCTCTTTTTCTCTGCATAAACCGATAATCCCCGGCTTATAAAGACAAGCAATATGATCACAGCCCATATGAAGGGAAACATGAACACTTCCCTCTCACCGAATTTAAGTCCCATCAGCAGCATAAAAGCTGAATGCACCAGTCCGAAGGCTATGATCAGGCCGTAGCCCGCTTTGAAGCTTAAGTTCATCTTATTCGGCGGTATCTTTTCACCGTCGGCAACAGCGCGTCTTGCTTTGCCGCGCCATGCCAGATAAAAGATGAGCATCATTATATACAAAGCGCCGACAAATATCCATAGCATCGCAGCCGAAAAATGCAGAAAGCTACATTCCATCACATTAAGGCTGTTGGTCAGATTGATCAGGAGATTGACAGCAGACATGGCTATAAAGATCAACGGAAAGACTATCTTCATCTGCCTCTGCGCCTTTTCTATTGTCTTAAGTTTCATTGCGGGATCACTTTCTATCTCGGGAGCATCTTTGTCTTCGGTATAAAAGTAGTCGATCTTGCCCGAAGAACAGATAAAGTTCCAACCTGCCTTTTTGCAATATTCTATATATTCCTGATTGCTCTCTATCGTATAGGTATCATAAATACTGCCTTCAGAAAAGATCTCCACTGCAAAGCGCAGCTCTCCGGGCTCTGTTTTAACAAAGTTAAATCTGGTAGTTCCTGTGATATCCTTAAGCATCCAGCCTTCCCGCGCCATCTGTTCAAGATAAGCGGCCGTAGAATCCAGATCATCATAGTTCACCGCACGGTTTGTGCTGAATGTATTATCATCTTTTTTCATATTCTTTAACCTCTCATTGATCCCATATTCTTTTCGTAATCCACTACCTGCGCCTTAAGCCTCTCGTACTCCTCTTTGAGAGCCATGCGTCCGGCATCGGTCAAAATGTAACTGCGCTTCCTTCCTTCTACCGCGGTTTCCCTTATAAAGCCCTGCTTAACAAAATCTCCAAGCAGCGCATACAGTGTGCCCGGACCTATCGTGATCCTGCCGTCCGTCATCGCTGCTACCATCTCCATTATGTCGATGCCGCAGCATTCCTCTTTCAGACAGATAAGTATGTAAAACATCTGCTCCGTCAGTGTTTTATATTTCAGTCTTGCCAAATCTTTCTCCTCCTTCTGTAAGGATAGCTTCACGTGAATTTATATCGATAATTGATATCGATATTCAATATTGATTATCGATAATATAGCATGCAATAGGCAGTCTGTCAATATCGATTTTCGATATTATTTAAATCTCAGATGCTGGGATGTTGGGAAAATGCTGCCGCCGCCGGATCTGACGGATGTTGATCACTTTTGCCGGATGTTGCCGGTTATGCAGGATTTGCAGGATGTCGCTGCTTTTTTGATATCAGACCGATGCTTTCAGGCAGGGATGAGCCCCAGAATGAGCCCGGTGACAAACACCACCACGCAGGATACAAAAGCCACGACGGGAAGACTCTGCTTTTTCCACGCCAGTATAAGGGCGCAGATTATGCCTGCGGCCGCCGTACGTATATCTCCTGTGGCTGTAAGTATGGCCGGAAAGGTCATGACCGTAAGAGTTACATAAGGCACGTAATACAGAAAAGATCGCAGGGTCTTATTCTTTATCTCCTTACGTAAAAGTGTGAGCGGCAGCATGCGGATCAGATAAGTGACCACTGCCATTACCGCTATATATATCCAGATGTTTCCGCTCATTTATTCTCTCCTGTATAAAGATCTTTCAGGCTTCCTGCGTGTCTTCCACCGGCCATATCAAAGCCGCCGCCAGCGATATTATTACCGTAAGTATTATTATCCTGCTGCCGCCGGAAATATCCTTTATCCCCGGGGCATAAGCACAGATGCTGCTTATTATCACCGCTGCTGCGCAGATCACAGCCACATGCCTGTCCTCTTTGGCTTTGGGCACCACTATGGCTATGAACATGCCGTAGAGCGCAAGGCTTAAGGCGCTGACTATACTGCCCGGCAGCACATTCCCCATTATCACGCCAAGCGCCGTGCCTATGGTCCAGCCGGGTATGGCCACCGCCATTGCGCCGTAGGAATAAGCGGGTTCCAGCTTGCCTTTGCGGCCTATCGATATCCCGAAGATCTCGTCAGTCACGCCAAAGGCTACGCCAAGACGATGTCCGATGCCCAGCGACGGATCAGCTTTTTGTGAAAGCGCAAAACTCATAAGCATATATCTGAGATTGATGATAAGCTGTGAGATCGCCATTTCCAGATAGGAAGAAGCGGCTTTAATGATAGCCAGCGCCGCAAACTCGCCTGCGCTGGTAAGGTTGACCAGTGACATCACTGTAGCTTCCAAAGCGCTCAGCCCGGCATCGCGGCACTGTATGCCCAGGGTAAAAGATACCGCCAGATAGCCCAGTCCTATGGGCAATCCGTCACGCAGACCCTGTATAAACGCTTTTGTCTTATTCTTATCTGCCATATCATCCAACTGTCACTTTGCGACAACGCCGGTTATTATAGCAAATAGACCTTCGAAAAACAAGGGGCTGTGTTTTCACACAGCCCCTTGTCATTTTACTTTACCATATCAGGTTTTAATACTTTAAACTTAACCGTTATAAATCCGCCGCGGCAGCCTTTGTTGTAATCCATTTCACCGTTACGGACGACCTCTAATGTTATTGACGCCGTGCCGGGCTTATCGCCTCTCTTAATACTCGACTTAATAGCCCTTACCCTGCAGTCTGCAGGATACTTATCAAAGAAGGTATCTGCCCATCTCTTGTATTCCTCATCACTGCAGTCCCAGGGATCGATCCACTCACCGGGAATCTCAAAATACATGTACTGGTCGTAGTCGCCATTATAATCAAGAGGAATTACCTGATCCTTTATCTTGAATTCTTTTGCGCTGATAGCGCTCTTGACTATATAGTAAGAGCTGCCGGCTCCGTATACATTGCCTTCCTCATCCTTCGTGTTACTGAAGCCGCTGCCGGGAACCGCATAAACCATCACGCTAAGGCGTATACCATCATCCATAAGAACTATGTCTCCGTTTCCGAATACATCGGATACGGGAGTGGATGCAGTAAATTCATGCATATCCTCTACGCCGTCTTCATAAGTAAAATAATAGTATTTAAGCGTAAAATCCTTATTCAGCTTAAGTTCCTTATTGCTGTCATGGTCTTTTACGACCACTTTTTTGGGTATGAATGCTTTCATTGTAGCCGGTGTTTTAGCGGGAAGCACTACATCCTGAACCATGATATCCATAGTCCGTATCTCACGGTCGGTAACATTAAAGTTCCTTGTGATCTTTCCGCTGAGGCAGCCTTTTTTAGTAGCGCTGACAGTTACGGAAGCTTTCTTTCCGGGCTCCTTATTATCTGCATATTTTACGGTATAATCCTTACCTTCTGTAAAGAAGTAGATCCATTTGCGGGTCTGTTCATGACCTTCCCAATCAACCCAGGTATCCACCATCCTGCGTCCCAGCTGAAGATCAGGTATTACAGCGCCGTCCTTGCAGTACCATACTTCCTCAGGCATATAGAAAGTATCCTCCTGCTTCACAGAATCAAAGCCATCATAGCAGCCAAATACCAGACTGCCTTCTTTATCAAGCTTTTCAAGATCTAAACTCTTTAAGCTTATCTTCTTTTCTACCTTACCGGTATACCCTCTTTTCCCGATGATCGTAACGGACATGGTACCGGGCTTGTTGTTTTTCTTTAAAGTAAGGTCAAAATTATCCCCTAAATTAAGCATAAACGGCACATCATCGCCCTCTCCGTCCTGAACTATAAAACTATTATCATAGATCATGAGGCCAAATCTTTCGACAAGATCACTCTTGCCTATAGGCTCTCCCATATAATCGATAGACTCAGGCACATGTATTTCCAGTTTGCTTATATCCGGGCATTCCGCCTGTACCTTTATGGTGACGCTTCCGCCGTATCTTTTGCCTTTCAGATCTTTATTTGGATCAGCTACTGCCGTAAGCGCACCTTTCCCGGTATTGTCATCGACCTGAATATCTACATCGTGGAATACGGATGAAATATCCTCGCCGTTAAGCATAACCTTATATCCCAGGGGTATGTCCTTTTCCTCATCCCACTGACAGAATCTTTCCCAGTCAATTCCCCAGGGTCTCATCCTGAGATATCCTTCATTAACAGTAAGTTTAGCCTTTGACACATCGATCAGTTCGTTCTTATCCATGATGTTGATAAAGAATAAACGCGTTCCGGCAAAGTTCTTTCCCTTTGCATTCTTCTCATTGGGCTTTACCGTAACAGCATAACTGCCGGGAACTTTATATGCGTCAGCGGCTTTGTCGTTATACTCAAAGATATAACTGCCCTTAGGCATCTCCTTACCATTCCAGTACAGTATGGAAGCCTTTTTCTGGACCTTTCCGTTTTCCATTAAGCTGAGATTAGCAATACTGAAATTATCCGTTGAAATATCCGCTTTTACGATATTAAACTCAACAACCACCTTACCTGTAAACCGGCCTTTACCCTCTATGGTAAGGCTTGCTTTACCGGCATTGGTATTATTCTTATAAACGGCTTTATAATCCACGCCTTCTCTCAGATCCTTGCCTTTGTAGCGTATCCAGAGATTATCGAATTTAACAGCCGATCCTGTATATATCGAATCTTCAACACCGCTTATTTCAAATTCATTGGCGGTAAACTTCTTTACAGAGCTGTAAGCAACGCTGCGGTCCATCTTGCCGGTCTGCGCGTTATAAAAACTGTCTGACTTAAACTCAGCGGTATAAGTATCGATGCCGCCTTCCGACTTAACATCAAGACTGAGTTCCTCGTCACCGGTATTATATCGGATCTCCCTGTTGCAATCTCTGCACCAGAAACAAGCTTCCGGATTCCATTTATCCTGCTCCTGATCGTAACGCCAGTCCCAGCCGGGCGCGTTATCCGTTCTCATATAAGTGTGCACACCGGTTGCCGGTATAGTAAGCTCTCCCGAAAGGACACGGAACGGATGAATATCCGAAGGCTTGGGATTACCGTTTTCATCTTCTCCCATCAACTGATAAATATACTGATATTCTACCTTCACTTCACTATCACAGCGAGGACGGTCCCCTCTTATCAGATCAGTAACACCCCAGGAAATCCTGACTGTTTCACCGCATTTTGCGCACACATCATTTTTGAGCTCCATACGATAATAAGGGTTACCTGCATCTTCAGTATTCAGTACCCATTCTGCAGCCAGATCATGGCCCTGCGGAACAGCTCCAAAGCCCTTGTTTGCCGATATGCTGTATTCCTTTCCATCCACGCTGGCAGTAGCATAAAATGTATATAATGCCGGCCAGATGCAGTCCATTTCGCGGGTAAGATCACCTTTTGTCACCTGAGCATCTACCCACCGGCCATTAACCTTAGCCCTTGCCGTAACTTTCGTTATCTCTGTCGGCCATTCGGGATCGTCCAGCTCTTCGCTCCATTCCCATTCTTCTGCTTCTTCAGCATCATCCGAAGTCTCTTCTTCTTCAGCATCTTCTGCTGTGGTTTCTTCTCCATCAGCATCTTCTGCTGTGGTTTCTACGCTTTCCGCCTCTGCATCAGACACGGTCTCATCGGCGTCTGCTGCCTCTTCCGGTTCTTCTGCTGTTTCCTCCGCAGCTGCCTCATCAGAGTCTGCATCTTCTTCTGTCTGCGCCGGCGCAACAGTCTCATTCTCTTCGTCAACGCCCCACTCTTCGCCTTCTTTTAAGGCAAGAGGGCCCTCATCGTCTGCCGCAGTAACGGTAAAGCCGCTGTCAGCCAGCGTTCCCGCCAGCATAAAGAGCGCCATTGCCATACTCAGTTTCCGCTTCCATGCTTTCATTCACATACCTCCTTTGTGTGTGTAAAAAAAGAGCCCCGTGCAGCCTGTCTGCGCACGGGGTCCTTTTCGCTAACTGCTATTGTATATTTTACACTAAAAATCGATTCGGGTCAAACAAATAATGCACATTTTACATAATTTCCGACTCAGATCTCGTAATTCTTTTTCCGTCTGGAATAAGCAAAAGCGCCGATACTGCAAACAAGCAGGACCGCTATCACGCACCATCCCCAGAACGGCATTTTTTTGATATTGTAGCACCTTACATTTATCCACATGCGGTTAATACGCGCGTTGGCATCAGCATCAAAATACTGCATGATGGAGCTGCGTTCCATTACTTCCTCCGGAGGATACTGCGCAAACAACTGACGCGACAGCTGCTCGGCAGGCGCTTCCACAACGGCTTCTTCATCATCAAAGAACCAGCTTAAGTCGTATTCGCTTATTTCTTCCTCATCGTCCTCTGCACCGTATGTCCATTCTACATATTCATATACTTCATCTCCGTCGGTCCCGCCGGCTATGGTCGAAGTATAGCCTATATAATACATATTGCGCACCGCATTGTCCGGACGCGACAAAAAGTTTACAAACGCTTCGGCTGCAGCCTGTTTTTCCGCATTCCCCTCTATTCCGCGCTTGAGCATAACCCAGCCGTCAAACCAGAGATTGGTACATTCTTCGGGCACGGAATATGCCAGATACACCTCGTCTTCTTCGGCCTGGTCCATAGCATATACCGCATCTCCCGACCATTGCAGATTTGCCAGCACCTTGCCCGTTACCATATCCGCCTTGCCGCTGTCGGTCTCAAAGGAATAAGCCACATCCTTTGTATCCTGCAGGAAGTCAAGAGCCTTCGCCACAGTATCTTCGGATGTGTCATTCATTTCCGCCTCAAGCTGCTGAGCATAATCCGGGGCGGATCTGAACGCCTCATCTGTCAGCATATCCTTTTTAACGGCAGCCACTGCCGGGAAATATGCATCGCGCACATTATCCTTAATCGTGATCTGTCTGTAAAACTCGGGATCCCTCAGGCATTCCCAGCTTCTCACCTGCTCTTCATCCACTTCATCAGGATTATAGAGTATGCCGGTAACGCCCCACATGTAACCTGCGGCGTATTCGCTCCAGCTCTCGCCGTTTATCTCATGATCGTCGAACTTCTCCTTTATGAAAGGAGACACATTCCTGACGTAATAATTCTTATCATTCTCTTCATCATGAAAAGCATCCGAAAACGGGACAAGCCAGTCCTCTTTCATGAGCTTCATTATCATGTACTCGGAGGGACATACCAGATCGAATTCATCACCCAGTGTAAGCATATTGTACAGCTCTTCATTTGTGCCAAAGCAGCTGTATTCAACCTTTACCTTAACGCCGTAGTTTTCGTAATACCACTGCTCAAAATCTTCATACAGGGGATTGACGCCAAGTATATCACCACTTTCAAGATCTATGGTCTCTTCTTCGTCCCAGTCGCCCAGATCCATGTATTCTTCCCAATTGCAGACCTTAAGGACTATGGCATCGGAATCCTCTTCTTTACTGTCGCAGCCCGACATTAAAACGCTTCCGGCCAGGAACAGGGCGGGTATCAAAAGTCTCTTCTTCACAGCTCCCCACCTGCCTTTCCGTCAGCTTTCCTGCTCACATTGCCCAGCACCGCTATCAGCAGCACTATCAAAAAGATGATCGTCGAAAGTGCCCAGAGCGCCGTCTTGATCTCGGTCTGTGAGCCCCTCGTGGCATTGACAACATAGGTGCTGATGGTATCAAAGGTGGCCGGCTTGGTATAGGTAGCCACGAAATAATCATCCAGCGAAAGGGTTATAGCCATGGCAAAACCGGATAAGATGCCCGGCATTATCTGTGGTATGACCACCTTGCGCAAAGCGTAGGCCGGAGAAGCCCCCAGATCCAGCGCCGCTTCATATATGCTGGGATCCATCTGCGATAACTTGGGCAGCACCGAAAGAAAAACAAAAGGCGCGCACAGCGTTACCTGCCCTGCAACCAGAGGGAAATAAGTATCCTTGCTCATGCCGAAAACCGCCACCAGAAGGATGCATACCGAAAAACCGGTCACAACATCGGCATTGACAACAGGCACCTGGTTCACCACCGATATCAGCGCCTGCGCTCTTTTCTTTGAATAAAAGGCTCCTATTGCTCCCAGCGTGCCCAGAAGCGTGGATACCACTGCAACTATAAAGGCAAGGAGCACCGTCCCCCAGATCATATCCGAAAGCACGGGGGTAGTAAAAAGCGTGATATAATTCTGCAGCGAAAAACCGCCGGAAAAACCTATGGATGTAGCATCCGTAAAACTGTATACGGCAAGTATAAGTATAGGCGAATAGATCAGCATAAGCGCAAGGCAGAGTATGATGAGGAGGTAAGCTTTGTTCTTTTTCATATCAGACTGCCTCCTCTCAAATTTTCTCCCTCATCACTCTTTGTGAGAAGGGTAAAGATGCATATGAGCGCCAGCAGGATCAGGCTTATCATGGATCCGCCGTGCCAGTCGTATGCCGAGAAGTAACTGCCTATCAGACTTCCCATTATATAAGTGCTGTTATAGAGCATATCAAGCACAACATAATTGGTCATGGCAGGAAGGAATACCATCGCTATCCCGCTCATTACACCCGGCACTGAAAGAGGCAGTGTTATCTTTAAAAAGCTCTGGGCATCGCCTGCTCCCAGATCCCTTGCAGCTTCCAGAAGGCTCTTATCAAGTTTCTCCAGCTGATTGTATATAGGCAGTATCATAAAGGGCAGAAAATCATAGGTCATGCCTATGACCGAATTTAAAAAGGGATGAAATGCCAGATTGCCTTCTATCAGCGTGAGTATCTCCTTAAGCGCCGTAAGCCTTAAGGTGAAGTTGATCCACATAGGCATTATAAAAAGCATGACCAGCACGGAACGGGCCTTGAGCCGGCTGAACGCAAGGGCGTAAGCCACCGGGTATGCTATCAGCAGGCATACACAGGTGGTGACCAATGCAAGTATAAGACTGTAGAGCAGGGTTCCCAGAGTATTGGGATCTGTAAAAAAGTTAAGAAAATTACTTGCCGTAGGCTTTCCGTCACTGCCGGTCAGCGCATAATAAACTATGACCACCAGCGGTGCCACAACAAACACCAGTAAAAACAGGGCATAAGGAATGGCCAGATGTTTTCTGCTGAAACGATATTTCACGGTCCGCCCCTCCTTATTTTTTCAGAGCAAAGCTCATCTTTTCCTCAGGAAGGATAAGCCCGACCTGATCCCCCATATTCCAGAGGTATTCATCATCAACTATAAGATCGTGACCATGCGCGGTACGGACCACATAGCAATAATGATCGCCCTTATAGATAAGGTTGATGATATGCCCGTGAGTGAGTCCCGCTTCCACATCATCACTCATCTCTATATCGCCGGGCTGTATAGAAACATTTATCCTGATCTTTTCAGTATCTATGGCCTGCCCTGATGAATCGGTAAGCACGCCATCCTTCATCTTACTGCCGGGAATAACGCTGCAAAGATCGCAGTTTATGGTCTTTCCGTTGTAATCAAGCTTATAATCGGGAGTTACGGCAGCCTCAAATCTAGTGATATGATCCTCGGCTATCATGATATGTATTCCGTCGGGATCAAGGCTCATGCCCACTTCGTCTCCCACCTTCTGCGCCTTGGTGGAAACTATCACCATCTCGTATTTGCCGCTCTCAACGGTGATCTCGTAATGCATGCCCTTAAAGGTTACTGCAGTCACGGTACCGCTTACCACACCGTCCTTAGGCTCGCTTAAGATAACATCCTCGGGGCGGACAACAACATCCACCAATGTGCCTTCGTCCACATCATCCATGCATTCAAACTCGCCGCCGCAGAAACGCACTTTGAGTTTGCCTGTCATGATGCCCTTAAATATATTGCTCTCACCTATAAAATCCGCAACAAACGCATTTTTCGGCTCGTTATAGATATCTTCGGGAGTGCCTATCTGCTGTATGGTGCCGCGGTTCATGACCACTATCTTGTCAGACATGGTCAGAGCTTCTTCTTGGTCGTGCGTTACATAAATAAAGGTGATGCCCAGCTGCTGATGCATGGCTTTAAGCTCTATCTGCATCTCCTTGCGCATCTTAAGATCCAGCGCTCCCAGAGGCTCATCCAGAAGCAGTATCTCGGGCTCGTTTACCAGAGCCCTTGCTATAGCGATACGCTGCTGCTGACCACCCGATAATGTGGAAACGCTTCTCTCTTCAAAGCCTTCCAGATCCACCAGATCCAGAACATGCTTAACCTTTTTGATCACCTCTTCCCTCGGAAGCTTTTTCAGCTTAAGGCCAAAAGCGATATTCTCGAATATGTTCATGTGGGGAAATAGGGCATAACGCTGAAAAACGGTATTGATGGGCCGCTTATTGGGCGGAAGGACGGTGATGTCCTTACCGTTTAACAATATCTCACCCTCCGTAGGCGTGTCGAATCCCGCTATCATACGAAGGGTGGTTGTCTTTCCGCATCCGGAGGGACCTAAAAATGTAACAAATTCCCCCCGGCCTACGCTCAGATTAAAATCTTTTACTGCAATATATCCGTCATCATCAAAACGTCTGGTGATGTTCTTAAGCTCTATTATATTCTCTGCCATCAGAACAGATCCTTTGTCAGGCGGGTTGTTTTGGTATTGAAACGGTTGTAGATAAACTCAACCGTCATCTCCGCCTTGGTGACACGCGATACTCTGATATCAATGGTTCCCTCTTCCTGTTCTGCCTTTCTTACATTGGTAGGAACAACTCTGATGATAGGATGGGTCTTTCCTTCCTCGGGAGGCTCGATGGTGTATGAATAGGTCTTCTCTTCTTCTTTCGTGTTGGTTTTGTTATTTACAACATAGTAATTTGCATGTCCGTCAGCAGTGAACACCCAATGCTCGGTCCTGTCTTCATTCAGTTCCTTTGTCTGGTGCCAGTCACCGGAAATATTATGCTCATTGATCTCACGGGCGATTATAAGCATATCTGCCACATAATAACAAACCGCAGCAAGCATCAGGAAAAAGAGTATGCCTATTATGATACCCGCAACATCTCTTTTTTCTGTTTTCTTCTGCTTGACCTTTACTGTTTTCATAATATACCCTCCCTATGGTTTATTATTTACTCTCCTATCTCTTCAAGACGCTGTCTGGCTTTGTCGGCCAGAGCTCCATCCGGATATTCATTGATCAGCTGGTGGAACTTTTCGGATGCCTGATTCACATCTCCGCTGTCATACAAAGCCACCCCCAGGTAGTACAGCGCATCCGCATTTGTCTTGTCATATAAACAAGCCTTTTCCAGAGCTGCTATCGCAACAGCATAATCCTGCTGCCTGTATGCTTCAAGACCGGAATCGTAATAACTCTGCGCCACTGTTCCGCCTATAGCTCCCTGCAGCAGATGATACAGATCCAGGAATTCCTGTGAGGCGCTGTTTTCCACATAATCCTCTGGTATGAGCGAAAGGTACTGCTCCACATTCATGGCATTCTGGCTTTCGTCCATATATGCAAAAGCCGCTGCCTGAAGATTATCATTCGCGCTTAGGATCCCGTTTGTGCCACTATACGCATCTAACTGCTCGGTTTTATCATTTAAGTTAGTTTCAAGCTCTTTTATCCGGGCATTCAGATCATTTATCTCGCTGTTCTTAAGATCTATTTCCTCACCATAAGCTTTCAGCTTATCGCTCTCTTCACTGCGCACCTTGGCTTCACGCGCAGGCATCAAAAGGAAGTACGAGGCAAATAAACCAACAAGCACGCCCAGACCTATCTGAAGAAATACATGTATGCCCAACGGTTCTTTGGATCTGACCGGCTGTATGACCTCTTCGTTGCCATTCCAGTACGAGATTGCGGCAGGCTCTTCTTTTTTCTTTTTTTTGCGGCCACGCTGTGCATCTTCACCGCCACGGAGCTGTTCCTCGCACTCCTTGAGGTATCTCAGCGCATCCACATCGCCCACATCTATGCGTCTGCAGCGTTCCAGCTCTTTCTTTGCCTGGCTCCACTCACCGCTGCGCATAAACAAAAGAGCCAGCAGTCTGTGAGCTTTTGCAAATTTAGGATTTAAGCTCAGTACTTTTTTCAACTGGATCACCGCCAGATCAGGACTGTCCTGATGACACTGGCTCAGCGCAGAATTATACTTTTTTAAAGTTGTATTTATTGTTTCTAATCGGCCCTTGTCCGACTGGATCATGTTGATATATTCTTCGGCCACGTTCTTTTCGGGGCGGATATTCTTGCTGATGACCCACTCCGCAAATGCCGCAACCGCCTCACCGGTCTCATAATATATCAGTCCAAGGAGGTTTCTGGCATCAACATGATTTTTATTGCATTTCAGGCAGTCGCGAAGCACCCTGACCGCCCCGGAAAGATCACGCACACTGGCGCGGTCAAGTCCTTCATTATATAATCGATTTGCGGTGTACATGATCTTTTTGTACTTCCTAACATCAGACCCGCAATTTGTACAATAATCCAGCTCGGACAAGGGAGCTCCGCAGTTAAAACACTCCACGGCTCACATCCCCTGTCATTGATTGTTATCGTTAACCGTTCCCATCATATCGCTGTCGAAATTATTGGCCACACCCAGAACAATATCCAAAACATCCGTCATGTTTTCCTTAAATATCGTATCTTCGCCTTCTTCCAGTTCCGGGCTCCTGTGAAATTTCTTTAATTCTTCCTCAAAACTTATCACGATTTTGTCACCTCTTATCTAACAAATTACATCATACAAAAAGCCGGTGGAAAAATCAACATTTCATTTTCACTTTGATAAATTTTGTATCTGCTCCTTCACCTGTTCCATCATCCTGCTGTATTTCTCAAGTTTTGCCTTTTCTTCCTCGATCTTTGCAGCCGGAGCCTTGGATACGAACTTCTCATTGGAAAGCATTCCGTTCACGCGCTTAAGCTCACCCTCAAGACGCTGTTCTTCTTTCTTAAGGCGCTCCAGTTCCTTCGCAATATCTACCAGCTCGCCGAGAGGCATATAGATATTGACATGAGCTATCACAACCGACACAGCATCATCTGCCACGCCGCTCTTATCAGCCTGTACATGAACTTCCGAAGCATACGCCAGGGTCTTGAAGAAATCAATATTATTATTGAAGATCTCCCTCTTTTCAGGCATATCGCTCACAACGATCACCTGAGCCTTCCTTGAAGGAGGAACATCCATGCCTGTACGGGCATTTCTTATGCCGCGGATAGCTTCCTTGATGGTCTCGATCGCATTTTCTTCAGCAGGGAAACTGCGCTTTTCGTCATATACCGGCCAGGAGCTTATCATTATGGATTCTTCCTCATCCTGCAGATTGCAGAATATTTCCTCGGTAACGAAAGGCATATAAGGATGAAGCAGTTTGAGCGCATCGATCAGCACGCTCTTTAAGGTATAGAGTGCCGCATTTCTGTCCTTTTCGTCATCCTTCCGGTAAAGCCTGGGTTTAACCATCTCTATATACCAGTCGCAGAACTCATCCCAGATAAAGTCATAAACCTTCTGTACCGCAACACCCAGTTCGTACTTCTCCATGTTATCGGTAACATCCTTGATAAGGCTGTTGATCTTGGAAGTGATCCACTTGTCTGCCGGCTTAAGATCGGCGTCATCAGGCTTCACCGGCACATTTTCCATATTCATCATAATGAAACGGGAAGCATTCCAGATCTTGTTTGCAAAATTGCGGTTTGCCTCTACCTTTTCATAATAGAAACGCATATCGTTTCCGGGTGCATTGCCTGTTACCAGTGTAAGTCTGAGCGCATCTGCGCCGTACTTGGCGATTATCTCCAGCGGATCGATACCGTTACCCAGGGACTTACTCATCTTCCTGCCCTGCGCATCACGAACCAGACCATGGAACAGCACGGTATGGAAAGGCTTCTCTCCCATCTGCTCATAGCCGGAAAAGATCATTCTGATAACCCAGAAGAAGATGATGTCATATCCGGTTACCAGCACATCTGTGGGATAGAAGTATTTAAGTTCAGGCGTTTCCTCGGGCCAGCCCAGGGTCGAGAAAGGCCAGAGCGCCGATGAGAACCAGGTATCAAGGGTATCGGGATCCTGGGTCAGTTTCTCACAGCCGCACTTAGGACACTTATCCGGTGCAGACTTGGCCACTACGGTCTCACCGCACTTATCGCAGTAATATGCGGGTATGCGGTGTCCCCACCACAGCTGGCGGGATATACACCAGTCACGGATATTGTCTGTCCAGTTAAAATAGGTCTTCTGCATGCTTTCGGGAACAAGACGGATATCTCCGTTCTTCACCGCTTCCCTTGCAGGCTTGATAAGCTCGTCCATCTTTACGAACCACTGTGCCTTTACAAGAGGCTCTACCGTGGTGCCGCAGCGGTCATGGGTTCCCACGTTATGCACATGGTCCTCTATTTTAACCAGCAGGCCCATTTCTTCAAGTTCTTTAACGATGACCTTTCTGGCTTCGTAACGATCCATGCCCTCAAACTTGCCGCCGTTTGCATTGATGGTGGCATTATCGTTCATTATGTTGATGATAGGCAGGTTATGGCGCTTGCCCACTTCAAAGTCATTAGGGTCATGTCCCGGGGTGATCTTAACAACGCCGGTACCGAATTCACGGTCAACATATTCATCAGCTATAACAGGGATCTTCCTGTTCATAAGAGGCAGCATCAGATTCTTTCCGATGAGATCCTTATATCGCTCGTCCTCGGGATGTACAGCCACAGCGGTATCACCCAGCATAGTCTCAGGACGTGTGGTTGCAAATATCAGATACTCGCCGCTCTCTGTATCATCATCATTTAAGATCGGATATTTGATATGCCAGAAATGGCCGGCCTGCTCTTCATATTCAACCTCCGCATCCGAAATGGAAGTATTACATACCGGACACCAGTTGATGATACGCGAACCCTTGTAGATATATCCTTTTTCATGCATCTTGACGAAAACTTCATTTACTGCCTTATTGCAGCCTTCGTCCATGGTAAATCTCTCACGATCCCAATCGCAGGAAGAACCCAGTTTTTTAAGCTGGGATACTATGCGTCCGCCATATTCCTTTCTCCACGCCCATGCTCTCTCAAGGAATCCGTCACGGCCCAGATCTTCCTTGCTGAGGCCTTCTTCTTTGAGCTTCTCTATGATCTTTACTTCCGTAGCGATGGAAGCATGATCGGTTCCGGGCTGCCAGAGGGCATTGAAGCCCTGCATCCTCTTAAAACGGATCAGGATATCCTGCATGGTATTATCAAGCGCATGTCCCATATGCAGCTGTCCCGTAATGTTCGGGGGCGGGATCACTATTGTAAAAGGCTTTTTGCTCTCATCCACTTCTGCGTGGAAATACTTCTTATCAAGCCATTTCTGATACAGTCTGTCTTCTATGCCGCTGGGGTCATAGGTCTTTGCTAACTCTTTCATCTGTTTATCTCCTTAAAAATCACTTTTGTTCTATCTCTCCATAAGCCAGAATGCTGCGCTGTAGGGGGGCAGCTCACTGCCGCCGCCAAAATCATGCAGCTTTCCCGTTATAAGGTCCGTAGCCTGTCCGCAGCCCGCATCGAAATGAGCGGTATAGGGCGCCGAATCCATATTGATGGCAACCATCACGCGTTCCCCGTCGCATTTACGTTCAAAGATGCACTGCTTATTCTGCAGCACCACGCTCCTGAAGCTGCCGTAATTAAGCGCCTTGCTGCCGGTCTTTGCCTTAGCCAGCGCTGCTATAAAATCCGTGAGTTCGTTCCACTGCGGCGCATCAAAACAGGGGCGCAGCGCGGGATCACCCTGGGATTTGTCAGCCTTCACTCCCCATTCACTGCCGTAGTACACGCAGGGGATGCCGGGCATGCCGAAGACCATCGCATAGACCAGAGGCAGACAGTTCGGATCCTGTATTATCGAAGCTATACGGCTCACATCATGGTTATCCGCAAAGGACAAAAGATGTGCGCCGCGGCAGACGGCCCACGGCTGATCCTCAAACTGACGAAGCAGCGAATGGATTATCTCAAACATGTTTGCTGAGTTAAAACCTGAATGCAGTCCTTTATATACCTGGTAATTGGTAAGGGAATGGATATGCATCTCATTCAGCATCCTGCCGTATTCGCCGTGAAGCACTTCACCCAGCAGGAAAAAGTCCGCTTTTTTGCCGTCGGTGAATTCCCTTAAACGTCTCAGGAATTCATGATCCAGACAATATGCCACATCAAGGCGTATGCCGTCTATATCAAATTCATTTATCCAGCCTTCCACAGCATGGAAGATATGCTGTATAACATCTTCATTATGAAGGTTCAGCTTGACCAGGTCGTAATTGCCTTCCCAGCCCTCATACCAGAGACCGTCGTTGTAATTTGAATTGCCTCCGAAATCTATGCGGTTGAACCAGCTGACATACGCCGATGACTCACGATTCTTAAGCACATCCTGAAACGCCCAGAAGCCGCGCCCCACATGATTGAACACGCCATCCAGGACCACTTTTATGCCTTCTTTATGCAAAGCATCGCAGACTTCTTTAAAATCCGCGTTGCTGCCCAGGCGTGTATCGATCTTTGTATAATCCCTGGTATTATATCCGTGTGTATCCGATTCAAATACCGGTGAAAAATAAACTGCATTACAGCCCAGCTTCTTTATATGAGGTATCCAGTCCAGCACCTTCAGTATCCTGGACTGTGCCACTCCGTCGTTCTCAAACGGCGCTCCGCAGAACCCCAGCGGATAAATCTGATAAAAAACACTTTCATATGCCCACATGATCCCGTCCTCTCCGGAAGCGTCTGACGCTTCCCGCAAAAAAATCATTCAAAAAACGTAAGTGATATTTTAACATATTATCTCTGATTTTTCTACAATAATCTGCAAGAATAATTGTGAAAAATGCAGTCTGCCCGCATGCCCCTGCAGGCCTTTGTCACTCCTCTTCCCAAAACGCCTCCAGGGCCTCTCCGATGCGTCTGATATCGGTCACCGAAAAGCCTGTCCATTCCCTGGGAAACATGCGCTGGTACGATCGGTCCAGAAAGCGCTCATCCAAAAGCGCCACAACGCCTTTATCCTTCTCTGTTCGTATTACCCTGCCTGCTGCCTGCAGCACTTTGTTCATACCGGGATAGCGGTATGCATAGTCAAGGCCGTTCTCATCAAAGAATTCTTTTATGATCTCCCTTTCACTGCATATCTGAGGAAAGCCCACACCGACTATGATACTCCCGATCAGCGCATCCTCCTTAAGATCTATCCCTTCCGAGAATATGCCTCCCAGCACACAAAAACCGATCAGGCTGCGTGGTTCCTCATCCGCTGCCGACCCTTCAAGCTTCAACAGTCCGCCCCCGGAGAATCTTGCAAGGAATCCTTCGCGTTCCTCTTCGCTCATCCTTTCAGCCTGCCTTATGCATTCCATGCCTCCCAGATGCAGATAGTGTCTCTCAAAGCTGGCATACACCTCCGACATAAAGCTGTACGAAGGGAAAAACACCAGATAATTACCTCTCCTGGATTCAGTTACTTCATATATATATCTTGCCATTTTGAAGAAGGTATCCACATTGCGTTGTTTATATCTGCTTGTAACATCCCGGCAAAGGAAGACTCCAAGCCTGTCTTTGTTAAATGCTGATTCAGCATATACGGCAACATCATCTTTTTCGGCACCCAGCAATCTTTTGTAATAATTTATAGGCAGGAGTGTCGCAGAGAAGAGAACGCTCGCCCTCCCTCTGGACATACACTCTGCAAGCCGCTTTGCAGGGTTTACGCAAAGTAGTTTTAACCAAAATCCACAATTCTCTCTGTGCTCCGTATATATCTTATAATTCTCATCCAGCCATTCGAAGATCAGCAGAAAATGTGATATCTTAAAATAGAATTCAAGAACCTCTTCCCTTACGCCTGTATTCTCCTCCTCATCCAAAAACTCCCCGATGGATGTATACAATCCCTGCACTGTTCCCGCAAATGTATCCGCTTCTTCAATGACCATATAACTCTCGCAATCGCGCTTCAGCTTGAGCATCTCCCTGTTGCAGCGCTCCAGCCCCCGTATTATCTTAAACAGCAACGGTATGCCTTTTACTTTCTTTTTACGCGGGCGCATCTCCTCATTGGCATACTTTTCCGTAACCTCATTCATCGTGCGCTTAAGAGCCAGGAAATCTTCTTTATTGAGTTCCGCGCTGTACATATCCCTGCCGCGTTCCACCAGATTGTGGGCCTCATCCACAAGAAAAACATACTCGCCGCTGCCGCCGTCCGAAAAATATCTTTTCAGCGCCACATGCGGATCAAAAACATAATTATAGTCGCAGATGATCATATCGCAGAAAAGACTCAGATCAAGGCTCAGTTCAAAAGGACACACCCTGTACTTTTCTGCAGCCTGCGCGAGCACATCCCGGTCTATGCGGTCATATTCATTAATACAATTAAATATCGCTTCATTCACACGGTCAAAATGCCCTTTTGCATAAGGGCAGCTCTCCGGGTTGCATTCAGCCTTTTCCAGCGGACATATCTTCTCTTTCGCCGTAATGGTTATGCTTTTTAAGCGCAGTCCCCTCTCACGCAAAAGATCCAGCGTGTCGGCAGCCACAGTCCTTGTTATGGTCCTGGCCGTGAGATAGAATATCTTGTTTACCATCTCCTCGCCCATGGCTTTAAGCGACGGAAAGACCGTGCTTAGCGTCTTGCCCGTGCCCGTGGGCGCTTCCATAAAAAGCTTATGCTTTTCCCTGATCATCCGATAGACCTGCGCAGCCAGCTCCCTTTGCCCTTTTCTGTATACATAGGGAAAACTCAGCTCCTTCAAAGAAGCCTGACGAATGATATTCCATCTCCATTCAAAGTCCGCCCACTTAAGATATTCCTCCATGAGTTCTTCAAAGAAATCCTTTATTTCCGGCCAGGTATACTCATGAAAGAAATATTTCAGTTCCTCGGTTTCTATATTGCAATAGGTCATTCTGACACGGATGAGCGGCAATCCATTCTGCTTTGCATAAATAAATGCATATACCTTAGCCTGAGCCAGATGAACCGGGACCGCCTCTGTCAGTCTTTCCAGTTTTCGATTTACACACTTTATCTCATCTATCGTTATTGTAGGAAATTCCTCATTTATTAAATACTGATTTAACGTTATCTGATTGTTGCCAAGTTCAAATTCACGTCCACCCTCTGCGCCTTCATCTATAATGCCGTCCGCCCGGCCGTCCAGTATAACGCGGTAGTTTTCCGCCTCATAGATATAGTGGAGCGGAACCTCGGCGCTGTAACCCTCGCCCATGCTGCGCTGTATCATCCGGTGAAGCCTGCTGCCCTCCTGCATGGCTTTCTCCGGCGATGTCCCTCTTCGGTTGTCTATATCTCCGCTGCGAAGTATGAATTCCACCAGTTCGCGCACGGAGATCCTGATCTCATACTTGTTATCCTGCATGATCCCGCTCCGAAATTATCACCTTGCCCGGCCGTTTCATCCCTTCGTTCGTGGTATTCACGAAGCAGCCGCGGCAAACTCCATACAATATAGCATAATAGAACATACGTTTCAAGAAGCAGCACGTTCTGCCCCTCTGCATCTCCAGCCCTCCGGGTATTATGTAACCCCTTTCGCTCCAAGCCCCGGCGTCGCGTTTTATGTCAACTATTCCAAGTTATGTAAACATAAAATTACGGTTAAATCATGTTTTAATTCAGGTCAAATATCTGGTTATGTAAACTTATAGCATCAGATTTTTATATTTTATGTAATTTAACCACATCGGTCATAGTTATTATATTTTCCGTCTATTTATCCCACTTATCCGTCCTGTCAATTTTATTTTCAACTTAGAGACTATTTTATAATTTATGTAATCTAAATTTACAGCATATCCTTAACGGTCATTTCCCGTGTTATGTCAACTATTTATACCGTAAAACACCCCTCCACAGCTGCTTTCCACCTGTGACTAAGGTTGAAATATTCTTTTTATGTAAAGCTTTTATGCAGAATGAAAAAGCCCTCCCGAAACGGGAGAGCTCTGATCTACTTTATAACAGCTCTTCTCTTCAATCTGGAATTTTCCTTTAGCAGTTTTATCGCCATTGATGTGAAGCAGGCAACGAACGGTATCTGCAATGCTATGACCACAAGATATTTGGCCAGCCGCGTGGCTTCCGGTACCTGTACCCTGTACTCTGAATAAAGGGAATAACACAGTGCAGCAAAGAGGCCCAGAAATACGATCGCAAGAGCCGCCATTATCAATCCAAGTCTGAAACAATGTATCTTCTGACCGGTCTTATCCGAAAAATCCGCCGGTCTGCTGCCTTCCTCATATCCGATGCGCCAGACATAGCAGTTCATGCTCTGTCCCATATACTCCCAGCCTTCTTCGGTAAGCTTCTTCATGTAGAGTGCCTTCGGAAGCGTAGGGCAGTCCACGACATACCTGAGCTTTTCAGGCTTCTCTTCGCTGAATAAAAGCGAAAAGAATGATGCGCTTCCAAGGGGCAGAAGCTTAAGTCCTTCAGAATTCTTTTCTTCCAGATAATACTCCAGATCCGAAGGGACTATATGCTTCATAACCGCGAACAGACTTCTCTGTACTCCCATGTTATCCTCCGAAAAACCTTATGTCCATCAAAACATATAAGCTATTATAACCTATTTCAGAGATCTCTACAAGAAATTGTTAAAAAAAATACTGACATAAAACAGCTATCACTGATATAATATATCACAAATCTGATAAA
>CAMOEK010000030.1:0-21224 GCA_946612125.1 uncultured Lachnospiraceae bacterium | reverse complement strand
TAGCGCTGCTCTTTGCAATACAGAATTTTAAGCCCTCGCCTTTCTGTCTGCTGGACGAGATAGAGGCAGCGCTTGATGAGAGCAATGTAGGGCGTTATGCAAGTTATCTGCACAAGCTTACGGAGCATACACAGTTCATCGTTATTACCCACCGACGCGGCACCATGGAAAAAGCCGACCGTCTCTACGGTATAACCATGCAGGAGAAGGGTGTTTCCACGCTGGTATCCGTAAATCTTATTGATGAAGAACTGGATAATTAACGCAGCGCCGTTAAGGCATTTAAAAGCTGACAAGATTAGTAGATAAGGAGAAAAGATCATGGCCTGGTGGCCTTTTGGCAAAAAGAAAAAAGAAGAGGAAGAGATAATCGAAGATCAGAATTTTCGCGTAAGCGATGATGATATCGATTTCAGTCTATTCAGGAGAAGCGATGAGGCGGCGCCTGCAAAAGCAGAGGCAGCGCAGCCTGCTGCATCAGAAAGTTTTGACAGCGACACAGAAACATTAATAAAAGAGGAGACGGCGGAAGCTGCTTCGGATGCTGATGAAGCCGGCGCAGAAGAAGAGGCGCAGTCAGCGGAAGAAGAGACAGAGGAAGAAGAAAAGCCTAAAAAGAAAGGCTTCTTCGGTCTCTTTGGATCACAGGATAAAGCTGCGGAAAAATCCGGAGAAGAGGCGGAAGAGCCACAGGAAGACAATAAAGAAGAGGCACCCGAAGAAGTGGAAGAAAAGCCTAAAAAGAAAGGCTTTTTTGCCAGACTCAAGGAAGGCCTTGCAAAGACAAGGGATAATTTCGTATACAGCCTCGATATTATTTTTGACGGCGCTGCAGCCATAGATGATGATTTCTATGAGGAGCTGGAAGAGATCCTGATAATGGGCGATATAGGCGTCCGCACCACCGAAGAGATACTGGATACCCTGAAGGAACAGGTGGAGGAGAAGCATATAGTACGTCCCACCGAGTGCAAGGAATTACTGATAAAAGATATACGCGATCAGATGAGCGTAGGAAATGCGGCTTATGATTTTGAGAAGCAGCAGTCTGTTGTTTTCGTCATAGGTGTTAACGGCGTGGGAAAGACCACGTCTATAGGCAAGATAGCTTCCCACTTAAAGGCTAAGGGCAAGAAGGTTATGATGGCTGCGGCTGATACATTCCGCGCTGCCGCAGGCGACCAGCTTAAGGTATGGGCAGAACGCGCGGGCGTTGAGCTCATAGGCGGCCGCGAGGGAGCGGATCCTTCCAGCGTGCTTTATGATGCCACGGCAGCGGCAAAGGCAAGAAATGTGGATGTTCTTCTGGTAGATACTGCCGGGCGTCTTAACAATAAAAAGAACCTGATGGAAGAATTGAAGAAGATGAACAGGGTAATAGATAAGGAATTCCCGGGAGCGCACAGGGAAAATCTTATCGTGCTCGATGCGACCACGGGACAGAACGCTCTGCAGCAGGCCAGGGATTTTAATGATGTTGCGGATCTGAGCGGCATCATACTTACCAAGATGGACGGTACCGCAAAAGGCGGAATTGCCGTGGCTATACAGTCCGAGCTTAAGGTACCTGTTAAATATATAGGCGTGGGTGAACATATAGAGGATCTGCAGAAATTTGATGCGGATGCTTTTGTGGAAGCTCTCTTTGATGTGGAGCTTGATAAAGATGAAGATGAAGAAAATGCGGAGGAGTAAGAAGATGCCCGAGATGCTGACACTGGATGCCTTTGAGGAGGCAGCCGAGACAGTCAAAGAAGTTACACTGGAGACTAAGCTGATATACAGTGACCACTTCAGCGCCCTTACGGGAAACAAGGTTTATTTAAAGCCGGAAAACATGCAGTTTACAGGCGCTTACAAGGTAAGAGGAGCATATTATAAGGCCAGTACCTTAAGCGAAGAAGAAAAAGCGAAGGGAGTTATTACAGCATCTGCCGGCAATCATGCCCAGGGCGTGGCTTATGCGGCGCGCTGCAAGGGGATGAAGGCTACGATCGTTATGCCTACGACCACACCTCTGATCAAGGTAAACCGTACCAAGAATTTCGGAGCTGAAGTTGTGCTTTACGGTGATGTATATGATGAGGCCTGCGAAAAAGCTTATGAGCTGGCTGCAGAGCATGGTTATACTTTTATACATCCCTTTGACGATCCTGCAGTGGCAACAGGTCAGGGTACCATCGCAATGGAGATCATCAAAGAGCTTCCTCTGGTCGATGTGATACTTGTTCCCATCGGCGGCGGCGGTCTTGCTGCAGGCGTATCTACTCTTGCAAAGCTGCTTAATCCGAAGATAAAAGTGATAGGCGTTGAACCCGAAGGCGCTGCCTGCATGAAGGCATCCCTGGCAGAAGGAAAGGTAGTTACCCTGCCTACAGTGGATACGATCGCGGACGGCACTGCAGTCAAGACTCCGGGCAGCAATATATTCCCGTATATACAGGAAAATCTCGACGGCATACTTACCGTAAAGGATGAAGATCTTATAGTTTCCTTCCTTGATATGGTAGAGAATCATAAGATGATAGTTGAGAACTCGGGACTCCTTACCGTGGCGGCGCTCAAGCAGCTCGACGCCAAAGGAAAGAAGGTTGTTGCGATCCTTTCCGGCGGAAATATGGATGTTATAACGATGAGCTCTGTTGTGCAGCAGGGACTCATATTCAGGAACAGGATATTTACCGTATCGGTGCTGCTGCCCGACAAGCCGGGACAGCTGCAGGGAGTGGCCGGAGTGATAGCGCAGCAGAACGGTAATGTTATCAAACTTGAGCATAATCAGTTTGTTACGACCAACAGAAAGAGCGCGGTTGAACTGCGTATAACTATCGAAGCTTTCGGCACCGAGCATAAGCAGGCAATACTGGGAGCACTTGAGGCCGGAGGTTACAAGCCCAAGGTAGTAAGGACATTGATCTAGATTTATAGGAGGATAGATAAAATGGCAGATATCAGACCTTTCGAGGCGATACGACCCGCAAAGGGAATGGAAAGCAGGATCGCGGCATTGCCCTATGATGTTTACAGCAGGGCGGAGGCTAAGGTAGTTGTAGAAAAGAACCCGGATTCCTTCCTGGCTATAGACAGGGCAGAGACCCAGTTTGACGACAGTGTTGACACCTATGCAGATGAGGTTTATGCAAAAGCAGCCTCCATGCTTAAGGAACGCATAGAAAAGGGAGACTTTGTAAGGGAAGATAAAGCAGTTTATTATCTTTATGAGCTGACCATGGACGGACGCGTGCAGACCGGGATTGTCGGCTGTGCTTCCATAGATGATTATGAAAACCAGGTTATTAAAAAGCACGAAAACACCCGCGCTGATAAGGAAGCTGACCGCATACGCCATGTTGATACCTGCAACGCACAGACCGGTCCCATTTTCCTGGCTTACCGTCAGACACCGGAGCTTCGCGAGCTTATGGGCAGGATCAAGAGCAGTGAAGCGCTATATGACTTTACTTCTGATGACGGTATAAGACACAGGGTATTCGTTATTTCGGAAGACGCTGATATAGCCATTGTAAAGAAGGCATTTGAAAATATGAACGCACTCTATATCGCTGACGGTCATCACCGCTGCGCATCCGCAGTGCGTGTGGGACAGCGCAGGCGCGAAGCAAATAAGCATCATACCGGCAATGAAGAGTATAATTTCTTCTTATCGGTCATATTCCCCGATGAAGAACTTATGATAATGGACTATAACCGCGTGGTGCATGATCTGAACGGAAACAGCAAAGAACAGTTTATGGCGGCGCTTGATAAAGTATTCAGTGTCAGCGAGGCCGGAAACGAAGAATATCATCCCACGAAAAAGGGTGAACTGGGAATGTATCTGGATGGCAAGTGGTACAGGCTTAACATGCTTGAGGGCGTAAAGAGCGATGATCCCGTTGACGGACTCGACGTTGCCATACTGCAGGATAAGCTTTTGGCTCCCGTTCTGGGAATAGCAGATCCCAAGACAGATAAGCGCATAGAATTCGTAGGCGGCATCAGAGGCCTGGGTGAATTAAAGAGCAGAGTTGATGCGCTGCCGCAGATGGGAGTTGCATTTGCAATGTATCCTACTTCCATAGGCGAACTGTTTGCGGTGGCTGACGCAGGAAGACTTATGCCTCCCAAGTCAACCTGGTTTGAACCTAAGCTCAGAAGCGGTATTTTCATTCACAGTATCGAGGAGGCGGCTGAATGAACAAGAAACTCTATGATCTGATGGACTGGGCTGCCATTGAGGAGCTGGTCTATGGTGAGTGTGACAGACCTGATGAAATACTGGGGCCTCATAATAAGGGGCGCCAGACTCTGGTACAGGCTTTCTTCCCCGGAGCGGAGAAAGTGAGTCTCTATATCAACGGAAGCGGTGTTAAGGCTAAAAGCGTTAAGGAAGAGATAGTAATGGAGATGGCGGATGAAGCCGGATTCTTTGCTGCTCTGATAGCCGGAAACAACAGGAAAGATTATCGATATCACGTGGAATATGCCACGGAGGATACAGACGGAAAGAAGAAAAAGAAGAATGTAAGGGCAGTGGATCGCGATGAGATCTACGGCAGGGGAAAGCTTCTTTCCGAAGCAGAGGAGACACGCTTTATAAGCGGTGCTGAAAACAGAGCCTATACTTATATGGGCGCTCACAAAAAGAGCATAGGAAATTTAAGGGGAGTCGTATTCCGTGTATGGGCTCCTGATGCCGTCAGGGTAAGCGTTACAGGCGGGTTTAACAACTGGGATCCCATGGTAAATCCGATGAACCGTCTGAGAGACTCCGGCATCTTTGAACTGTTCATACCCGGTGTAGAAGAGAACGAAGAATATGCCTTTGACGTATTGATGAAGGGCGGCGTGAACGTAAGAAAAGCCGATCCTTACAGTGTATGGCAGAGGACGTCCGAAACTGCGGAAAGCATCGTCAGCACATTTTCATATAAGTGGAAAGACGATAAGTGGATGGACGGAAGAAAGAAATTCATCCCTGCGCAGGCTTATGTGAATATTTATACCATGGCCCTGCAGCGTATGCCGGAAGGCTTCCTCAAGGATAAGAAAGCAGTAACGGAGATGGCGGATTATGTGGCAGGCATGGGCTACAGCCATGTGGAACTGCTTCCTGTTATGTCGTATCCCGGAGACGCCGATGCCGGATATCATCCCGCACTTCTGATTGCGCCGGACAGACGTTTTGGCGATCCGGAAGACTATATGGCATTTGTGGACTGCATGCATTCCAAAGGTGTTGGTGTTATTTTGCAGTGGGCGCCCGGAGATTTCTCAAATGTCAGCTTCGGCCCCGGAGCTTTTGACGGCAATGCCGTTTACGAATATGCCGATCCCCGCAAAGGAGTAGAACCCAGAACGGGCATGCTTAAGTTCGATATGGGAAGGGCTCAGGTAAGAACCTATCTTTTATCGGCTGTCAACAGCTGGGCTGAGAATTACCATATTGACGGATTTAACACGCTTGATCTGGCGAGCATGCTCTACCTGGATTATTACCGTAATCCGGGAGAATGGATACCCAATATCTACGGCGGAGTCGAGAATCTTGAAGCTATCAGTTTCTTTAAGGAAATGAATGCCACGATGCACAAGGCAAAGAGCGGCCTTATGAGCATTGCTTCAGGGGCAGCATGTTTCCCCAAAGTAACGGAGATCTCCGATGAGGGGCTGGGCTTTGATCTGGTAGCTGATGCGGACTGTATAAGAGAGCTCATAGATTATCTGAGCCGCGATCCCATCGTGCGCAGGAATTACCATCAGGCTCTTACGGGCAGCATGCTTTATCAGTACTGTGAGCATTACCTTCTGCCTGTGGGACTGGCGAATGTCAATTTCCGCCAGGGCGGGATCAGACAGCGCATGTACGGTGATCCGGCGCAGCAGTGGAAAGGGCTTAAGCTCTTATATGCTTATCAGGCTCTTCATACAGGAAAGTGCAGCATTTTCAGCGGACAGGAATACGGTGAGAATGCTTCTTTTGAAGACATGCCGGATGCTCTGCCTGCGGAAAAGAAAGAGCTGGAAGCCGAGGTGCTGCGTGCATATATCAAAAGCCTGAATGCGCTGTGCTCCAAAGAAACTGCGCTTTATGCTTCAGATGATGAGGAAGATAACTTTGTCTGGCTCAAGGAACAGGGAGCTGAGGACAATGTGCTGGCTTTTATACGTCAGGATAAGAAAAGATCGTTTATCTGCGTATTTAACTTTGCGAATGCAGAGAGAGAAAAGTATTTTATTGGCGTCGACCGTGAAGGCAAATATAAAGAGATATTCTCTTCCGAATGCGGCGGAGCCTGCGAAGGATCTACTGTTGCAGCCAGAAAGGGAAAGACCGACGGCTGGCAGTATAACATCCGTCTTCAGCTGCCGGCTCTTTGCGTAAAGATATTCCGTTATGTGCCTTTCAGCGCAGAGGAAAAGGCAGAGATCAAACGCCGCGAGGAAGAGCGTGAAAGAAAGCGCCGTGAAGAGGAAGCTTTGCGTAAGAAACTCAGGGAAGAGCGCATGAGACTGCGCCACTCCTTAAAAGATGAACTGGCTAAAAAGATAGCTGCAGCCGAAGAGGCTATAGCTAACGGTTCCGAACAGAAGGGTAAGAAGAAAAAATAATGTCTTATAACAGTGTTTCGGCAGATGTATTGCTTCAGGCCGCAGGCACCAGTGCGGAAGAGGTGGAGAAAAACTTGGATGCCTTCCAGAGATTTTTAAAGGATCTTCCGGGGAAGGCGCTGGTTTTCGGCATCCGCATGTTTATAGCCATAGTATTGTTTTATCTTGGCAGTAAGCTTATATCGCTTATCAGAAAGATAATCAGGAAATCCATGCAGAAAGCCAAGGCGGATGTAGGACTGCAGGGTTTCCTCGATTCAATGTTAAGGCTGGGACTGTATGCCCTGCTTGTCATATGGATCGCGTCGTACTTTGGCTTTGAGACCACCTCGCTCATAGCAGTGCTGGGCAGTGCGGGCGTTACCATTGCACTTGCGCTGCAGGGCAGCCTCTCAAATGTTACGGGCGGTGTTCTGCTCCTTATATTAAAACCTTTCAAGATAGGTGATTATATCAAGGAAGACAGCAAGGGGAATGAAGGTTTTGTGACGGAGATAGGACTGTTTTATACCAAACTGCGCACCATAGATGAAAAGACAGTGGTACTGCCAAACGGCACGCTGGCCAATACATCCCTTACCAATTTTAATGATACGCCCAGACGCAGACTTATACTCAGTTTCGGCATTTCTTATAAATCCGATATCAAACGGGCAAAGGAGATAATAAAGCATCTTATAGAAGAAGATAAGAGATTTATCAAAGGCGAAAAAATACAGATATATGTTGATTCGCTTGATGAATCCCAGGTGACTCTGGGAGTAAGGGCGATAGTCAAAAACGAAGATTATTTCGAGGTGAAATGGAGCTTTACCGAAGCTGTTAAAGAAGCATTTGACAGGGGCGGGATCAGTATTCCTTATCCCCAGCTTGATGTGCATTTTGATGATGCACAGCCTGAAGAAGGGAAGAATAAATGAAGAAAAAGAAAGGCGCACGATCACTTATCATAGTTCTTGCAGTGATACTGTTTATTGCTGCAGTTGTGCTTTATTTTGGCTTTATTAATAACAAAACTGCGATAGGGATCAGGGAATTCCTGGCCGAAAAAATGCTGGAAAAGGGCGATAATGATAAGGCAGCCTCTCTTTATTATGATATTCTGAACAGGGATGACAGTCATACCGACTCCTATCTGGCGCTGGCTGATATCTATCTTAAGTCTGAGGATTATAAGGAAGCCCATGATATACTGGATGACGGCCTTGAATGCGCCGGCGGTGAGAAACTTGCGGACAAGCAATGGGGCATCTATGAGAAAGAAGCCAGGAAGCTGGAAACAGACTCTACTCCGCAGGAAGTAATGGGCTTTGTGAAGGAAATACCTGCCGAGGAGCTTATAGCTTATTATGAGGATCCCTCACGCGCGGAAAAATATTCTAAAGAAGATGCAAAGCGCTGGTCGGATGCCGTAGTGGCTGTAGCCAAAAACCGTTTAAGAGCAGGCGACGCGCGTTCTGCCGAAAGCCTTCTGGAAGACGCTATCGAAAATCCCTTAAACGAATTTGTTGATGTTGATGTTTTTTATGAGGCGATCATTCCCGTATATCTGGCTTTGGGTGACAGGGCTTATGAATCGGATGATATCGACGGCGCCAGATATTATTATAATAAAGTGCTGGGACTGGATCCGGAAAACAAAAGCGCCCTTGAAGGCCTGGCAAAGCTGGATGTGAAAGATGATAAAGCTCAGTGGGAATATATCTGCGTTAACGGTAAGATAAAGGCTGATCTGGGTATTAATATGCACGGTCTAAAGCTTAATGTTCCTGTCGTCATGGATCTGAAGATGGAATACAACGGAGCAGCAGTGGGGGCGGAAAGCCTGAATATAGATGAAACCGTATCGATATCTGTGATCGGAAACAAGAATGAGGAGAGTCAGAGCATACGGCTGTATCAGAGCGGGAATGATATAGTGATGGAGAATCGTCTTATAGGCAGGCAGAAAGAAGAAAACGCCAGCCTTAAGGATAAGATGTTTGAATATATAGCTGATTATCATGCGCTTATCAGTACGGCAAAGACCGACGGCAAAAGGCAGAAAGTTAACGGTGTTGACTGTGATGTAAGTCATTCGACCATGATGGGTAAAAACTATCTGTATTATCTGCCCAAGGATATGCTCCCTGCCGGCACGGATGCTTTTATGAACAGCCTGTCTCTTGATGTGACAAGATATACGGCAGCGGATGACGGCAGGGTCGTAAGGGTCGAGGCAGAAATGCTGAGTGCCGATGCAGACGCACTGAATTCGCTTTTAATGCAGTTTATAGGCAGCTTTAATGCAGATGTGAGCATTAATTCCATGACGGCTGTCTTTGATGTGGAATGCAGATGATGAATGAAATGTTAAGCACAAAAGATTATTATTATGAGCTGCCTCAGGAACTGATAGCCCAGGATCCGCTTAAGGACCGCAGCGCTTCAAGACTGATGGTACTTGGCAGAAATGACGGCAGCATAGCGCACAGACATTTTACTGATATTAAGGAATATCTCAAAGCCGGTGACTGCCTGGTGCTCAATAATACCAGGGTGATACCTGCAAGGCTTTACGGCGTAAAGGAAGGCACGGGAGCCGGCATAGAAGTATTGCTTCTTAAGCGTTTAGATGACTGTTCCTGGGAATGTCTGGTAAAGCCCGGTAAGAAAGCCAGGGAAGGCGCGCGCATCATTTTTGGCGACGGGCTTTTATCGGCCGTTGTTACCGATATCGTAGATGAAGGCAACAGGCGCATACGCTTTGAATATGAGGGCATCTTTGAAGAAATCCTGGATAAACTGGGAGAGATGCCGCTGCCGCCTTATATAACACATAAACTTCCTTATGAAGACAGAGAGCGATATCAGACGGTCTATTCAAAGATCGAAGGATCCGCTGCAGCGCCTACTGCAGGACTTCATTTTACGGATAAGCTGCTTGATGAGATACGTGGGATGGGCGTTAAGACGGAATTTGTGACCCTGCATGTTGGGCTGGGGACTTTCAGACCGGTTAAGGTTGATAATATCCTTGAACATCATATGCACAGCGAATACTGCGAGATCAGCGCTGAGACTGCTGCTTCCATAAATGCCTGCAGGGCAGCCGGAGGGCGCATAGTATGCGTGGGGACCACTTCTGTAAGAACACTTGAGAGTCTTAGCAGTGATGACGGGACCGTAAATGCAGGCAGCCGTGATACGGATATCTTTATATATCCGGGATACAGGTTTAAGGCCGTTGATGCCCTGATAACCAATTTCCATCTGCCTGAATCAACATTGCTGATGCTGGTATCTGCATTTGCCGGAAGAGAGCATGTGCTGGCGGCTTATGCGGAAGCGATAAAAGAGAGGTACCGTTTCTTCAGCTTTGGCGATGCCATGCTTTTAATATAACTTGCAGGTAATACGGCGTTATGCTATAATTGCCGTGTTTATATTATGTAAACAAAAATAATAAGAAGAGGGGATGAAAATGAGCGATTTTATTTTAAGCTGCTGTTCAGCGGTCGACTTGACTCAGGAGCAGATGGATGAATTGGATATCAGCTATATTCCTTTCCATTTTGAATTGAACGGAGTGCAATATACCGATGATCTTGGACAAAGCGTTCCTTATCCTGAGTTTTATACACGTATGGCTGCCGGAGAGGATACCAAGACTTCACAGGTAAATGTAGATGAATTTTTACAGTACTTTGAGAGCTTTTTGAAGGAAGGCAAAGATGTTCTTCATCTTACCCTGTCCTCCGGTATTTCAGGTACTTTTAATTCTGCCAGACTGGCAAAAGACATGCTGGAAGAGAAATATCCCGACCGCAAGCTTTATGTGGTGGATTCGCTGGCTGCCAGCGGCGGATACGGTCTGCTGGTATCTGAGCTGGCCAGACTCAGAAATTCAGGTAAGGATATTGAGGAGGTTTATAAATTTGCCGAGGAGAACAAGAAGAAGCTTAATCACTGGTTCTTCACATCGGATCTGACCTTCTTTATCAAAGGCGGTCGTGTATCAAAGACAGCCGGTTTTGTAGGAACCATGCTCAATATCTGTCCTCTTCTGAACGTGGATTATATGGGACGTCTGATACCCCGTGAGAAGATCCGCACCAAAAAGAAAGTTATCAACCGTATCGTTGAAGTAATGGAAGAGAAGGCAAGAGACGGAAAGAATTATAACGGCAAAGTCCTTATCACACAGTCTCATTGCTATGAGGATGCGCGCGCAGTGGCAGACCTTATAGAAGAGAGATTCCCCAATATCGACGGAAAGGTTACTATCAATTATATCGGTAACCTTATCGGAAGTCATACAGGTCCCGGAACAGTTGCTCTGTTTTTCTGGGGGGAAGAGAGAACAAATTGATGAAGACAGCTGTAGTTACGGATTCTAACAGCGGAATCTTTGGTGAAGAAGCCAGAAAGATGGGGATCCATGTGGTTCCTATGCCTATCATAATAGATGAACATACCTTTTATGAGAATGAGGACATCACTCATGCCGAGTTCTTTGAGGCACAGATGGCCGACCGTAAAGTGACTTCCTCACAGCCTGCGCCCGGAGCGATAATGGATCTTTGGGAGCTGGTGCTGGACTCTGCGGACGAGCTGGTCTATATACCCATGAGCAGCGGACTTTCCGGCTCGTATCAGTCGGCAGCCATGCTCGCTGATGAGTATGACGGCAAGGTGGAAGTGGTCAACGATCACAGGATATCTGTTTCACAGCGTCAGTCCGTCAGGCTTGCCTGCAGGTTGGCAGCTGAAGGAAAGAGCGCTGCAGAAATCAAAAAAAGACTGGAAGATGATGCTTTTAAGTCATGCATCTTTCTTACAGTGGAAAGTCTGGAGTATTTTAAACGTTCCGGCCGCATAACGCCTGCGGCAGCGATGCTGGGCGGTCTGCTCAACATCAAGCCCGTGCTTGTCACGCGTGGTGACAAGTTTGATACTTTCCAGAAGATAAGAGGACTCGAGAAAGCGCGCGCGGCTGTTATCGAAGCATTAAAGGCAGAGCGGGAAAAGAACTTTTCGGCTTATGACGATTCGCAGATTGTTATAGGCTGTGCAGGTTCATTCCTCGATCCGGATGATGCACAGGCATGGCATGCGCAGATACAGGAAACTTTCCCGGGCAGCGGGACCTATTACGATCCGCTTTCATTAAGCGTATGCTGCCATACCGGCCCCAATGCAGCAGGCGCAGGCATAATGCTCAATCCGGATAAGGATGTCTGATCTTTGGATAACTTAAGATTTTGATGTAAAAAGAACTGATCATCTGTAAAGACGGTCAGTTCTTTTTTGATAAGTTATGAATGCAGATTTATAATATCACTTTATAATTATGTCTCTGTAATACGGGGATCGCGGCCTTCATGGTGGCTTCATCATGAAAGACAATGCACAGGGCACCTTCGGCCTGTTCGCGGTTATGAATGATCCCGATATTCTTAATGCTTATGGCGCTGGCGGCCAGCAGTGTGGCTACCATAGCGATCTCGCCGGCTTCATCCGGTATATCAACATAAAGCATATAACTGCGCGGGATAGCAGAAGTGCGGCGCTCACTCATGCCACCGCGGTATGCTCCGCTTTCTTTAAAGAGGGTATTTATGCTCTCAAAGTCTTTATCCTCAAGCAGTTTATCTATCCTTGAGAGCTCATCACGGTAACGCTTAAGCATTGTGCGAATGTTAGCGGTATTGCTGCGGCAGATGCTTTCCCACATGGCAGGATCGGAAGAGGCTATGCGTGTCAGATCCTTAAAACCGCCGGCAGCTATGGTCTTCATAAAGTTGTCTTCGTTATCGGCATCCCTGACGGTAGTGACCAGCGCAGCCGCAATAAGATGAGGAACATGGCTGATGGCCGCAGTGGCGTAATCATGCTCATGTGGCTTGCTGATTATGGGGATGGATCTTATGGCTTTTACAAGCTCGGTCATTGATTCCGTGTATTCCGGCGCCGTCTTATCGGAAGGAGTAAGGATATAATATGCATTCTCCAGTATCATGGCGTCGGATGAGGCATACCCTGTGGTCTCGCGCCCTGTCATGGGATGACCGCCCAGAAAATGCCCGGAGATGCCCAGCTCGTCGGCAGCTGCCTGGATATCGCCTTTAACAGAGCCTACATCGGTTATCAGTGTGTCTTTACGCGTAAGAGGCGCAATAGTCTGTAAGTTATCTATATTGCTGCGCGTGGGAGCGCAGAGAAAGATCACATCAGCATCCTCTATGTCGGAAGTCAGGCTGTCGGCTATTTTATTTAAGGTGCCGTCATTAATCGCCGGTTCTATGTTTTCGCGGTGTCTGGCCCATGCGCAAATATATGCGTCAGGTTGACAGGAACGGATGGCTCTGGCAATGGATCCGCCTATGAGTCCGAATCCAAGAAACAAGTAGTTTTTAAATGTTTTCATCTTGTGTTCAATCAAGCTTAAAGAAGCTTATCTCCTTTGTAAGTTCACCGGAAACCTGTTTTAAGGAATCGGCGTTATTTGTCAGCGCAGAGACCGTTGCTGCAAGTTCCTGCATGGAAGCTCCGGTTTCTTCACTGCTGGCAGCGTTTTCTTCAGAAATGGATGAGAGAGAGGTCATTGCATCAACGACCACATCGCGGGCGCTTACGCAGGATTCAGCATTGGCAGAGATCTTGCCCACGCCGTTTACGGTATTATTTATATCCTCTATCATAGAGTTAACGCTGTTGTAGGTTGCTTCAATAACAGACTGCTGTCTGTTATTGGTATTCTGTACTTCATCGGCCATGCTGACAGCTTCCTGCGACTGTTTTAACAGCTCATCCATTTCTGAACGTATACGGCCTGCAGAAGAGCTTGATTCGGAGGCTAGTTTGCCGATCTCTTCGGCAACGACCGCAAATCCGCGTCCTGCATCTCCGGCGCGTGCAGCTTCTATGGAAGCGTTAAGAGCCAGCAGATTAGTCTGTGTGGCGATGCTTGTAATGGATGCGACCATATCATTGATGCGGCCTACGGCGTCGCTGGTAGCGCTTATCTTATCAGAGATGGAATGTATCACGCCGTTCATGGCAGTGCTGCTGTTCTTGAGCTCTGCCAGGTTATGGGCGGATTCTGCGGAAGCATCCTGCATGTGGCCGGCAATAGCGGTAAGTTCGGCAGTCGACTCCTGAACGCTGTTAACGGCTTCGCCTATGCGCTCTATATTGGTGGTTGCTCCGTTGATCTCATCAGCCTGCTGGGATGCGCCCGAAGCTATGCCCTGTACAGCATTTGAAACATCTTCGGCGTTAAGCGAGATCTGAGTGGACATATCGTCAAGTTCATCGGCAGCCGCGCTGACAGCAGAGGCTCCTCCGGCTATGCTGTTAACTATGCCTTCAAGTTTTTCTATAACATTATTGGTGCTGTGGATGATCTCACCGAATTCATCGTTGCGCTTATCTTTTTCTTTTATTTTAAAGAAACGGCCTTCAGAAAGAGCGGAGAGAGTATTATTTACTTCAGTAAGCGGCCTGGTGATCGATTTTGAAAAGATAACAGCAAGCACGATAGCGATGATTATGAAGACCACGCCCAGGAGGGATTGCGTTATCGCAGTAATATACATATTCTGCAACGCTACTTCCCTGACACGGCAGGAAGCGACTATCCATCCGCTGTTTTCGATCTTTTCCCAGGAGATTATCCAGGTATCGCCCATGAAAGGCGCAACATAGTTGCCCGATGTTTTTTCACCACGGGAATCTGTATAGAACGGATTCTGATCCTGTTTTTCGGGCTCATCGGTATTTATGGTCCTTAAGGAATGGGCAACAACAGTGCCGGTACGGTCCACAACAACTATTTCCTGGCGGTTCTGTGTTATTTCGCCGGCTACCAGCTCGTGCAGGACATCGCATTCTAAGTTGCGCTCGACCACGCCTATAGTTTTGCTGTGATCTGTATTCCATACGGGAACGGATACGGTTACAGTGGCAGAGCCTGTTGATTCGGATACGATCAGATTGGAAATGTAATAAGGCGTTCCGGACATAGCCTCTTTAAAATAATCAAATCCTGATACATTTATCAGTCTGCCAAGAGTACGGAAACGCTGTTCGCCGTTTGCGTCGGAGAGGACGGTACAGTTACCGTCGTTCATATTACGGTCTATATCCAGCATCTGTCTTAAAAGGGGCGCGCTTGAGCTTCCGTCAAGGATCTCGGGCTTGGGCGATTCCAGGTATTCGATCACCTGGGGGGATGAAGCAAAGGAGCGGAGCGCTTCAATATTCTTATCGAATATGACATTGAGTTCTTCTTTTACAAGAGCAGCCTGTGCTTCATTGACTTCGTTTGCTGAATCGCTGCCCTGACGGATGGTGTTTACAAGGCTTAGTAAAGTAAGCGCTGTAACAGGGATGATAACGATCAGTACCATGACAAGGATAAGCTTAAAACTAACACTGTTCGATCTCTTTGTTTTGTTTTGCATAAATAGTCCCTCCTTGGATAAACATTATTTTTTTTATGTTTACTTATTTATGTCCGTCTATTTGATCTCTCCCAGTATCTCCCAGGCATTATCGTCCA
Organism: uncultured Lachnospiraceae bacterium; assembly: GCA_946612125.1. Classification (GTDB taxonomy): domain Bacteria; phylum Bacillota; class Clostridia; order Lachnospirales; family Lachnospiraceae; genus NK4A136. The sequence continues at coordinate 6,067 of CAMOEK010000030.1, read as the reverse complement.
GGGCTTTTTCTTCGGCGCTCAGATCCTCATAGGGAACCAGAAGATGATGATGACGCAGTTTGTTGTCTCTCTTTGCGTCATAACACCAGTTATAGAGTATGTGGAAACGCATCCAGCGTTTGTGCTCTAATATACGGCAGGATTCATGTTCCGCTTCATTTAATGAACTGAAGCGCTCGAAAGCTTTTTTACAGTTTTCTTCATTGATCGTTGTCAGATCATCATCTTTAAGCAGAAGACGTATCTTTGTCAATATGTGATCGGCAACGGCGATATTGGACTGACGGTGAAATTCGGAAAGCTCACCCCAGCTTTGACCGCTGCCGGTCTTTTGACGGTACAGATCGTTCATCAGCATTGCCACGCGGTTTAAGGAATCTTTCATGACCATGTGGCGGTTAAGCGTCTGTTTATCGCTTCCGAATACTGTGCAGCGATCGTCGTTTACCGAAGCGCAGATATAGATCCTGCCCTGAACAGGATAATACTTAAGAAGCCTGGACATATTTGAAAGATTGCAGGAAGGATTGTCGTCGCAGAGGATGATCCTGTCTGCTTCCATCAAAAGATCCTTTGAAGCGTTCCAGGGGCCGACCTCAAAAAAGATGCTGTCGTCGGTGGCAGAAAGCTCATTTATGCCCAGTATTTTATGAAGTTCATAATGATCGGAGGCAAAGCTTTCATTATCGCCAAAGACATGATATTCCATCTTGTGATCATTGGGGAAAACATTTATCAAAAGACCGCGTTCCAGAAGACGGCAGGGAAGCTCGCCTTCGCCTATCATGATGATCAGTTTTTCATCGGAGCGTACGGGATTTTCCATCCAGTAGCTTCGTGAAGTGTTATCGCGGCGGTTAAATAAGATCATGCCGTCGGGCAGATGATCGGGAGTAAAGCCGGTCTCACAATAGATATGAACATCAATCTGCAGGGAAGTACAGAATTTATGGATATCGAGGGCACTGTTATAATTGGCCCAGGGATCGGTGCCCATGCAGAAAACATGGCATGTGCCGTGTCGGGCCTGTCTTTTTAAAACCAGCTGTGCAGGTGCATCAACTACCACGGGATGCGGAAGATCGGAAAAATAATCGCTTGCCTGATTTGAATCATTGCAGCAGAAGATGAATACGGCTGCAGCATCGTCTTTGGAAAGCTGTTCTGCCAGAAAACGCGAACGTTCATCGGCATTGGTAAAGATATACCATATCCTGCGCCTGTAACGCCAAAGTGTGAAGCGGGGCAGGAGTCGTCCGAAAAAGAGCGAGAATACGAGACCCAGTAAAAAAGTAAGGGCGCCCGCGCTGGAGATCATCATTACCGCGCCTATTATCTTGCCGGCTCCTGTAGAAGGCGTAACATCACCATAACCTACCGTAGTAAGCGTGGCAAGAAGATACCAGGCAGCATCACCAAGATTGGTTATGCTGCTGTTTGCTCCCTGCAGGTTCTCCACTGTAAACAGAAGGACCATCAGGAAAACATAGATTGAAATGATAGCTAAGATTATCTGGATTATTTTCTTTTTCATGCCTGTTATTATACATTATTTTGACAGTAAGGCGCAAGAGTTATAAGAGCATTAACACAATACGCTCGGCGGTTTATCAGAAAGGCGGGACGGCTTGTTGGCACCGATGATTTATGCTATCATCAGAAGGATTTTTGAGAAATAATACTTAAGCATATGCAAGGGCTTATGTGCTCTGTGAAAGGAAAAGGTGATATGGAACGTTTTGTTATGATAGATGAGATATCGGACGGCAGGATGTATACTGCAGATGATCTTGTAAAAGCGGATGCTTTCGGATGCAGGGGCTGTTCATGGTGCTGTGAGAATATGTGCGATACCATAGTGCTGGATCCCTACGACATATTTCAGCTTTCAAAAAATCTGAATACCTCCTTTGCCGGGCTGATGCTGGACGGTTATATAGATATAGGTCTGCATGACTGTCTGAGCATGCCAAACATAAAAGACAAAGGTAAGGGCTGCGGTTTTCTGAGTGAACAGAAACGCTGCACCGTTCATGGTTTCCGCCCCGGGATATGCAGGCTTTTCCCTCTGGGCAGATATTATCATGATGATACTTTTTCCTATATACTGCAGACTCATGAGTGCATGATAGAAGAGCGTAATGAAGTTAAAGTCAGGGACTGGCTGGAGATAGAGGATTTAAAGACTTATGAGGAGTATGTGCTTAAATGGCATGCTTTTATAAAGAACCTTTCCAATTTCATGAAAGAACCTGCGGAACCCGGCGTTAAGAGAAATATACATATACTGTTTCTGAAAAAGTTTTATGAAACGCCCTATGATCTGAATGCTGATTTTTATGCACAGATATATGAGAGGATGAAAGCCTGGGAAGATTCTGCGATGGCATAAGTGCTTGCCTTTATCAGATTATGATGATATTATAAGCGCTGATATTTTCAGGGAGGTGTCTGATCATGGGAAAAACGAATAAGTCCGAGAGCGGCTTTAAAGCTTTTCTTAAAAAGAAGGATATAGAGATATCCTTAAAGCGTTATGGTATCGATGCGCTGGGAGCAATGGCGCAGGGACTGTTCTGTTCATTGCTCATCGGCACGATCATAAATACCATTGGTACACAGTTTAAGCTGGATTTCCTTACAACGCCTGTGGCTACCATAGCAGGCTCCGATTATACCGTGGGCGGTCTTGCGATGGCAATGAGCGGACCGGCTATGGCAGTAGCAATAGGTTCGGCTCTTAAATGCCCGCCGCTGGTGCTGTTTTCACTTATATCCGTAGGTTTTGCATCGAATGCCCTTGGCGCGGCAGGAGGCCCGCTTGCGGTTCTTTTTGTTGCTATAATAGCATCGGAGGTAGGAAAGCTCGTATCCAAGGAGACAAAGATCGATATACTGGTTACGCCTCTTGTGACTATAGGCGTGGGTATCTTTTTATCATGGCTTATTGCCCCGGCGCTGGGCGCGGCAGCATCCAAGCTGGGCGTGGTCATTATGTGGGCAACCGAACAGCAGCCGTTCTTAATGGGAATAGTAGTATCTGTTGTAGTAGGCATGGCGCTTACGCTGCCTATTTCTTCGGCAGCAATATGCGCGGCGCTGAGCCTTACAGGACTTGCCGGAGGAGCGGCGGTAGCCGGCTGCAGCGCGCAGATGATAGGCTTTGCCATAATATCCTTTAAAGAAAATAAATGGGGCGGTCTGGTTTCACAGGGCATAGGAACCTCGATGCTTCAGATGGGAAATATAGTAAAGAATCCCCGTATCTGGATAGCGCCCACGCTGGCAAGCGCGATAACGGGGCCCATAGCCACCTGTCTGTTCAAGCTGCAGATGAACGGTGCGCCCATATCCTCGGGTATGGGAACCTGCGGACTGGTGGGACAGATAGGTGTATATACAGGCTGGGTAAATGATGTTGCCGCAGGAACAAAGACTGCCATAACAGGCATGGACTGGGCAGGCCTTATACTTATAAGTTTTGTGCTGCCTGCGATCCTTTCCCTTGCGATCCATATGCTGGTAAAGAAGCTTGGCTGGGTAAAAGACGGAGACATGAAGCTTTCATAGATTGTTTTTAAAAATACACAGAAGACAGCGGTGAACAGCCGCTGTTTTTTGTTTAAATAATGCTTGCATTTATCTGATATATGGTATAGAATTCGTCTGGGTCGCAAAAGACCCGAGCACATTCAAAATTTTATACATCCAAAAGGAGGAGGTAAGCAATGAAAAAAGCAGGTTTATTACTTGCAGCTTTGCTGGCTACAATGACTGTTGCACTGGGCGGATGCACAGGCGGCAAGACAGAGGAGGCTTCTTCCGGGCAGATCACCATCGGTATTCCACAGGATCTGGAAGACGGACTTGACCCGCATAAGGTGAGCGCGGCAGGTACCAAAGAGATACTGTTCAATATCTATGAGGGCTTAGTCAAGTATGACGAGAGCGGGGATCTGAAGCCGGCTGTTGCCAACGCTGTTGAGATCAGTGATGACGGACTGGTCTACACCATCACACTTCGTGACGGAGTAAAATTTCATAATGGCAATACGGTAACGGCGGAGGATGTTATTTATTCTATAGAACGCTGTGCCGGGAAGGACGGAAGTGATCCGTTGGTTCCGGCATTTTCCAATATTGCCTCACTTGTAAAAACTAATGACAAAACCATCACCCTTACGCTTAAAGAAGCCGATACGGAATTTATGGCTTCACTGACAACGGCGGTGATACCTGCGGATAATGCAGATCCCGCAAGCAATGTTATCGGTACCGGCCCTTACAAGTATGTGAGCCGCGCGCCCCAGGAATCCATCACTTTAACTGCATTTGATGATTATTGGGGAGAAAAGGCAAAGATTAAAGATGTAACTCTTAAGATTGTTGCCAATCCCGATGCCATAGTAATGGAGCTTAAGGGCGGTTCCATCGACATGATAGCGCGTATCACAGATACCCAGGCTGCAGAGCTTGAAGGCAGTGATTTCAATGTGCTTGAGGGTACCATGAACCTGGTACAGGCTCTTTACATCAATAATGCGGTAGAGCCTTTTGACGATGTACGTGTACGTCAGGCACTGTGCTATGCGATCGATCCTCAGGAGATCATGAACTTCGTGTCCGGCGGCAAGGGCACCGAGCTGGGAAGCAGCATGTTTCCCGCATTCACAAAGTATTATGATGAGAGCCTGAATCATACTTACGATCAGGATCTGGATAAGGCAAAGGAACTGCTCAAAGAGGCAGGCTATCCCGACGGATTCTCATTCAGCATGAGCGTGCCTTCGAACTATCAGCAGCATATCTCTACCGCAGAAGTTTTGTCGGAGCAGTTTAAGAAGATAGGTGTTGATGCAAAGATCGACCTGATCGAGTGGGACAGCTGGCTGTCAGATGTATATGTGGGCCGCAATTATACCACAACCGTTGTAGGCGTAGATGCTTCCACGCTTACTGCAAGAGCTCTGCTTGAGCGCTTTGTATCGGACAGCGGAAAGAACTTTGTAAACTTCAGCTCACCTGCATATGATGAAGCGTTTAAGGCAGCGATATCCACAACCGATGACGCGCAGCAGACTGCAGATTACAAAAAGTGCTTAAGCATTCTTTCCGAAGAAGCTGCTAATGTTTATATCCAGGATCTGCCTACCTTTGTAGCGCTTAATAAGAAGTACGCAGGCTATAAGTTCTATCCTTTGTATGTACAGGATATAGCAAGCCTCTACGAGGTTGAATAAAAGAATTATCTGCGGATGAAGATATTTTTAAGAAAACTTGTATCAATGTTGCTCACTCTGCTCGCAGTGTCATTCATAGTTTTTGCGGCATTTGAGATAATCCCGGGGGATGCAGCCGTATCCCGCCTGGGAAGTAATGCCACAAAAGAGACTGTGGAAGCGCTGCGGGCCCAGATGGGCCTTGACAGACCCTTCCTTGTCAGGTATTTCAGCTGGCTGGCTGGTTTCGTGAAGGGTGATTTCGGAACTTCATACAGTTATAATCTTCCCGTATCTTCCATGATACTGGAAAAGCTTCCCATAACAATTACACTTACAATAATATCCATGATCCTTACCATAGGAGTATCCATACCCCTGTCTTTGCTCATTGCAAAGTATGCCGGCAGCAAGTTCGACAAGATAAGCTACGGCACAAATCAGTTTGTAATGGCGATCCCTTCGTTCTTCCTGGGAATACTGATGAGCTGGTTTTTCGGCATGGTGCTTAAATGGTTTAAGCCCGGCGGGTATATTTCCTATAAAAAAGATTTTGGCGGTTTTATAGGATATCTGATACTGCCGGCCATAGCGATAGCCATACCCAAATGCGCGATGAGCATCAAGCTTCTGCGCAGCGCCATACTTACCGAGGCGGGCAAGGATTATGTGCGCACGGCGTACAGCCGCGGCCTTTCAACGATGGAAGTGCTGTACCGTCATGTGCTTAAGAATGCAATGATACCACTTATCACTTTCTGGGGAATGGCTGTGGCCGATATGATAGCCGGGTCCATAGTGGTAGAGCAGGTTTTTAATATACCCGGGCTGGGCAGGATATTGCTGAC
>CAMOEK010000029.1:0-21348 GCA_946612125.1 uncultured Lachnospiraceae bacterium | reverse complement strand
TAAAATGGGTGGCGGAAGATATCGATGATCTGAAATTGCCTGAGTGTGAGTATATAGCGGCGCAGGTTTTGTTTAAGAAGGATTATAAAGGAAATATACGGACGCTGCGGCTGCCCCGATGTCTGAAAAAGGTTGATTTTTATACTATTGATCTAAAAGTGAAATATATTGAAAATCTTGTGATACCACCGGAGACGGAGTATGTTGACGATAATGTATGCAAGATAGAAAAAGAAAATGCTGATGGAAGTGTGAGCGAGATGAAAATGCGTCTGGAATGCGATTGGGTGCCTTATTTAGATGATTGACCGGAAAGGAGAAACGGTATGAGTACATTCATGAAGGAAGAAGGGAAAATGTTTTCGAAAACTGCAGCATCGCTGGGCTGGGATGTAGACCGGCAGATAAAGGAACTGAATAATATATATAGCGGGAAGGTAGAATTTTCCAGATATAACTATTCTGAGTATTTAGAGAGGCATTCCCGACCCGCAATCTGTATAAATTGGTCGGCCGATGATATAGTAGATCTGGAATTACCGGAGTGTAAGTTTATAAGGATGATTGCCTTATTTGATCCGAACTATGTGGGGAATATCAAGACGATACGGCTGCCCTATTGCCTCAAGAGTGTGAATGTGGATGAAATGTGTAGTGGATTATCAATGAGAATGTTGCAGGGACTGAGTGAGCATTTTGTGAGCAAAGATATTAAACTGCATAAAGTGGTGATACGATCCGGTACGAAGTTGAAGTCCGTGGAAGGATGCACGATCGTGAGGGAATTTGAGGATGGAAGTATAAAGAAGGAGAAACTTGTTATAACGCAGTGTACGGTGTATGAAAGAATATAACATATCAGGGCATCTGCTTGAGAAAAACGGCTATAAAAAGGCCTGTGCATTTTTGCACAGGCCCTTATTGTATGATCAGGACAACAAAAACGAAGGGATGAAATGCAAATGAGCGTGATCCGTAAAAAGGGTGGTGAGAATTAATATGCATATTATACTCCGGATAGAGTGCTTGAATCCACCAATTTCTGTTTGCAGAACTGCTACCGGTGGTTGATAAATAAGAGTATGGCGCAAATCATAAAAACTATGCTATAATACGCCACGTAGGTTTTAAAGCATTGTAAAGGAGCCGGAGCGCCGGCCAAAGCTCTATGGAGAGACAGGAGGGCGCTTATGGATAACGTGAAATATGAAGACATCTAAGCTGCGTTTTTTCTGTGCAGGTATATTCATAATATTGACAGTTTCTCTCTGTATATTTTTGTGTAGTAAAAAACATGTGGAATTCTGTGATGAATCCCTGACTCTGGAATCAGCTAATTCCGTATGGAAAGAGAGCGTGTACGAAAAATGGAACAGCTGGATGAGCGGAGAGGATATTGCGGATTATTATTCGGCAACCGATTGGAATCCCGGACTGATCACCATTATGAAGAGGCTGTGGGTGGATCATGTACCCTTTTATTTCTGGCTGATCCGTTTTTCTTCGCTTATAGCTCACGGCAGTTCTTCGCCCTGGATAGGCATGGGATTAAATATCTTTCTTACCGTGCTTTTTGTGGTGTGGCTGTTTTATGTGCCGGGAAAGAGTATGGGAGGGGATAAGCGTGTATTGGCGGCTGTTTGTATTTTTTCAGGCATCTTCTTTTTTACTTTCCCGCTTTTCTTTTCACAGGTTAATCTGGTAAGGATGTATCTGCTGATAGCCTATGAGATGTACATGCTGCTTTGGTATATGGGGAGCTTTTTTCTTCGTACTGAAGAAAAAAAGAGGGATTTTGCTTATGCGGTCGTGGTTGCATGCGCCCTGATCACCCATTATCTTTTTCTGCCTTTTTTCGGACTGCTCTGTATATTTGTTTTTACAGCGCTTATCATATGGGACAGGAAGCGCATTCCCAAGTTTATCTTTATGAACATATCTGCGACTATCCTTTCTTGTGTGATGGATCCATACTGGATATACAGACTGCTGCGTTATAATCTGATGCCGCGCACCGACGGCAACAGCGGAAAAAAGACGGAGCTGGGGGCTACGGTTATCAGAACTCTCAAGGGACTGGTAAATCTCCCTTTTCAGCGCCGCGTGCCTTTTGCGCTTGCGTTGATCTTTACGCTTTTGATATTTGCAGTGGCAGTATTTATTCTTATCAGAGAGGGCAAGAAAAAAGCTGCAGTATTTTATCTTATCCTGATCGCAGCTGTCTTTTGCTATCTGTTTATGGTTTATATGATGAACGGCGGGGCAGGGCGCTATCACTACCCGGCATTCAGCTTATGGATAATACCGGTTTATGGATCGGTTATAGGGACATTTATCTGGCTGCTTGATAAGAAGAGAGGAAAGTTCAGGATATTGAGCGTTGTACCGGGGATATTGCTCTTTGGCTTTTTGCTGGTAAATATATTGGAATGCAAAGACGGCGGCATAGAATTTCTTTATCCGGATTCTGTGGAGGATGAACTGAGGGATAAGTTTGCCGACATACCCTGGGTCGTATGGTGCGAGGAACATACTTATTACGAAGAGGGCGCGGCATATAAATATATGATACCTTCGCAGATCTGCTTTGTATCACCTAATCATCCCTCAGATAAGGATTTTACGCTGCCGGAGGAATACATACTGATCTGCCATGATGAAAGGCTTTCGGATGCTCTTGAACTTGTGGGACAGATGGGAGAGGGAGAGCCGGCGGTAAACGGTGAGGCGGTCTATTGCGGTTCGATGGGCTTCTTTCATGTAGATCAATGAAGCGGAAATAAAAAAGTCCCGGCCTTTCGGTCCGGGACTTTTTGCGTGCTGTGAAATCAAAGTGTGAAGAAGGATATTGCCTTGCCCATATCATCGTTGATCCTTCGCATTTCAACGGTGGAATCCTGGGTATCGGAGCAGCTGGCCATAACTGTCTGACAGGAAGCTGCCACTTCTTCGGCGGAAGCCCCCAGCTCCTCGGAGATAGCGCCCAGTTCCGTGGTGGAATTGGTAAGCTCAACTTTGATGTTATCAAGAGTCGTTGCCATCTTCTTGATGGTATCTATTTCACTTATGGATGCATCAACAGAAGCGGAAAGCTGGGTAAACTTTGACTGCGCGTTTTCGATATCTGCCTGCTCTCTGGTGATCACGCTGTATACCCTGTTGGAAATATCAACTGTGCTGTTCGATAAGGAAACAACATTTTCTATTATCTGCTTGATCTCTTTTGCGGATTCGGCGGAAGAATCTGCAAGGCTTCTTATCTCGTCTGCTACAACGGCAAATCCGCGGCCTGCTTCACCGGCGCGGGCAGCCTCTATGGAAGCGTTCAGTGAGAGCAGATTGGTCTGCGCTGCTATGGATTCGATAGCCTGTATAGCCGAGCTGATATCAGCGATGGCAGAGTTGGTTTCATTAACCTTTGCGCTTATCTCATTCATGGCCTTAACTGATTCATTTGCGCCGGCATATACGGAACTCATGCATTCAGTAGCTTCGGTATTGGCCTTCTGTATGGTATGTGATGCTTCATAAAGGTTCTGGACATTGTCGTTAAGGCGTTCGATATTATCGCCGAGGTCAACGGCTTTTTCAGCCATAGACTGCGCGTTGGTCGCAACGGCCTGTGATGTATCGGCAACCTCGTTGACAGCCATATTGATCTGGGATATAGATTCCACATTATTGCGTGTCTTGTCATCAACGCTTACTATAGATCTGTTAAGCGTATCGGCAGCATCCTTGACCGAACCCATGGAATTTGCCAGGGCGCTGCGCAGGACTTTGAAGGAATTGATTATGCTTACGGTTTCTTTTATGTGGGATTCGGCTGTGCAGTTGGTTGTTACATCGCCTGTGCTGAGTCTGTCAAGAGACTTGGCGATAACGATAAGAGGAACGGATATCAGGCGCTCGATTATCATAGCGATAACAGCGAAAAGTATGATACAGATGATGCAGGTAATAATGACCATCAGCTGTATCGCGTGCACTCCCGAAAGAACATCAGTTTCATCTGCTGTAAGCACTGCGATATAATGCTCATTTGCGCCTATGTAATAACCGGCGTATTTGGTCTTGCCCTTATATTCATATTCGATGATCTCGGGATCGGGATGTTTGCCGGCGTTGATCTCCTCAACCAGTCCCTTAACAGCTGTATTTTCTACGGGATTGCCTATCTTGGTCTCATCGGGATGATGGATCATGATACCCTGTTTGTCAACGAAATAGACATATGCGCTGCTGAGATTAAGACCGGATACATCTGCAATGTTTTCAGCGATATTTCCGACATAAAAAGCTCCGCCGCAGAAACCGATGGGCTGACCGTTTTCGATTATAGGGGTGTATATGGACATGATGAGCTGGCCCGATGCAGGGCTGGTCATGATGCCGGTGTTAAATACGCCATCGGGGGCCGAAGTCATGGAAGTCTGGAGGCTGCTGAGTTTTTCGCCTTCACGAAGTACCATGCCAATAACGGGAACATTGGGATGAGTCAATACCTGGCTGTTCCAGTCGGCAAGATAAAGGCCTTCCCATCCGGAGAGGGCTCCGAAGTAATCAAGAGTATACTGCTGGGCTGCAGCAGCCAGCTCGGGATTGCCGGGATCGTGCAGATACTGCTTTAAGATCGGGGCAGTGGAGTAAGCCAGCAGGGATTCTTTATTCCTGTCAACCATGGTATCAAAAGAAGTACCTATGGCGTCAATGATCTGGACCAGAGAGTCATGGGTATAGGATTTTATCTCTGTTTTGCTTTTGCTGATAGAGATAATACCGATGGTGAGTGACGTGATGAGCAGAGGGATCAGCGCAAAAAGGATCAAAGTAACGCGCATGTTAATCTTTGATGTGGATGATCCGCCGGTTTGTGCATTGTTGTTAGCCATAATACCTCCTTGTATGTTAATCATAGATTTTGAGATAAAACTCTGTTTGCTATTTTAGTTGAAATTTATAAAAAAATCAAGAGCGCGATAAAGATGGTTGTATAATTTGACTAAGAAGCCATATTGATAATAGCATTTTTGAGTAATGGCGATAAATTTCATTTATAAAGGTCAGGGGCACATGTTATATGTCAGAAATCTGATGTGAGGGGGCTGCGGTACATCTTTTGCGGCCGAAATACCCGGAGAGCAGGCGTTTTTTTCGAAAGAGAGTTTTCAAGAATTGCGATCTGTGGCATAATACCCTTTGATGAAAAAATACAACAGGACAAAGATCGCCTGTTATCTGGGCTTCATAACACAGGCTATAACGGCTAATTTCGTGCCGCTTTTATTTTTGAGCTTTCACAGGGATTACGGCATATCCCTGGAGAGACTGGCCATGATATCGGCTGTATTTTTTATTACCCAGCTGATAGTGGATCTTCTGTGCGTAAAGCTGGCGGATAAGCTGGGGTACAGACGAAGCATCATCATAGCCGAAGTGGCGGCGGGGACAGGGCTTATACTGCTGTCTTTCCTGCCGGATATCATGCCGGACCGGTATGCCGGGATACTCATCTGTACCATAATATATGCGATAGGCAGCGGCCTGATCGAAGTGCTCTGCAGTCCCATCATCGAGGCCTGCCCTTTTGAGAACAAAGCGGGAATGATGAGCCTGCTGCATTCCTTTTACTGCTGGGGGTCGGTGGCGGTAGTACTGATATCAACTGTATTCTTTAATCTGGCCGGGATAGGCAGATGGAGGATAATGGCAGTGCTGTGGGCGCTCGTGCCGCTGTTTAACGTGATAAATTTTGCCGTCTGTCCCATCCTTCCCATAAATGAAGAAGGCAGTGAGGGCATGAAGCTGACTGAGCTGTTAAAGAACAAGCTCTTCTGGCTCTTTGTGGTGCTTATGATATGCGCAGGAGCCTGTGAGATAGCGATGGCGCAGTGGGCTTCTACCTTTGTGGAATCGGCTCTGGGAGTGTCAAAGAGCATAGGGGATCTGGCAGGACCCTGCCTCTTTGCGGTATTTATGGGTATCAGCAGGATACTTTACAGTAAATACGGAGAAAAGTGGGACCTGACGGTCTTTATGCTCATTTCAGGTTTGTTATGCCTTATAAGCTATCTGCTGGCGGCTCTGTCAGACTTAAGTATAATGGGACTTGCCGGCTGCGTGCTCTGCGGCTTTTCGGTAGGCATCATGTGGCCGGGATCCATCAGCATCTCGTCTAAAAAAATGGAAGGGGCAGGGACTGCGCTGTTCGCATTCCTGGCGCTGGCAGGAGACTGCGGCGGCGCGGCAGGGCCGGCTCTGGTTGGCGCAGTTTCGCAGAGATGTGCGGATGACCTAAGAATGGGCATACTTTCCGGGACGGTATTTCCGGTGATCCTTATCATATGCTCATTAATACTGCTGAAATATAAGAAACGCACGGAGGGAAAAGCTTAAATGCGATGAAAGAGTCAGAGGCTAAAGAAGAAACATAACGGAGGGAAGGTCCGAAACATGAACGATCCTGACATACAGGTTTTATTTATAATAATCGCGGTACTCGTACTGGTACTTATATTTGTTATTTGTCTGTACAGGCGTCAGCAAAGAAACTTAAGATATAGAAGAGAAGCGGAAAGGGAAGTTTCGTCCAGGAGGCGGATCTCGCCAAAGATGAAACAGTATATACTTGAGCGTGACGACTATACCTGCCAGATCTGCGGGATATCTAAGGATTATCTTGACGACTTTTGCCCGGGACTGGGGGATTATCTGCTTTTGGAGATAGATCATATCGACTCCGTAGCCAATGGGGGCAGCGGCGACGACGAGGATAATCTGCAGGTATTATGCTGGAGATGCAACCGTAAAAAAGGCGGGATGCTTACTAATGAAGAGGTTGCAGAGACCATAGATTACGGCATAGACCTGCTGGATGAATGAGGCGGTGAAATATAGATCATGTTAAGTATAGCTATATGTGATGATGAACAGGAGATGGTGGACAGTCACAGGCAGGTGGTGGAAGAGTGTCTGCGTGAATGTTCCGAGATGGGACAGATAAGCGAATACACTGTCCCGGAAAATCTGCTATGCGATATAAGCGATGATAATATGTATTATGACCTGATCCTTCTGGATATAGAAATGCCGGGCTTTTCCGGTATGGACGTTGCCGGAAAGATCAAGCCTTATCTTCCCGATGTGAAGATAATCTTTATAACTTCGCATATCGAGTATGCGATAGATGCTTTTGAACTGTCCATATTCAGATATGTGCCAAAGGATAAGCGTCAGGTCAAGCTTCCTGCGGCAGTGAAGGATGCGATAAAGCTGCTTACGCTCGAGGGCGGCAAAGTATACGCCATACAGACCGCAGGCAGGCTGGAAAAGATCCCGTACAAGGATATACTTTATATCCGTAAAGAGGGCAAAAATGCGGAGCTGATCGACGAAAAGGGAAATGTCACAAAGGTGCGAAAAAGCCTGCAGCAGGTCTTTGACGAGCTGGGGAGTGAGGAATTCATCTTTACGGACAGGGGCTGCATCGTGAATATCCTCCATGTCATGCAGATAAAGGATTCCGAAGCTGTTATGAAAAACGGTGAGCATCTTCCGGTGAGCAGGTCGCATCTGCAGGATGTCAAGTTAAAGATCAATGCATACTGGGGGGAGCACATATGATCCCTGTCATTGTTATCTATACGCTGGCGGTATTTGTCAATATCGCAGGAGGTCTGATCGCCTCTGACCGCTGGCTGTCAAAGAGCAGGACAGACAAAGCTGAACTGATCGCGGCAGCAGCTGCAGCGGCGGCTGTCAGCGCATTTACTTTCCTGGTAAACAAAGGCAATAATGATACGGCCTGCATGGTATGGGGAGGAGTCCTCTGCATGCTGCTTATCGTTATTGCATTTAAAAATGCGGATAAAAGAATGGCGCTTCTGTTTTTTATGATATACGAAGCGTCTGCGGCCCTTATCTATAAAATGGCAGGGACTGCCCTCATCATGCTTTACGGTAAAAAGGACTTTATGCAGCCGGTGACTATGCAGGGCGGCCTGCTTTTACTGGCGCTTTCGCTTATCATAAGCGCTGTATCGCTGGCGGCATATCTTAAACAGGGCATCTCTTCAAAGCTTTTTCTCAGGATCATGGCGGCAATATCCATCACATCCATAGTGATCGTAAACAGCGCCACGCTCAGGGAGAATGAACTGATAGATAAGGATGAGCTTGATTCTTATATCTACTATGCACTGTTTGTACTGATCTCGGCTCTGATACTTCAGATGCGAAAGCTCTATGAAGCGGAGCATAAACTGTCACAGGCAAAAGCGCTGGAAGCGCAGATGCTCGAACGGGAATATCAGTCTTTAAGCCGATCATACGAAACAAATGCAAAGCTTTTCCATGATTTCAGGAATCATCTGGGGGTAATAAAAAATTACCTGATGAAAGATAAAAGCGCCGAGGCGCTGGATTACCTTGAGGAGCTGACAGGAGGCGACAGCGGCTTAAGCACAGGCGTCTGGACCGGAGACGATACCGTCGATTATCTGATAGGAAGCAAGATGGACGCAGCTCAAAAGAAGGGGATAAGCTTTGAGGCAGAGGTGGAGTTTCCGAGAAATACCGATTTAAGGAGCAGCGATCTGTGCGCCGTGCTGGCAAACCTTCTGGATAATGCCATAGAGGCGTCGTCAAAGTGCAAGGATCCTTCCGAAAGAAAGCTAAGGCTTATAATACGCAGGATACGTCAGATGCTGGTGATAAAGGTGGAGAATACATATGAATATGAGCCTCAGGGATCGGGTGACGGGCATTTTAAGAGCTCAAAGACCGATGGTGGACTGCACGGCTGGGGCATAAAGAGCGCGGAAGCGGCAGCGCAGAGATATGACGGGACCGTTCAGAGCCATTTTGACGGAAAGCTCTTTACTACCGTAGTTACCCTGTCTTTTTCGGGAGTTACGGCCTCTTAAGGATATCAAAATACCGTTTACGGACAAAAAAGGACCATTCGCGGACATTCGGGCACGGATGGTTTTTTTATTGTATCATCACATCATCAGAGGAAAATACAGATCCGGATACGGATCATAAGTCAAAAGGAGGAAAAGGATATGAGACATATGATAATACGAGCGCTTGGAACAATAGCATGGATGGCATCAGGGATCGTCTGCCTTACACAGGGCAAGACGGATGTTGCGATAATCTCACTGGCATTAGGCGCTGTATACGGCTTAAGCTGCTACAGGCTGATAAAGCAGGGTAATGAAGGGAAAAAATGATCGAGGGAGCAGAGGATATGAGTGCAGAACTTCTGAGCATAAAAGGGCTTAACGCCTGGTATAAGGAAGATAAAAAAGTATTAAAGGATTTTGCGTTAAGTCTTAATAAGAATGAAGTCGTAGGCCTTATCGGTTTAAACGGCGCAGGAAAGACGACCTTCATGAAGGTGCTTACCGGTCTTCTTAAGACATATGAGGCGGCTGATAAAAAGTTTGAAGATGCAGAGTTTAACTTCAGGGATGATGCATTTAAGAAAAGCCGTTATGCGGTATTTGCCGAGGATGATTCGTTTAAGTATTTTACCTTCCGTGAATATATGGAATACGTAAGCAGGGCGTACGGCGTAAAAATGCAGGATGTGGCTGATATGGTAAGGGGCTTTCATTTTGAGGAATTTGAAAATACCCTGCTTAAGGACCTCTCCACCGGAAACAGGAAAAAGGCGTTCCTTATCACGGCATTTGCGCTGCGTCCGAAGCTGCTGCTTTTAGATGAGCCCGTTAACGGGCTGGACTTTCAGAGTACGGAATATCTGTATGGACTGATCGCGGGATATAAGGAATACGGCACGCTTTTGTTTTCATCACATATACTGGAAAGCATAACGCTCACTTCGGACAGGGTACTGGTACTGGAAAACGGCGCGATAGCTCAAAAGTTCGAAGGAGAGGAGATAACGGCTGAATCTGTCAGGGAGGCACTTAGATATGAAGATGCTATTTAATGCATTTGCTAAAAAAGTATTCGGTGTAAAGTATGAAGGATTGATAAAGAGCGTCTTTATCAGTGCAGTCATGTTTATGGGGCTTAAAGGGGCAGGCCTGAATATCAATGTGTCGCCGGCTGTACTGTATCTGACTGCGGCGGTATTTTGCGCAGGAGTGATGTGGAAAGCGCTTAATTCCAATGATTTTTCACAGAGCTTCAGTAATATGATAATGATGCCTTTTCCTGAAAAAGCCTTCGTGTTCACTTATGTGAGTATATTGGGGATCTATACCGTATTCACCAAGCTTATAGTTGTTATGGCCATGATCTTTGCGATACATGTTTTTGATGCGCCCCAGACCATCTGCTGTATACTTGCGGCGTTCTGCGCTGTTTATATGAGCGCGGCATTCTTTGTGAGCCGCAGGGCAAAGGCTGTGGTGCTGCTGTGGGCGGCAGCAGTCATAGCAGCGATATTTTTGCTTAAGGATATGGGAGCGTATCCGATGATCGCAGTGTTTGGCGTCAGCCTGCTGACAGCGGTCATCATTACATTAAACAGCGATGCTTATGTATTTTATGACCTTGCTGTTAAAAATGAGAGTATCAGATCAGGTGTAAAGAGTCATGTACATGCGCTTGTATGGGTATACCTGTTAAGATATATAGGCACCCATAAGAATTATATCGCCAATTCCTTTATTATGTGGGGGATCGCCTGTGCCCTGCCTCTGTATCTTAAGCTCATCGATATGCAGGATATGACGGGGGCATTCCTGTATATAGGATATGCCGTAGTGCTTATGAATACACCGATCGCGATACTTATTTCCTGTGATCCGGATCTTGAGCGCAGCATAAAGGAAATGCCCGGAGCCGTCAGATTCTTTATACCTTACGGTCTGTTTGTATTTGTATACAACATCATATCCGTAACTGTCTATCTTGGCAGCTGGCAGCTGCAGAAGGGCGGCATAGGAGTAAGCCACATGGTTCTGGGAGTGATACTTGCCGCTGTCGGCGCAGCGCTCACTATGCTGCTGGAGTACTTTGCGCCTGTAAGGAACTGGAAGATAGAGAGTGATCTGTGGCATAATCCCAGGAAATACATAGTTCCCTGCGTGATCGTCCTGCTGGCAGCAGGATGGGGCGTGATATCCGGCGCATTTATGGGATAGCTGCCATACGGACCGGGCTTGTTGTTTTTTCGGACCGGCTGTGGTATAATCAGGCCATGGATGAGTATGGTTATCAGGGCGGAAATAATATTCCGCCTCAGGGATATTATCAAAGGATGCCTCAAAAGAGGACGAACGCTATGGCAGTGGCATCGCTTGTAATGGCAGTGATGGCTTTACTGACCATACTTACGGGACTGGGCCCCGTTTTCTTTGGGAGTATGTCCATATTGTTTGCGGTGCTTTCCAAAGGCAGCGGCAGACGTATGAACGGATCGGCGCTCTGCAGCGTGATGATATCTGTGGTATCTGTGGCAGCAGGCGTTTTGCTTATGATCAAAGTTGCCGATATGATACAGAATAATCCGAGCTTCAGATCGGAGATGGATAAGAGCTTCGAAATGATGTACGGCGTGGATTATGATGATTTCGTGGATGGCATGATGAAATATTACGAAACCGGTGAAATGCCGGAATTTATGGAAAAAATGCAGCAGGGCGATTCCCCTTATTATACATTCCCCGGAGGAACGCAGTTATGATGGGAGCTATCGGGCCAATAGGATATGGCGGAGTTTACGGCAGCGTATCTGCTATGCAGTATGCCGGTTCTGCCTTTGCGGCCGAAAGCAGCTCCGCTTCGGAAGAAACCGATAAGTACGGCAAGCCCCTGCCCAAGGGCATGGATGAAAGACAGGCTAAGCGGCTGGGCAAGGTGGAATGCGAGACCTGCAAGGAAAGGAAATACCAGGACGGCTCTGATGAGCAGGTGTCATTTAAATCCGCTGCAAAGATAAATCCTGCGGCAGTAGAGGCAAAGGTCCGCGGCCATGAACAGGAACATGTGACCAATGCTTACGATAAGGCTCAGGAGAAGGGCGGCAAGGTTTTAAATGCCAGTGTCAGATTAAAATATTCGGTCTGCCCCGAATGCGGACGCAGCTATTGCGCGGGAGGAGAGACCGCCACAACGATAAAGTACAGTGGCGACGATCCCTATAGCCGGAATAATAAATCTATGGGGCAGGAAGCTTTTAAGGGCAATAACCTGGATCTGGCGGTATAGTATTTAATGAACGGGATCAGATCTTCGGAAGAATTAAAATGCGATGCAAGAGCAAATCTGTTGGGCAGGTACGCTAAAGTCGTACCTGTTCATTTATTGTTTCTTTTTGTCAGCGCTACCTTTACGTCCCTCAGCGCGAACATATCATCAAAGCGTTTTGTTCTGGCTTTTTTCCTGGCCATAGGCATACATGTGCTGGGGCTTGTGCTTGCAAATGTGCTCAGGTTCGGACTTTGCGCGTTTTATATGAATATCAGCTGCAAATATCCGGCGTCTTTTATAGATATCTTCAGGGGTTTTTCCTTCAGGGATGACAGAGCGGTGCGCATTGCGCTTAAGCTTACGCTGACCCTGCTGGGCTGTGAGCTTCCGGGCGTGGCTCTGTACGGCTTGTTCCGCAGTTCGGGCAATGTGTATGTGCTGCCTTTTGCTTCACTCGCGGCATGCATCGGATTGACGATTTACTGCATTTATTATCTGGGACTGAGTCAGTGTTATTACCTGATACTGGATTTCCCTGATAAAGATACCGAGGAGATAATAAAACTGTCGCGCTGGCTTATGAGGGGACAGCGCTTTAAGCTTTTTTATATACATATCAGTTTTATACCGATTTATATTATCAGCGTATTAAGCTGTGGTCTTGGTTTGTTATGGGCTCTGCCCTATGCTGAGGAAACATTCACATGCTTCCACCTTAATCTTACCAGCGCCGCCGCTTCCGGCTCCCCCCGTGAATGAAATTAGAGGAAATTATGAAAAATAACGATGATTATATAGACAACGATCTTGAATTGATCGATCTTTCTAACGACCATATAGAGGCTGCCGGCGCAGGCGCGGCGGATGCAGGAAAGAAGGAAAAAAAGCGCAGGTCGGAAAAGAAAAAGGGCTTGGTCCCCATTATGATACTTCTTATCCTGCTTTTGCTGTCCCTTGGCTTTTCCGGATTCCTGGCATATCAGATAGAGCTGCAGAAGCAGGCATATGCGCAGCTGCAGGCGCAGGAAGAAAAGACTTCGGCGGAGATAAAGGAGTACCAGCGCGCTCTGGCAGAAAAGGAAAAAGCAGAACCTGCAGAGGCCACGGAAACAAAAGAGCCCGATCAGCAGCCCTCAGGGGTTACGGGAAGCGTAAGCGCTGTCGAAAAACCTTCTGTCTCGGAAGATGAACTTATAGCGGATGAGCAGCCTGTTTTACAGGTAAGCGCGGATATTGTCACACCGCAGCTTCAGACTACGGCTTCGCAGCCGGCTGCATCGGTAGTCCCGCAGAGCGTTCAGGATCTAAGGGATGTCATGATGGCAGCAGCATTGAAGGAAGGCGGCGGCCCGATGACAGCGGTAAGGGCCGTATTTAAGGATTATGCTTTTTATACCGTAGATAAGGATACTTATGAATTTGCACCTCTGCTGGATAACAGACCGCGTAATACCATCAGGGAGGACCAGATCGTAAAGGATGATGACGGCACCATCCATTATATGGTTGACGGTGTCGATAAGGGCATACCTATGATAGATGTGTCCGAGTACCAGGGTGTCATTGACTGGAACAAGGTAGCTGCATCCGGAATAAAGTATGCGATGATACGCGCCGGTTACCGCGGCTATGGCAGCGGCAAACTTGTAGAAGATAAATATGTGGATGATAATATCAGAGGCGCTGCGGCAGCAGGCATCAAGTTCGGCGTCTATTTCTTCTCTGAGGCTGTTAACGAAGCCGAGGCCAGGGAGGAAGCGCGCGTCTGCATAAACCATCTGAACGGTTATACGCCCGATCTGCCTATAGTCATTGATGTAGAACATATCAATTATGACGAAGCCCGTGCGGATGCGCTGGATATGAAGACCCGTACGGATGTGACACTGGCGTTTGTTGACGAAGTAAGACAGGCGGGCTACAAGCCCATGCTGTATACAGGGCTTCTGGTCTACTTCCATTACCTGGACCAGTCCAGGATCGGAGACCTGCCCTTGTGGTATGCTTTTTATTCGGAGTACCTGTATTTCCCTTACGAGTTCAAATGCTGGCAGTATACTGACAGCGGCAGTGTGCCCGGTGTGAACGGCAAATGCGATATGAGTATCTGGACAACAGATCCTATGGGATTGTAGATAACACATAACACATATTTATAAGCTTCTGCTTGACAGGCAGGCATACATGATATATTATCTTCACGTGATCTTTCGGGGCGGGGTGAGATTCCCCACCGGCGGTAATGGGGCATAAGCCCTTAGCCCGCGAACCGCAGTTTAAGCGGCCGATCCGGTGTGATCCCGGAGCCGACGGTATTAAGCGCAGGCTTTAAGTCCGGATGAGAGAAGGAACAGCTTTTTTTCTGTTTTCTCGCCCCGTGGCATTTGCCCGGGGCTTTTTCGATGTGATCACAATAAAAATCACTTTTTGGAGGAAAAAAGTATGGAAGAAAAAACTTTGTTGCAGAATGTGTCAGAAAACGCAGGCTATGTGGGCGGGATCCTTGCGATCATAGCAGGCCTCTTTGTGCTGGCAGTGATCTTTGAGCAGATCACAAGGAAAAAGAACGGTGAGACCGGCCGTGTGTTCACAACGCGCAAACTGGTAATGTGCGGGATGTTTTCGGCTCTCTCCGGCGTGATCATGCTTTTTGAGATCCCCATGCCCTTTGCGCCGCCTTTCTACAAGCTGGATTTTTCCGAACTGCCTGTTCTGATAGGAGGCTTTGCTTACGGCCCGGCAGCGGCGGTAGTAATGGAGTTCCTTAAAGTAATGATCAAGCTTGTGATCAAGAATACAAGCACTGCGTTTGTGGGTGAGTTCGCTAATTTTGCGGTTGGCTGCAGCCTGGTACTGCCTGCCAGCATCATCTATTCGTTTAAGAAGACCAAGGGTACTGCGGTAGCGGCGCTCGTCAGCGGAACCCTGATAATGACCGTGTTCGGTACCACATTTAACGCATTGTATCTGCTTCCTGCATTTGCAGCGCTTTATGGTATGCCTATGGAGGCTATACTGGCAATGGGAGCGGAAGTAAACAAATTTGCAGGCGGCGGACTTGTGAGCTTTGTTGTAGCCTGCGTGGCGCCCCTTAACCTGATAAAGGGAGCTGCTGATTCGGTGGTCTGCCTGGCTGTATATAAGCGCCTCAGCCCGATATTCAAGAGTGCGCCCGAGCGCGTTAAAACTTCCGAGGCAAAGAGCGCAGATCAGTAAAGACCACGCTCTCCGGGTTACCGGAAAAATAATTATGTAAAGTGTGAAGAAAGTTTGTCTTAATTGATTTTTTTGCTGTTTTCTGTTATGATAACTGTCGGAACTATGTTCCGGCAGTTTTTTTATTGTCAAAATTATACATATTATCCGGGGCGGTATTGAACAGCTTGTTTTACCTGTATCCGGGATTGCGGAGATAATATACGGTTTATGGCGGAAGAAATAGAAAAAACGGACGAGATAAACGTGCAGAAAGACAGTGTGCAGGAGACACTTCCGGAGAACGCGGGAGGCATGGAAGAAGAGTCGGGAGCGGCTTCAGAGGATACGGGCGCTGAGTCTGCAGAAGAAGCCGAAGAAGGCGAAGCTGAACTTGAATTTGAAGTTATGATGTCATCGGGCGTGCTTTATGATTACCTGCTGCGTCACAGCTATTCGTCGGCAGTGGGGCTTATCGGCAGCTGCTTTGGAGCATTCGGCATCATTATGTTCTTTTGCTACGGCGGATGGCTGTATCTTATAATGGGTGTGATAGTGCTGGTATATCTGCCGATCACATTGTTTAAACGTTCAAAGATGGTGATGCTTACAAATCCGGCTTATAAAAGGCCACTTAAGTACAGATTTACGGAAAAAGGCTTTAGTGTCAGGCAGGATGATGCTAAGAGCAGTGTTGAATGGGACGGCTGCAGAAAGGCTGTATCCACCAAAAAGAGCATCATAATATATACCGGGAAAAACAATGCATCTATCTTTCCGAGAGAGCAGATCCCCGGAGGCGCATCGGCGCTTATAGGCGTGATAGCGAGACATATGGAACCTAAGAGGATAAAGATAAGATATTGAGCGAGAGAGTATTTGAAAGCAAAAGTGCAGAGGAGACCAGGAGCATAGCGGAGGCGCTTGCCAAAGAGGCAAGACCCGGGATGATCTATGCTTTCAGGGCGGAGATGGGCGCCGGAAAAACTGTTTTTTCCCAGGGCTTTGCAAGAGGCCTGGGGATAGAAGGACCGGTGAGTTCCCCTACTTTTACGCTTCTTCAGGTATATGAGGGTGGCAGACTGCCGCTTTATCATTTTGATGTTTACCGTATAGAGGATCCTGAAGAAATGCAGGAAGTGGGACTGGATGAATATCTTTTCGGCGACGGAGTATGCCTTATAGAATGGTCGGAGCTGATCGAAGAGCTTCTTCCCGAAGGCTGCATAAGGATAATTATCGAAAAGGATAAGAGCGGAGATTTTGATCACCGCATTATAAGGGTGGAATCATGAATATACTGGCACTGGATTCGTCCGGAGGCGTGGCATCGCTGGCAGTTATAAGTAACGGGCGCATAACCGGGGAATACAGCATAGATCACAAACTTACCCATTCGCAGACACTCATGCCCATGCTGGAAGAGCTTAAGTCGCGGACGGAATATGAACTTGATAAAACGGATATCATAGCGGTGGCGTCGGGGCCGGGCTCTTTTACGGGACTGCGAATAGGCGCGGCTGCGGCTAAAGGCATGGCCTTTGCACTGGGCTGCAGGATGATGCCGGTGCCTACGCTTGAAGGACTGGCTTACCGTTTCTGGGGCAGCAGCGCCCTTATATGTCCGGTAATGGATGCGCGCAGAGGCCAGGTTTACAGCGGTATCTACAGATTTGAAAAGGGAGCGTTTAAACAGCTGTTTAAAGGAGAGGCCCTCGCGCTGGATGAACAGCTTGACAGGCTGGCGGAAACAGAGGGTGATGTAATATTTTTGGGTGATGGTGTAGATGTGCACGCCGACAGGCTCAGGGCTGCGCTTGGTGATCGATGCATGATCGCCCCGGCACATTTGCGTTACCAGAGCGCTGCGTGCGTGGCGCAGAGGGCGGCGGATATGCTGGCTGAAGGTATGGAAGCCATAGCGGCAGAGGATTTCGCGCCTGATTATTTAAGGCGCAGTCAGGCAGAGCGCGAACGCGAAGAACGTCTGGCGCGCGGAGATAAGTGATGGCTTTGATATATCGCAGGATGCGTAAGGCTGATCTTGATGCCGTAGCCGCGCTGGAAGCGGCAGCCTTCTCAAGACCCTGGCTTAAGGAAGACTTTGAAAAATGTCTTGAGATGGAGGAACGCATTTACTTTGTGGCGGAAGATGACGGAGTTACGGTGGGCGTTGCCGGATTGATCTGTTCCCCGCCGGAAGCGGAGCTTTTAAATGTTTCCGTTGATGCGGCGCGCAGGCGCAGGGGCATAGCGGAGGGACTCTTAAAGAGTCTGATGGCAGAGGGCGAAAAGTCCGGTATAGATGCTGTCGTGCTGGAAGTAAGAGAGTCAAATAAGCCGGCCAGGACCCTTTATGAAAAACTGGGATTTAAGGAAGAAGGCCGCATAAAAAAGTGTTATTTGGATCCGACTGAAGACGGACTGGTATATTGGTACAGAAAGGAAAGCTGATTCATGCTTGAAGTGTGTCTGTTAGGGACAGGCGGCATGATGCCCATGCCCCGGCGATATCTTACATCGATGCTCGTAAGATATAACGGGCTCAGTATATTGACAGATTGCGGCGAGGGTACGCAGATAGCCCTGCGCCAGGCGGGGTACAGCCCCAATCCTATAGGGATAATGTGCTTTACGCATTATCATGCGGATCATATAAGCGGACTGCCGGGCATGCTTTTGAGCATGGGGAATTCCGACAGAACAGAACCGCTTTTGATGATAGGCCCCCGCGGTCTCGAACGTGTGGTGAGCGCTCTCAGGGTGATCGCTCCCGAACTGCCCTTTGAGATAAAGTTTCATGAGATAAAGGAAGCGTCAGAGGAGATAGAGTTTGAAGGCGGTATCATCAGGGCTTTCAGAGTAAATCATAATGTTACCTGTTACGGATACAGCGTGGAGATAAAGCGGCAGGGGCGCTTTGATGCGCAGGCGGCAAAAGATGCCGGGATTCCGCTTAAATACTGGAACCGTCTGCAGCACGGTCAGATCATAGAGGAGGACGGCTGTCGTTATACACCCGAAATGGTAATGGGGCCGGAACGCCGCGGGCTTAAGGTGACTTATTCCACTGACACCAGACCCACCGACAGTATAGTAGAGAATGCAAAGGATGCCGATCTGTTTATCTGTGAAGGCATGTACAGTGAAGCGGATAAGTTTGAGAAGGCTCTGGAGCATAAACATATGATGTTTATCGAGGCGGCGCAGCTGGCGGCAAAGGCGCAGCCCAGAGAGATGTGGCTTACGCATTACAGCCCGTCGTTGTTTAGACCTGAACAGTATATGGATGCAGTAAGAGCTATTTTTCCGGCAGCCAAAGCCGGTAAAGACGGCATGAGCGTAGATCTTGTATTTGATGAAGATTAAATGAGAAAGCATGTAAAGACGATCGTGATGATGATCTTTATAGTGGTAGTCCTGGTAGGGGTCTACCTTGCTTTATCGCGCCGTAATAAGGAGGAGACTTCGACTGATCAGGCTGCAGCGCGCAGCATCGAAGATATGACCAGGACTCAAAAGCTGATAGCAGAGGCTGCATATAAGGATTACCCTTCGACTCCGGTACAGCTTTTGAAATACTATAACGATATAACGATCTGTTTCTATAATGAGGATTATACTGAAGATGAGCTAAGAGCATTGGCGCAGATAAGCCGTGGCATGCTTGATGCAGAGCTTGTGGCGAATCAGACAAATGATCAGTACTTTGAACAGCTCAAAAAGGATATCGCAAATCTCAAGCTTCAGGGCGATTACGGCACGACCATTTATAATATTGATGTTACGCCGTCTATGGATGTATTTTATTTTGAGCATGAAGGGTATGAATGCGCCAGATTATATGACACATTTACCATGAAGCAGATGAAGAGCGGCACCATATATTACCCTGTCGTGCGTTATGTATACGTTATGCGAAGGGACGAAGAGGGGCATTGGAAGATCCTGGGATTTAAGAAGGAAGAGGATGAAGCGGAGAGCTCATCCGGCGCGCCTCTGCCTAACGTAGGATTATAAGCCGCATCATAGTGCGTGAAGCGAAGGACCTTAATGATGAATACCATGAAAGATATTAAAATACTTGCAATCGAATCTTCCTGTGATGAGACAGCAGCGGCTGTTGTGATTAACGGCCGTGAGGCGCTTTCAAATGTTATCTCATCACAGATAGACATACATACGCTTTATGGCGGCGTGGTGCCGGAGATAGCATCCCGCAAGCATACGGAGAGGATCAACAGGGTTGTAGACAAGGCGCTTAAAGATGCAGGCGTTACGCTTGATGAGGTCGACGCGGTGGCGGTAACCTACGGCCCGGGACTTGTGGGAGCGCTGCTCGTGGGAGTCTCTTTTGCAAAAGGTCTGGCCTTTGCAGCGGGTAAACCGCTGATAGGAGTGCATCATATAGAAGGCCATATATGTGCGAATTTTCTGCAGTTTAAAGAACTTGAGCCGCCTTTTCCCTGTCTTATAGTATCCGGAGGACATACTACCCTGACCAGGGTAAAAGATTATGGTGAATATGAGATACTGGGGCGCAGTTGTGATGATTCTGCGGGAGAAGCTTTTGATAAAGTGGCCAGGGCTATAGGGTTAGGATATCCGGGCGGTCCCAAGATAGACGCTCTTTCAAACGAAGGCGATGCAGAGGCAATAGCTTTTCCGAGAGCAAAAGTAGACGGATCGGAATTTGATTTTTCTTTCAGCGGGCTCAAGTCTGCAGTGTTGAATTATCTTAATTCATGCGCGCTGAAGAAAGAGAAAGTCAATACAGCGGATGTGGCGGCTTCCTTCCAGAAAGCTGTGGTCGATGTGCTGGTTGAGCATTCGATGCTGGCGCTGGAAAAGGGCGGTGAAAAACGTTTTGCCATAGCGGGCGGCGTTGCTGCCAACAGACATCTGCGCGCGGCGTTTGAAAACGCATGCAGGGAAAGAGCGGTGGAGTTTTATTGCCCGCCGCCTGTGCTTTGCACTGACAATGCGGCAATGATAGGCTCTGCGGCGTATTTTGAATATATTAAAGGAGTGCGGCACGGTCTTGATCTGAATGCCATGCCGGCCCTCAGACTGGGGGAACGGATTTGAACAATGCAGCGGTAGTATTATCTGGTGGAAGCGGGAAACGCATGGGCGCAGATGTGCCCAAGCAGTATATGGAACTTTACGGGCATCCTTTGATCTATTATGCGCTCAAGGCGTTTGAAGACAGCTTTGTGGATGAGATCGTGCTGGTCTGCGGCGCGGGCGATGAAGAAATGTGCCGTAGAGAGATAGTAGATAAATATGCTTTAAAAAAAGTAAAGAAGATAGTCTGCGGAGGCAGGGAGCGCTATCATTCTGTTATGAACGGAGTGAAAGCGGTCAGTGCCGATGCGGACTATATTTTTATACATGACGGAGCCAGGCCTTTTATCAGCGGAAGCGTGCTTGAAGGCGTGCTGGAAGATGTAAAGAAATACGGGGCATCGATAGTTTCTGT
This sequence comes from uncultured Lachnospiraceae bacterium, assembly GCA_946612125.1. Taxonomy (GTDB): domain Bacteria; phylum Bacillota; class Clostridia; order Lachnospirales; family Lachnospiraceae; genus NK4A136. Next base: position 500 of record CAMOEK010000029.1, on the reverse strand, counting down.
ACCGGCAAAGGATACGGTGAAGATCGCAGATGAAAATGACTTTGTAAATAATACGCCGCCCAGAAAAAACGTATGGCAGATGCAGACGCCCCAGGTATTTAAGGCGCCGCTTATAAAGACTGCCTATGAAAGGCTTGAAAAAGAAGAGGGAGCGCTGCTTGAAAAGGGCGTGGAGATCAGCGACGATGCTATGATAGTTGAATTGCTGACAGATACAAAAGTACACCTGTATAAAGGGGAGTATACAAATATCAAGATCACAACACCTGAGGATATGGCATACGCAGAGTGGATCCTGAAAGAAAAAATATAAAATACAGAAAGAGGTAGCGATCAATGGCGAAAAAAAAGAATGAAAAAAGCGAAGGCGCTCCTTTAAAAAAACATTGACACCGGTTCATGCATCTGGTAATATATCTGTTGCGCGATAAAAAAGCGCAGGCTTTGGAGAGGTATCGAAGCGGTCATAACGAGGCGGTCTTGAAAACCGTTTGTCCGAA
>CAMOEK010000028.1:0-21382 GCA_946612125.1 uncultured Lachnospiraceae bacterium | reverse complement strand
ATAACTTGCATAACGTCCTACATTGCTCTCATCAAGCGCCGCCTCTATCTCGTCGAGCAGACAGAAAGGCGAAGGCTTAAGATTCTGTATCGCAAAGAGCAGCGCGATAGCCGCCAGAGCCTTTTCACCACCGGAGAGCTGCATCATATTCTGCAGTTTCTTTCCGGGTGGCTGGGCTATGATGCGTATGCCCGCTTCAAGTATATCTTCTTCCTCCATGAGCTCCAGTGTGCCTTTACCGCCGCCAAAGAGCTCCTTAAATACCTTGTCAAATTCCTTCTTTATCTCATCAAACTTTTCAGCGAACTGCTTGCGCATCGCAGTATCAAGTTCATCTATGATACCCAGAAGCTCTTTCTCGGCATTGACCAGATCGTCATGCTGTCCTTTAAGGAAGGTATATCGCTCCATGACGGCCTTATAATCTTCGATGGCATTTACATTTACATCTCCGAGACGCTTGATGGCGTCCTTGATCTCCGCAATGCTTCGCTTTATGAATACCAGATCATCCAGAGCCTCATCACGCATATTGGCTGCATCTTCGAGGGTAAGTTCGTACTCATTCCACATATACTCCGTCATGCTGTTGAGTTCTTCATGCAGTTTGTCGAGCTGCGCATTAAGACGGTATGCGTCTTTATCAAGTCCGTTTAACTTATCCGAAAGTTCTTCACGCTGGCTGAAGAAGCCCTTCTGTTTTTCGCCCAGTTCGTCTTTCTGATTCTGAAGGTCCTTTAATTTATTCTTCGAATCTTCTTCTGCGGTATAGCTGGCTTCTATAGTGAGCTTTATCTGCTCTATATCCGCTTCTCTCTGTTTAATGTTATCATTATTGCTGCTTATGCTGTCCTGAGCTTCCTTAAGCTCTTTTTCCAGACGCTCTATCTCGTTATCGATGCGCTCCACATTCTGCGCCTCAAACTGCTGCTTCTGAAGGAGTTTCTCCAGCTCAACTTCGCATTCGGTCACTGTCATGGCCTGGGCAGTTTCATTATCGCGCTCTTCATCAAGTTTTTGCTGAGCCGCCTCGATACGGTCATTTATCTCTTTCTCATTACCGGCAAAGCCTTTGAGCGCTTCCGCTATCTCTACCTGCTTTTCCTTTATTTCCTTAACCTGCTGCTCGATCTCGCCCTGTTCGCGGTTCAGATCGTCCACGCCCTTTGTGGTCGCATCGATCTTTTCCTGTGCTTTCTGAAGGTTAAGATTTGCGGTATTTAAGTTGATAAATTCTTTCTGGCTCTTGACCTTTGCATCCTCTATCTCTACGCGCAGCCTGTTTCTTTCAGTCTTTAAAGACTCAATACTTTCCATAAAGCCGTTTATCTTCTTGAGTGCCTCTTTAACCTTATTCTCCAGCTCATCCATCTCACGCCTGCGGCTTAAGAGATTGGAGCTGTTCTTAAAGGAACCGCCGCTGATGGCACCACCGGGAACCAGCAGCTCGCCTTCGATCGTGACCATCCTGATGCCGTAATCATATTTTCTGGCTATGACCAGAGCGTTGTCCATATTATCAACAACAACTATGCGCCCCAGCATGCTCTTTGCAACATTTATGTATTCGGGATCGGTGTCGACTATCTCATCTGCCATACCGATGACGCCCCTTTCATTCAACACCTCGGGGGTCTTAAACTTCTGGGGATGCTCTATCGAAGTAAGCGGCAGGAAGGTTGCACGTCCTGCCTTATTCTCTTTAAGGAATCTGATCATGCGCTTTGCGCAGGCTTCATCCCTTGTTACAATATTCTGAATGTTGCCGCCAAGAGCCGTCTCAATGGCCGTCTCATACTTCTTATCCACACGGATTATATCAGCAACAACGCCGACAACATCCTTATCTTCGGCTTTTTTCTCCATTACGCGGCGTATGGCATTACCATAACCTTCGTAACGCTCTGTCATATTGGAAATGGATTCCAGCTTACTCTTATCCTGATGATAAGCCACCTGGCACTGCTGCAGCTGCGCATCCAGTTTTCCCAGTTCATCATGGATCTCTCCGTTGCGCTCTTCTTTCTTTTCGCGCTCGTAATCAAGATCCTTGATCCTCTTGTTTATCTCTTCAAATTCATTACGCAGATTGCTTATGATGTTCTGCTGTTCTTCTTCATCTGTCCTGGCCTGCAGGAAACGCGAATTAAGCTCGGAACGTCTGACCTGGCTCTGTTCGAGCATGGTGTCGTATCTTTCCTTGGAACTGCGGACATTTGCGCGCTCATTGAGCATTTCGATGATGCTGTTTTTATCGTTCTCTATAGCCTGACTTATGCTCTCGATCCTGTTCTGGATCTCGTTTAATGCAGCCTTTTCCTTATCACGCTTTTCCTGAGCTTCCTTCAGTATGTCATCAACGCCGGCCTTTCCGTTATCCAGCTCCGCCTTTTCTTTACGCTTCTCTTCTAATGAAGCATTCAGATCATCTATGCGCTTGCTGAAATGCTCTATGCCGTTTTTTGCCGAATTGATCTGCTCATTGAAAACCGCTATCTGTCCTTCGAGTCTGGTACGCGCCGATCCTGCATCACTCAGCTCATTCCTTGCCTCATCAAGCTTTTCCTCCAGCCCTGTCAGTTCTTCAGAGATCCTGTCATATTCGTTTCTTATGGTCTCTAACCGGGTCTTATGGCTCTCGAGGTCGTCATTTACTATCTGCAGTTTATCCTTTGTTTCTTTAAGAACACCGGACTTTCTGTCGCTCTCTAAAAGGAAATGATTAACATCCAGACGCTTAAGCTCCTCTTTTTTCTTGAGGTATTCATGAGCCTTCTCCGACTGTTTCTCCAAAGGACCAACCTGTTTTTCAAGCTCCGATAAGATATCGTTTACGCGAGTCAGGTTCTGCTTTTCATCTTCAAGCTGCTTAACTGCAGTGGCCTTGCGCTTTTTGAATTTGACTATACCTGCAGCCTCGTCAAAAAGCTCACGTCTTTCTTCGGGCTTTCCCGAAAGGATGCGGTCGATCTGACCCTGTCCTATGATGGAATAGCCTTCCTTACCTATACCTGTATCATAAAAGAGCTCGTTAACATCTTTAAGGCGGCAGACATTGCCGTTCATGAGATATTCGCTTTCGCCTGAACGATATATCTTTCTGGCTACCGTAACCTCATCAAAATCAACAGGCAGCTTATGGTCCGAATTATCCAGTGTAATGGCAACATAAGCATAACCCAGCGGCTTTCTTAATTCGGTGCCGGAAAAAATGACATCCTGCATGGAAGCGCCACGCAGCTGTTTGATGCGCTGCTCGCCCAGAACCCAGCGTACGGCGTCCGCGACATTTGATTTACCCGAGCCGTTAGGCCCTACTATTCCCGTTATTCCGTTATGAAACTCAAATCTTATCTTATTTGCAAAGGACTTAAAGCCCTGAACTTCAATACTTTTTAAATACATTATCTTCCAAGTTCCTTCTTCCAGTATTCGCATGCCCGTGCGGCAGCGTCTTTCTCCGCGCTCTTTTTATTGCGCCCCGTGCCCCTGCCGCAGGGTTTATCATTAACCCTTACTTCGACCTCAAAACATTTGTCGTGATCGGGCCCTGTCTCGCTTAAGAGCTCATAAGTGATACGGACGTCCATTTTCCCCTGCAGCATTTCCTGCAGCGCGCTCTTCGGGTCTTTCTCCGTCAGATGCCTGTCGCTCTCACTCATTACCTCCCGTTCAACAAACTCTCTGGCAGCTTCATAGCCGCCGTCCAGATAAATGGCGCCTATCAGAGCTTCATATGCATCGGAAGTGACCGAAGGTTTGCTTCTGCCTCCCCCTGCTTCTTCTCCCTTACCCAGCAATATCAGCTCACCAAGGCCTAACGCCGCAGCGCACCGTGCCAGAGGCTTCTCGCTTACCATTGCCGCCCTCATGGATGTAAGTTTTCCTTCGGGTAGTTTAGGATATCTGCCAAAAAGAAATCTGCTGCTTATCAGCTCTAAGACCGCATCGCCCAGAAATTCCAGCCGCTCATTACACTCTGTCTTGTTGATCTTTCGCTCATGTGCATAGGATGAGTGGGTGAGAGCCGTGATCAGTAGCTGCTTGTCTTTAAAAACATAGCCGCTGCGCCGCTCAACGAGCTCTATACGTTCAGGATCATTCATTATTCTTCACCCGTAATATGAGCTTAAGCGCATCGCCGACCGTCCCACAGGCTGCCCATTCATCAACAGGCAGTTTTATGGCAAGCTCTTCTTCAACCAGCTTCATTATCTGTGCCATATCTATGGAATCAGCACCCAGCTCGGTCTCAAAAGTAGCTTCCGGCAGGATCTCCCCGTTATAAACCCGGAGTATCTTTTCGATTGATTTTTTTAATACTTCATACTCCATCTTCACTGCCCAGCTTCATCTTTTCCTTTATCTTTTCGTTTATGCGCTGCGCCTTAAATGTGCGGCATTGCAGTATTGAATTTCTTACTTCCACCGATTCGGCGGATCCGTGAGTCTTTACGACAAGACCGTTAAGTCCCAGCAGAGGCGCTCCGCCGTATTGTTTTACATCAAAGTCCTTAAGTACTTCTTTTAAAGCCGGCTTTAGGAGCATAGCTCCCAGTTTGCTCCTCGTATTTGAGAGCATGCCTTTCTTTAAGGCCTTAAGAATAAATGTGGCTTCACCTTCATAAAGCTTAAGTATGACATTGCCCACAAAGGCTTCGGTCAGTATAACATCGGCCGCGCCAAAAGGTATATCCCTTGATTCTATGCAGCCGATAAAATTGATATCATCACATTCCTTTAAAAGAGGGATCGTTTCTTTTACAAGAGCATTGCCCTTTTCCTCTTCCGCGCCGATATTGACTATTCCCACACGCGGTTTTTCAATACCAAGGGCATTTTCGGCATATATGCTGCCCATTCTCGCAAACTGCACCAGCTGCTCGGCACGCGCATCCACATTAGCGCCGCAGTCGATCAGCAAAGAAGCGCCTTTTTCCGTAGGTATGATGGGCGCAAGCGGAGCGCGTTCAACACCGTTTAAACGTCCCACTATAAGCTGTCCTCCTACAAGAATGGCCCCGGATGATCCGGCAGAAACAAAGGCGTCGCAGGTGCCGTCCTTTACTAAATTCAGCGCCTTAACTATGGAGGAATCCTTCTTCCTTCTTACGGCCATTACCGGAGGCTCCGCCATCTCTATAACCTCTGAAGCATGCACCACCTCAATACGCTTTTCATCATAGCTGTATTTCGACAGCTCTGTTCCTATGACATCCTCCTTGCCCACAAGATAGATCATCACATCTTCCGCATCCTTAAGCGCATCCATTACGCCTGCAATGATCTCTACAGGCGCGTTGTCACCGCCCATGGCATCCACTGCTACTCTGACCGTCTCGCTCATAATAACCTCCTCTTATGTAAATCTTCTTCCATATATCTAAAAGAATCTTTACACAAAAAATCAGCTTATATTTTACTAAAAATACATAAAAAAATCAAGGAAAATAAGACAGGGGACTTATGTGCCCCCTGTCCTTTCAAATACAGCTTCAGCGCCAAAGCGCTTTTTCACATCACTGTCTCAGTTTTTTATAGATACCCATTGCAGTTTCGGAATCGGTCTTGCCTATGCTGTCTTCAAAGCCAAGCACCGTCATCGTAACCTTCGCCAGCAGCTGGGGTTCTTTGAGCGTGTTGTAATCGCTTGCTGAGAAGAGAAGCGCATGTACCATATTGAGCGCCATGTAGCAGTTAAGCTCTTCGTTGCTCTCAAAGCCCATTGCACGTCGGGTGAATTTAACATCTCCGCTGTCATATACTTTGACCTTGCCCCGCTTGTCCGCGCGAATGTTCTCTAACAGAGTGGGCAGCATATCCTTCTGCTCTTCTTTATTATCCTGTACAGCTATCTGTTCCTCAAGCGCAGGTCCTACCTTTACGCTGCTCTTTTCTGCATAAATATTCTTTCCGCTTTCCATACGCTCTGCGATATCCCTGCCTGCGCCGTTAAACCAGTCTTTGAGCATCTTTTTGTCGTTAATGCAATGCATGATAAAGCTTGCGCAGTCTATGGCTTTCTGGAAAACAGTCACCGCCGTATCGATACCCAGTCCTACAATACTCATCTTCTCGTCAACCGTGGTAAGTATGTCACCCACCTTGCCGACGATCTCGCTTACATTGCCCATTATCTCCCTGTATTGTTCATACTGGGTTGTATCATTGGCTGCCTGCAGAAGCGCCACATTCAAAGCCTTATGCTTATGAACCTGCTCCTCCTGCTCCTTATTTCTGAGACGTTTGCCTTCATCAAGCTTCTTTTCATCTTCCTGGCGGTTTTCCAGGGCTTCATTCTTGACTTTCTTAAGCTTGCTGATATTCATCGCATTATCATATATGCCTTTGAACGCCACCAGTATGCCCGTTGCCGGATCGATATACTTGGATATCTTCCCGAGAAGATCCTCGCTGGTCTTTACCTTATCGCAAAGTCCGCTGATAAAATTCCTTACATTCTCGGGAATGCGCTCATCCAGTATGATATGTATGCCTTTATTTATGTTTCCGTCTATCTTATCGGTATACCACTCTCCTATAGCCTTGGTGCTGACAAATCCTCCAAGGTAATTCTTTATCGCATTATCGATGGTCTCAAGCATTTCCGGCGAATCCCTCAGATACTTATCCAGGTATTCCTTGCCCATCATCGCATAGCCCGTACCCATGCTTGCATACTTATAGATGGTTCCTACCAGACCAAAGTCTTCTGTGCTGAGTCTGCCAAGTATCTCGCCGGGCTTATCAAGGATCTCGTCAACCTTATCAAATGCCGTTTCCACAGCGTCAAATACATTTTCTATCTTCTTTTCGCCCTCGACCTCGACACCTTCAAGTTTCTCGCTCAGCTTATCTTTTTCCGCAACCTCACGATCGGATTCTTTTCCAAACCATTCCTTGAAAAGCTCTTTTCCTACATCCTTATAAACCGTCTTTAAGTTGCCGGATATCTTGATTATCTCATCCTTATGATTTGAATAGGTTTCGGAAAGAGTCGACATATTCTTAAGGAATTTAGACTCTTTCTTCCTCTCTGCCTCGAGCTTCTCCTCTTCTTCCTTCTTCTTTTCGTCCTCTTTCTTTTTCTTGTCTTCCTCTTCGGCTTTCTTCTTTTCTTCTTCGTTAAGCGGTACGGCTGCGGCAGGTTCTTTTTCTTTCTCCTCTTCGGCGCCTTCCGCTGCCTCGCCTCCGCCTTCACCGGCTTCCTTTTCTTTTTCCTCTACTGCCTCGTTGCCGTCATCACCGTCGTCGTCATCATCATCTTCGTCATCGTCGTCGCCCTCTTCTTTTTCCTTAACAAAAGGACTTACCGTATCGTGGAGGAAATTGCTCACTTCTTCGTTTACTACAAATTCACTCAGATCAGCCAGCGTATCGAGCCAGCCAAGCTTTTCTTTGGCTACATCCAAAGCCTGGGATGCCAGGAAACGTGCCAGCCTTCCGCCTGTCCTGTGCAGGTTGGAACGCAGGAAGCTTCTGTCAAAACTCATACGTCCATGCTTGGAAACATCACCCGTAGTCCTGTAGAGCTCATTATCACCGGATGCCATCTGCGTCTCATTCGACGCTCTGGTCACAAACTGAAGCGCTCTTGCAAAAAGCTTCCAGTCCATGGCAGTCTTTCTCTTAAATACCAGAAGCTGATTATCTACGGTTATCTTCTTGCCGGCCCAGTTGATCTGATCGGCGCTGCTAAAGTCCATATCATCATTGATCTGGGTGCTGAGAAGCGAAACAAAAGCATTTCCGTATGAATCCTTCTTAAGTGCCACACGTCCTTCAGGTCCGCTGGCATTTCCCATATACTCATCTATAAGTTCATCACGGCCCTGTGCATTCACATAGTCACGGTCTTCCGTACCCAGGAAGTTCTTATACAGATTCCTCTGGGATATATCCAGGATATCCCTGTGTTCCAAAGCTCTGACAAACAGCACTTTTTCCTTTTCGGTAAGCGCCATATAACCGCTCATCAGTGCTTCGATCAGATCCTTGTCGCCGCCGTTTGTATACTTATCCTGCTCGGCCATATCCATTATGAATTTCTCAAAGGATTCCTGAGTTTCCTCAACTGTATCCTTCTTCTGTATGTATGCTTTCTGCGCAGCATCCCTCTTATTGGCCGCAGTCTTTTCCGCATCCTCAACAAAGTACTGCGACGCCTGCTGTACCGTTCTCATCCTCAGTCTTTCGGTATCGATCTCATTCACCAGATCCAGTGCATGATACAGCAGCTTCCAGTCGAGCAGTTCATAACGGCTTAATGCCCCTTCCGCATAATCATCCGCGGTAAGCCTGTCTTCCGTAAGCGCTTCATGATCCTTTATCTGATAGCTCAAAAGCGACAGCATGGCTTTCGAAACCATTTCTTCCGAATCAGCATCGCTCAAAGCATACATATTCTTGCTTTCATCAGTAAGTTCCTCTATCAGTGCAAAACGCCTCTTCTTATTTGCATATGTGTACATCTTGCTTTCTTCGTCTTTGCCTGATGATGAGAAGTCAAGCGCCGATCTGTTCTGAAGAACATATACCAGCATACGCATCTGATAGGGTTTAAGCGAATTAAGGCTCTCCATCAGATTATCGATTGATAAACCTTTAGCCCATCTTCTGGCTCCAAAACCTTCGCCCAGTTTTGTAAAGAAACCGCGTCCTTTCTGCCGCGCAATATCATCCTTCGCTATCTGTCCAAGGGTTTTCACAAAATCGTTGATATTGGCAGGCGGTGAATCGATCAGCTTATTGTCCTTAATGCTCGATTCTGCAAGCAAACCGTTGCGCGCCGTTTCAATACTTGTCTTTGCATCATCGATACGATCCCATTCCTTAGGACGAAGCTCTTCCTTTTTCTGTTCAACTTTCTTAACAAAATTCAGAGCTTCCTTAAACATGGTTACCGACATATGCTCTTTGGTCGCAGCAGTCTTAGATATCAGTTTACGAAGGCTCTTGCCGTAATCAGCCTCAAATTCGACTTCTTTGCCTTTTATATAATCCTTAAACTTTCCGCGTATAGCTTTGAGTTCATCTTCCTTAACTCCGTAGATGACTCTCTGGCTGCCGGTTTCCTCCTGCCTTGCACTGTAAAGAGCCACGGCAAACATCTGGCGCTGTTCAACAGAAAGCGAGTTATATTCCGCTATAAGATCTTCTTCACCCTGCTCTGCCGCCATATCCCTGATCTTACGTTCAAAATCCCTAAGCTTCACAGAACCCGGATAAGAATTCTTCTCATAGAAATCAACACTTGATACAGCCACATCGGTATTGCTTACCGCACTGCGGAGATATCTGTCGTCCATAACAGCTTTTATCTTTGCTTTTATAGCTTCTGCATCCGGCTCATCAGCACGATTCTTGATGATATCCGCACGCAGATACTGGCTTAAGCCCTTCATATACATATCTTTGTACAGTTCATCCGAATTTCTGGTAAGCTCATGCTCATCCAGAGCCTGTTTCATGATCGCAAATACTTTTTCAGCATGAATAAAGTACTGCTTCTGATTTTTGATCTTTGCATTAAGGCTGGCCAGCTTAAGATCCTCTCCCTTTTCAAACAGCAGGAGAGTCATCTTTTCGCAGAATACCGCATGCTCGTTAGCCAATACGGGATCCCTGGGCTTTACGCTCTGAAGATCGTTTATCGATACATAATAATTCTTAAAATTCTTAGTAAGCTTTTTAAGGCTTTCTTCATTATCGTCCGTCCAGAAACGGGCCATATAGACTGTAAACAGCTCCTGAGCCTTTTCGGGCACTTCCCCGTCGCCCGTTCCGTATTCATGTATCTTCCACAGGCGTTCCGCTTCGGCTTCAACAGCATTATCCTTACCGGCATCGATCTTCTTTTGCAGGATCTTGTATTCAGCCAGACACTCATTTAATATAGCAGGAACCTTAACGCCATTGCGTTTCTCCTTAAGCACGGCATACGCATTATCAAGAAGTTTCTTTGTAGCTTTTTCGCTCTTGGGTCTTTGATTGTGATCAAACTCTCTGTAAGCAAGAGAATAACCCACACCTGAAAGCTCAGCGATACGCGTGGCGAGCTCAGCCCCGTTTGGTCCGTCACCGTACAAAAGCTTATCATAGGCCTTTTCACCTTCCGTGCGCGCCTTATCAGCTTCTGCCCTTGCTTTCTTTTTATTATTCTCGTGCTCCAGTCTTTCCAGTTCGCTTTCGATCTTAAGCACCTCGGGCTTGAATCCCTTCTGCATATATTCAGCTATGAAATTATCTGCCCTCTGCCCTATTTCAGCCTTCAGCTCATCATGCGTCTTTGTAAGCACGCTGGTGGCCATCTCCTTCCTGAATTCGTTAAGAGCCTTATTTGCAGCCTGCTCTCCATGCTTTTTTATGAAGTTATTTTTAAATTCTTTTATTTCATTTTTGTTAACGGAAGCATTTCCTATCCTGACGATATCATCGTCGTCATTCTCTTCCGCTCTGATCTTTTCACCTTCCTCACGCAAAAGCATCTGCATGTAGAAAGCATCTTCCACAAGCGCATAGTTTTGATTATAATTCGTTGTTATATTTGTATACAGAGTCTCGGCGCCGTTTTGGGTATACAGTTCGGTCATCAGGTCGGGATCGGAAACAAGCGCCCAGCGCACCATTCCCTTAAATGAAGCAAATGCATTCTTCGAATCCTTAAATGTTTTGCTGTTTTTCTCTATCCACTTTTTCAGTATATTTTCGCCGTTTTCAATATTTTTATTCACAGAGCCTTTCTGACCGTTCATCTGTGAAAAATATCTTTCCTCGAAACCATCGACCTCTTTGCTCCAGTAATCCTTACTCTCATTTTTATCACTTTTAAGTATGCCATCCAGCCGATCCTCAAGGAACAGCCGCTTTAAGTGTTCCGGACGTCCGCCCAGCACAAGTGCAAGATCTTTAAACTTCTCATACAGCCGCTCTATCATCTTATCTGCAACACTGACAGCAGGATCCATCAGGGCTCCCAGTATCGTATCATTGTTAAAGAACTGGGAAGACAGGCTCTTAAGCTCTCCACCTTCATAATTCTCAAGTTTGTCCATACGCTCTTTATAAAGGCTGACGATTTTAAGCAGCTCTTTACTCATTACGCCTTCTTTGCTCACATTATCATTAAGCGCTTTTTGGACCGCGCTTAAGCTCGAAGCTCCGATAAGCTTATAGTTACCCATATCGGCTTCCGCTTTCTTCTTTCCAAGCTCACCGATCTCTTCCTGCAGTTTATTTATGCGTATAGTATCAAGCTCATTTGCCTCTTCGGCAGCCGCCTTCTCATAAAGCTCGTTATCTTCATCCTCCTTCTTACGCGCAGCTTCTTTTGCTTCTCTTTCCGTGACAGCATCATCTATTGCTTTCCTGGCATCCTCCAGCTCTTTATTCAGCCGCTGTTTCTCTGCTTTGGCTGCATTAAGCTCATTAACAGCATCTTCAACTTTCTGCTCAGCCTCAGTCTTTTCAACCTTTACACTTTTACGGTCTGCAGTAAGCCTGTTCTTTTCTTCAGCTTTCTTATCCCTGTCTGCCCTTACTTTTTTTAATTCATCATCAGCCTTTTTCAGTCTGTCGCTAAGAGTCGCGATATCATCATCTGCCTGCTTAGCTTCTTCTTCCAGTTTTTTTATAGCCTCAGTTATCGACGAAATACTGTCGTTTAACTTCTTAAGGTCCTTTTGAGATGGCTTCTTGGCCGCATTATTCTTCTTCTCCAGATCCGCCTGTTTCTCCTTCAGAGCCTTTTGTTTGTCTGCAAGCTCTTTTTTCTTATCTTTCGCTTTTTCTTTCTTTGACTTCAGCTTTTTCTTATGATCATCTACAACATCCTTTTTCTCCTTACACTCCTTTTTAATTGCTTCAAGCTCGGATTCGGCTGCAGCTTCTTTCTTCTTGAGCTCCGCTATACGTTTCTCGGCCTTCTTTTTAAGCTCAGCCTTAAGGACTTTTTCGTCTTTCTTGACCTCCGCCGCTTTTTTCTCAGCTGCGTCTTTTGCATTGTTGGCTTTTTCCACTATTACATCTGTAGCCTTGATGCTCTGTTCAATAGCTTTTATCCGTTCCTTTTCAGCCTTGAGTGCGTCTTCTTCTTTCTTCTTCCTGTCCTCCGCTTCCTTGGCGCGCTTTTTACTGTTTTCGTCAAGGATCTTCTGACGTGAATCGATCTCTTCCTGCAGACGCTTTACCTCTTCGGTTTTCTTTTCCATCAAGCTTTTAGGGTCATCATGCGCAATAAGGTAGCTCTTACGAAGCTTTTTCTTCATAAGTTTCCTTACCTCTTCGGGGTACCCCTCCAGATCCTTATCAAGTTGTTCCATACGCTCGATGGCAAAACGGGCATATTGTTCTATCGCCGTCTTGTAATCATCATTGCTTTTAGAGAAAAATCCGTCTATCAGCTTTCCACCGGGTCCCAGCAGCACATCCTGAGCCCCGCAAAGGAGAAGCTCTATGCCATATTCACATTTCTCATTGACCTCGGTTTCCTTAGCTCCGCCTTCAAGCGCATCTATAAAACCTCCGGCATCAAAAGCATGAGCAAATATCTCTTTGATATCATCCCCCAGATCATATACCTTTCCGTTTATGCCGTTTTTCTGATCCCTTTCCTTGCAGCGCTTTTCATAAGCCGCCTTAAGAGCAGGATCCACCTGATATTCCGGCGCGATATTCTTTTCGATATTTATACCGCTGAAACCGAACTTTCTTTTGATCCAGCTATCCGAAGGCAGTATTTTTATGCCCGAAAGGAAAGCAACAAAGCATTTTGCATTTCTGTTCCTGATCACTCCCCGGGTATTCTTTGCTCCTATAACCGACTGTATCCAGCGCCTCATCTGCTCAACAGCTTCAGGCCCGAGTTCTTCGATCTTCTGCCATGCTTTTTCAGCTCTTTTCATATTGCGTCTGCGCTTGGTTATTACTTCCCCGCCTGCCCGCGTTTCAGGTATCTCATTAAATCCGTAATTGGCAGATTCTTTAAATGTTGTTTCCATGCCAAGCCTGATCATCAGCCTGGTCTTCTGCCCGTCGAAGCTTTGTTTTACCGCATATTTTTCTTCGTCAACGACTTTTTTTATACCCTCGGCATCCTGACGCGTACTGAATGCCCTCAGCAGGATATTTCTTCTTGCGCTGTCCAGATCCAGCTTAAGCCCCTCTTTTCTCTCGAGTCCCGAAATAACATTCTTAACCGCTTCATTACACAGATTCTCTTTCAGGTGGTCGCGAAGCTTCTCATACTGCACCTGTGTAAGCTTATCAAGCTGCCCTATGCCTTTGATATCATTCATAAAAGGCAGTGCTTCCCTGAGCTCTTCGCTTTTTGAAATGATCTCCGAAAGATTATCCCTGAGGAACTCAACCTCCTCCTTATTCAGCTTGAGCATTTGCTGAAGTTCTTTATCTCCGAGCAGATCGTCTCCCTTTAGCATGTCAACATATGTGGGGATTGCATTTATATCTTCACCCTTATGATCTGTCGATGTCTTATCCGCTGTTACATCTGTGCCGTTCAGATATTCTTTGCAGCTCATATACGGGATAACGCCGCTTATCTTCTTTCTGTCCTTTTCAAATTGTTTGTCACATCTTTCAAAGATCTCATTTATCGCAGCTTTAACTTCGGCTTCCGCACCTTTCTCATCCGTCTTTACCAGATAAGTCTTTAACTTGCTGCTTATGTACTTACGCCCCTCACTTACAAGCTTTTTCCATTCTTCTGCGGTATATAAGCGGTCTTCCGATTTATTCGAAAAAGCCTCTTCAAACTTTGCCACTCGCTCAAGCCTGTCCGCAAGGTTTTCACGGCGGTCCTTATCCGTTTCAAGATCGTTAAACTGGGTAAGATACTGCTGCGAAGCCACTTCAAAGCTTTCGGAAAAAGCGCCTTTTACCGTCTTTTTATACGCCCTGTCAAAATCCTTCTGCAATTTGGCGATCAGCGGATCATAAAGCGAGAGCATGCTCAGGTACTGATCGGTAAGATTTTTTACATTCTTAAGATTTCCGAAAAGAGCCTGATCGCCCAAAAATGCCATAAGACGTTTTTTCAGCTTATCTCTCATCAGGATCATGCCGTTTTTGGCAATAATACCGTTGATAGCCTTGTCGGTAAGCAAGATCTGTTTTTTCAGATCTCTCATCTTAACTTCATCTTCCAGATGTCCTTCGATCACAAGAGCCTGCATAGCCTTGCTCTTCCAGATATCTTCACCACGCTTGTCAAGTGCAAGATCCCGATCATTCTCAAGCTTTTCTTTTCTCTTTTTATATACTTCAAAATCAGCTTTATACCGTTCTTTTACGGTATCGGCCGTAAGATCTTTAAATACTTTTTTATCACAAATGCTGCTTCCGCTTCCGCTAAGTATACTGTCTACAAGCTTATCCTGAAGGCCGCTGAATTCCAGGGTCAGCTCATCCAGCTCCTTACCGCAGCATAAAGTCCTCAGATCTCCCCTGTTTCCTATTATGGTATTGTTAACATCAATAAGCATGGCAAGGAACTGCTTATCAGTCATGGCATTCTGCTTTAAAAACCACGCTTTAACAGCTTCCTTATGGTCTTTCACGACCCACTCGCCCAGATTTTTCTTCTTTTGCTCATCACCAAGCCTGCCGTCCAGTTTTTCATCAAATTCATCCTTCCAGCTGAAGTTGATCAGAGCCACCTTTTCCTTTTTCTCTTCTTCAGCTGCAGCCGGCACTTCCTGCCGTTCTTCCGCATGCTGCTCCTGCTGCTCTTCCACATGCCGCTCCTGCTGTTCTTCATTATGTTGCTCTTCTTCGGCAGCCTGTACTTCAAGCTGTGGTGCAGCCGGCGCCGCAGGTTCTACTTTCATGGATTCCGGCCCTATCTTCTTCCACGAAAAATACGGTGAGTCAACGATCTTTGGATCGTTCAGATATTCTGTGAGTTTATCTTTTGCGCTTGCCACCAGTCCTTCTATCTTAAGCTTCTGTTCAAGCAGCAGATGGTTCTCATCTCTGAGGTATTCCATATATACGCCGATCTTTCTGTACAGATTGCGCATCTTATTCATAGCCAGATCGACTTTTTCTTTATCATTCATTATTGCATAGGCTTTGATGAACGCTTCGGCCGCCTGGGTATCAAGATTGATCATTTTCTCTTTGAAGCTTATCTCTTCCAGGCAGGTTAAAGTCTTACCCTTTTTAGCATAAGACGCTTTCTTTTTCTCGTACTCGTTTGCAAGATCCTTCATCTTATCCTTGCGTATCGATTTTGCCAGCTTCACACTGTCTTTTCTGTCTTTATCCGAATACTTTTTATTCTGCTTTTCAAGCTTTTTTGCATCAGCACTTTTCAGCTCAAGAGCATCGTCTCCGGGCATGCCGTCAAGACGCTCACTTAAGAGTGTCTGAATATCTTTTTTGATCTCCACTCCTTCATCTTCGGTAAAACGATAACTTTCGGTGACTTCCCCCGTCTTAACTATATTCTCAAAATCGCTTCCTTCAACTTCAATAGCCTGATAGACATTCTTCTTAAGTTTCAATCTGTTCTTTTCTTTGAAATCACTCATCTTGATCCTGCGCCTCCTTACGCTGTTTTTCCGGCTATACTATAAATGTCTTTTACTTCCTTTATGCTCCATCCCAGCCAGCATGCCCTGCAGACCGTTTCTTTAACTATAAGCTTTTGATCGTCACCTTCCAGTAAATGATCAGCCAGAGCATGCGACTCCGCATTTACCGCGCAGAACCACAGATTTGACTCGGAATAATCATGATCTATGGACTCGGCCGCCGCAGCCAGCAGCCCGGGCAGTCTGATCTTTGAATCATCATCCGCATACGCAAACGAAAGCTCAAGCTCGTCTTTTTCATGTTTCTTAAATAAAACAGCCGCTTTAATCTCACCATCCTTTACAACAGCAAGACAAAGCGGTTCCTCATACAAAGAATCATCCTGATCGACAAATCCGGAAAAGCCTTTTTCCTCAAGCTTTTTAAGAAACATGGTACGCACAAGCTTATCCTGCTCAAAAAAATAATCCACCTTTCCCACATGTCTGATCAGTTTTTTCCAGAATTCACTCTTTTTTCTCGCTTTTGGACTGATCCTGAAAATATGTGAATCATGGATAAGTGAAAAATTAGGCTGGTTTTCAAAAAAATACTCAAGCGGAAGCGTATCACCCTGTACAAAGCTGCATTGGAGCGGGGTAAAACTGCCACGCAGCGCAACTATGTCCAGAACAGACTGCAGCAGATCGCTGCCTATCCCCTTGCGCCGCTCTCGTTCTTTAACCCATAAATAACTCAGTGAAACAGACTCAGCCTCATAATCAAGCCGCAGTTCCCCAAGAAGGCCTCTTTTAGCAGATACCGCGCCTATGCGGTCGGCCCCGTTCTCATCCTTGCCCATACGCAAGATCCTGTACTCAGGCATGATATTTACCTCCTGTAAAATAATTGATTCCACGCTGATAAAGCAGATCAGAACAGCTGCTTTTTCTCAGATCCATCCGGTAAACCTCCATGTTTCTTTAGACTTAAGAATTATACCATATTTCCGGCCCGAAAAAAACACAAAAAAAGCCGCTTCCTTTTGTAGGAAACGGCTATAGACAAATTCAATAAATTATGCTTCGGCTAAAGATCACTCGCCAACTGCAATGATCTCCTTCTTGTTATACTTACCGCATACCTTGCATACACGATGAGGAACCATAAGGCTGCCGCAGTTGCTGCACTTAACAAGTGTGGGAGCGCTCATCTTCCAGTTTGCTCTTCTCTTATCTCTTCTGCCTTTTGAAGATTTATTTTTAGGACATATTGACATCTTTTGTCACCTCACTTTCTTTCACGCACTTGCCTATTATAACCACGATATATTTTTATGTCAAGTACTTTTTTCAGATTACTTTCAATTCCTTTTCATTAATATATCCATACCCTGATCCAGCCCGCTGACGGTAAGCGGCAGCATCGGGAATATCTCCTTTATGGCGGTCTCCGCTTCACGCCAGGGCGCCGCTACAGGGCTCATCTTCGGATTCATCCAGATAATGCGTTTATACTTGCGTTTAAGCCTCAGCAGCCACTCATGGCCGGAATATCCGCCGTTGGGTCCGCGGTAATTCCCGTCTTTTGCATACAGCTCTTCCGGAGCCATGGCAGCATCTCCGACTATGATCACCTTAAAGTCTTTATCCAGATTGCGGAACATCCATTCAGTCTCTATCCAGTCGCCGTTTTCACAGCCGGGCGTATTATAGACATGCGAATATATGCAGTTGTGGAAATAATATGTCTTGACTTCTTTATAGTGATTTGATTTGTGCACCGACTGGAAAAGCTCATTAAGCAGATCGCAATACGGTATCATGGTCCCGCCGGAATCCATAAGCAAAAGCAGTTTGACCGAATTTTTCCTGGGTTTGTCCATCACTATCTGCAGACAGCCGCCGTTATTGCAGGTCTCATCTATGGTCGAATCAATATCAAGTTCTGTCTTGGGTATATCCAGTTTGGTCGAAAACTGCCGCAGTTTCCTTAAAGCAGCCATAAACTGCCTGCCCGTAAGCACCTTATCATCGCGGAAATCCCGGTACTTTCTGGCCCCTATCACCTGAAAGGCGCTCTGATAGCCTGTGCCTCCGCCCACACGTATGCCGCCTATATTACCGCCGGTATTGCCGAAGGACGTCTTGCCCATCGTCCCTATCCAGTACGCTCCGCCGTTATGCTCGCTGTCCTGATCCTTAAGACGCTGCTTGAACTTTTTTTCGGTATCATCCTTATCTATTTCAAAGCTTTCCACGGAATTGAGATACTCCTTATCCTTCTCATGGAGCATCTCATTCATATCGGGCTTATCAAGCCATTTGAGCATCCTGTCCGTAACTCCGGGCTCGGACTTTACGGATTTAAAGCACTCCTCAAAAGCCTGATCAAACTTATCAAAGTCGGTTTCGGAATGTACCAGTATGGATCTGGAAACATGATAAAAACGCGTGATGGAGCTTTCACACAGTCCCGCATCCAGCGCCTGCTGCAGGGTAAGCCATTCACTCACGGTAACATTAAGGCCGTATTTTTTTAGGCTGTTAAAAAAATTATTAAACATAATGCTTTACTGTCTCTAAGTCTTCGTCTTTCTTGACGATAACGCCTATGAAAGGCAGTTTTTCCCTGAGGGTATCAGTGGGTATGCCGCCCATCTGCAGGGCATTTACCCAGTCTATCAGTTCCGATGTCGAAGGCTTTTTGCGGACATCCCTTATGCTTCTTATCCAGTAGAAAACATCCATCGCATTCTTTAAGAGATTTTCTTCTATGTTGGGATAATGCACCTTAACTATCTCTTCCATTAACGCGGCATCGGGAAACTCAATATAATGGAAAATGCAGCGGCGCAGGAAAGCGTCAGGCAGTTCTTTCTCTGCATTGGATGTGATTATTACTATGGGGCGCTGCTTTGCCTTAACCGTGCGTTTGGTCTCATGGATATAAAACTCCATCTGATCAAGTTCCCAGAGCAGATCGTTTGGAAACTCCAGATCCGCCTTGTCTATCTCGTCTATCAGAAGCACAACCTGTTCGTCGCTTTCAAAAGCTTCTCCCAGTTTGCCCAGTTTTATATAACGCGCAATATCGTCAACCCCTTCTTCACCGAACTGACCGTCGTACAGACGCTGGATCGTATCATACATATACAGACCGTCCTGGGCCTTGGTCGTTGATTTGATGTTCCAGATAATAAGCCTCTTTCCCAACGACTTGGCCACTGCCTGCGCCAGCATGGTCTTTCCGGTTCCCGGCTCCCCTTTGATAAGGAGCGGTTTCTTTAAAGCTATAGCCACATTAACGCTGTCCATCAGTGCCTGTGACGCCACATATTCTCCTGTTGAGCTGAAATTTTCAGACATATAACATCCTCCGATAGAATTATTTGCTTGTATCTTAAAAACTTCTGACGCTTTCGTATACCCTTCCGTCCTTTTCAAGCTGCTTAAGGAAACGGTCGGATTCGCCGGCAAGTTCTTCTATAAGATCCGTATCTATATTATGCCCCGTATTGGAATACATTACGATCTTGCAGTGTGGAAGCTGTCTGGCAGTCCTTACCATCAGTTCCGGAGTGCTGACAGGATCGTCGATGCCTCCCAGTATCAGCGTGGGCGTTTCTATGGTATGCAGCATTTCGCAGAGTTTTTCCTCTGTCTTATACTTAAGCAGCGGCCTTCCGTAATCAACTGCCTTTTCCCTGGGATCCGGCTCGGGATTACCCGCAATATGCTTTTCGCGGAGATCACGGCGTTTTGAGCGCGCCTCATCGTTATCGATAGGCGGATCCATAGGCGGCACTTCCTTAATAATGCCCGAAAGAACCATCTGCCTCATGGACATGCTGCCCTCAGCCAGACTGTGAGGTCCCGGAACGCAGGCAATAAAGCCCTTAACGCGTTCAGGCGCATTAAGGCACAAATGCCAGCCCACTCCGGCTCCGTGCGAAGCTCCCATATAATAGAATTTATCGATTTTTAACTTGTCCGCAACTCTTATAACATCCTGCGCAAACACATCATACCACTTATCACCGTAATCCTCGGTAACATACGAGGAAGGATAAAAACCACGCAGCGTGATGCAAATCACATGATAGCCCATAAAGCCCAGCGCCTGCTGTAATCCTACGGGATAAAAGCCCATCTGTGCCGAAAAGATATATTTATCGCCCCAGCCGAATTCTTCATACGAAAGCTTTATCCCCGGCTCAACCTCCACTATATGAGTCCACATACGCCTTGAAGAGCTTTTGCGCCCCGAGCCTTTCACGCGTTCATAATCCTTTTCGGGATACTTAGCTTCCCATTTATCGATCTGATCCTGAGGCACTACAGTCTTTAATACGCTGTAATAAGCTTCTTTCGCCTCGCACTTTCCTTTAAAGAGCAGCGGGTAGCTCGTCTCTCTCCTGAATCCGCTGAGCCAGCTTTCTTCATCCAGAAGATTCCAGAGAGTAACTGCCGTAACATTGGCCACGCCGTTTTTCTTTGCTTCTGCCAGCGCGTCGTAAACCAGCGCGTATTTATCAGCCAGAGCTTTCATCGACTCTTCGGAAGGATCAGCATTATGGATGTCCAGCTCGGTAACCTGCACCTGCAGTCCCAGAGCCCCGTATTTACTGATCGCCTCTTTATACAGCTGTATATCCGGGGTATCCATTAACAGATGTGACTGCATGCCCATGCCGTCGATAAGTCCCTTTTCTTTAAGCGGCTTTAGTATCCTGTCTATGATCATATCCCTCTTCCATTCCTCATAGCAGTTATAATCATTATAGAAAAGGGCTACATCCTTATCCGCATACTTTCTGGCAAACTCAAAGGCTTTCTCCACAAAATCATTTCCTATGGTCTGTGTCCAGAGTGACTTTCTGAAATCGTTGTTGTCGATCGCTTCGTTAACAACATCCCACGCATAAATCACGCCGGGATAGTTTTCCTGTACAAAGCCAAGAACGCCTTTGATATAATTCTCCTGACGCTTCAACATGGTCTCTCTGTCAGCCAGAGGTGCAAATTCATCATATTTTTCATGGAAAAACCACTTGGGAGTCTGTGCGTGCCAGCAAAGGGTATGCCCTCTCATCGCCATGCCCATTTTTTTTGCCGCTTCAAGATACGGTCTTGCATATTCAAAGCAGAGGGCCGGAGCCGTATCGTATTTCTCAGGTTCATCCCTGTTAAGTTCCGGATCAAGGAAATAGCAGGGTTTCATATCATTCTCTACTGTAAAGCTGTTAAACTGGTCTTTCAAAAACTGCATATGCGCGGGTGTCTCCAGATCAGCGAGTGATATCGCCGCTCCTACCTTAAAATAATCTTTAAATGCGGTTTTAAGATCCATTGTGTAACCTCCCGGTATGATTTGGGGACTGCCCGTCCCGACAAGCCTGCAAACGTCACCCAAACGATATCTTAACATAAAATAAGCCTTCTGAAAAGAGCTTTGGCAAGTGATAAAGCTCTGTACAAAACAATGTTTTTGCTGTATAATGCCACTTCAGAGTGTAATTTTTCTTAAAACCGTTCTATCGGATTTAAGGTAAAACATTTTAATCTTCATAAGGAGGTCTTTTACATGATCTATTCAACAGAAGTAAAGGCAATGTGTCCGGTTCACCAGGGCGTTCATCATGGCGCTGCTCCCATACCGGAAGAAGCAAAATGGGTAAAGGCTAAAGAGGTTAAGGATATCTCCGGCTACACCCACGGTATCGGCTGGTGTGCTCCCCAGCAGGGCTGCTGCAAGCTGTCCCTTAACGTTAAGGACGGTATCATCCAGGAAGCTCTGGTTGAGACTATCGGCTGCTCAGGCATGACACATTCCGCAGCTATGGCAA
>CAMOEK010000027.1:0-22413 GCA_946612125.1 uncultured Lachnospiraceae bacterium | reverse complement strand
TATTTCACTTTTTACGCGCTTTGAAATCTTATCTTCTTTCATAAAACCTTTTATTATCGAATACTGTTAATCCTTCTGTTTTTTATAGTATTCCTCAAGGCGCGGTCTGGCATTTTCGTAAACACTCTTAAGTCCCGGATCAAACTGCGTCCCCATGCCTTCCATGATTATTGAATCGGCCTTCGCAAAATCGAATGCTTCCTTATATACCCTCTTACTTACCAGCGCATCATAAACATCCGCTATAGCCATGATCCTGGCCTCATAGGGGATCTCCTCCCCCGACAAATGATCCGGATAGCCCGAACCATCCCAGCGTTCATGATGATAATGCGCTACATTTTCCGCAATTACCTTGAATGATTCATCATCGGTATGAAGGAGTATCTCGTGTATAACCCTTGCCCCTTCAGCCGCGTGTTTTTTCATCTCTTCATATTCATCGGGTTCAAAGCGTCCTTCTTTTCGAAGAACAGCGTCTCTTACGGCTATCTTACCCAGATCATGCATTGGAGCAGCCTTTATTATATCCCTGCAAAACTCTTCGGACAGATCTTTGCTGCCCTCTTTCATTATCTCATCTATCAGTATGCGCACGCCTTCGCTGGTTCTTTTGATATGGCCTCCGGTGGAATTGTCCCTGCTTTCAACCATCATTGCAAGACTCATTATCAGATTGTCATGCATTTCTATTATCGATCTGGTCTTTGCATCCACCTCGTCTTTTAGCTTTTCGTTATAATTGTCCAAAAGGCGTATGTATCTGCGGTTTGCTGTATCATCCGTAAAACTTACCAGATATCCGCGCTTTTTGCTTCCTTCATAAAGATAGTTGATAGCGACATTGTATATCCTTTCATCGTTCTCATCCTCCGTATCCCGTACCACATAGGTAAAGCTGTTCTTTTGGGGGTTCTCTTTAAAGCTGTCCAGAAAATGCCTTATCTTTCTTTCCGCGCTCTTATAGCCCAGCACATCGTCCACAGACAGCCTTGAAAGTTCCGGCACCAGATTCCTGGCCATTACATTGCTGCCCAGATATCTGTATCTGTAATCAAACGAGATATATCCTACGGAACGCTCACGCAGCATGGAATCCACGGCCGTATCGCTCACATTGTACAGATTGGCCCTGTTGGCGATGATTATATACATGATCTGTGCCAGCACATAGACCAGCGGCACGATTTCCACAACTGTTATCAGTCTGCGCAATATAAAGAAACTGAATATCGAAAAACAGTCCGGTATCACTAAAAGAGCTATGATCGTTTTGGGGACCTGGCTCTTTTTGACCAGTGAATAACAGATTGCAACTATGCCGGCCAGGAATAAAATAATAACATAAACCTGAAATACCGTATGCATCCAGCCGTAAGTCTTTTGTAATATCGGATTTCCTCCGACGATCTTGAACGTCAGCTCTTTATAGAACAGATCCGTATACCCTATCGAAAGGACCGATGCATAAATAAACGCGCCTGTCGTAAACAGCAGCACTCTGGTCAGCCTGCTTATCTCTATCTGGCAGAAGTTAAATATACTGAGCATCATAAAAAGCTGAAGAAAAACCCCTCCCGCATAGATGATCTTGACCGACATCATAGCCTCTTCGGCATTACTGCACACGCTCTGCCAAAGGTAGCCCATGCAGGAAATGGGAACAAGAGTAAATATCAATGTAAAGTTTACATCGAAACGCTTATGCCATATATAGATGTAGACAGCAGTGCATATCAATGAAGCCACAAATACGCTGCAGTAGAATAACGATGCCAAAAAGCTTATGTCCTTTCTTTAAATCCGTGATACATACATACGATCATTTAATGCTTATCAATACCAGGCCCGATTCGGTTTTTATCTCACAGACGCCGTTCCCGCCATCCTGCGGAACTTTTACGCTCCCGCTCTCCGAGCTCACCTTAAATGTCTTTCCGCTCAGCAGTGTGCCTTTTACAGCACCGCTTTCCGTTTCAACCCTGATCATCGCCGCATCGCAGTCGTCAAATGTCACCATGCCGGACTCACGTTTTATATCCATATTCCGCGCGGCGACCACATTTTTCATATCCAGAAAGCCGCTGTCCCCGCTAAGATCAAGATCAGTGCAGTTGATATTCTCAAGCCCCACTTTTCCCGAATCTACCGTGACCTGAATCGTATCGATGATCTTACAATCCCTGATATTTACCCACCCCGAATCTCCGTTAAAGCTCAGATCCTCTGCGCTGATACCGGATATTTCAAGCTTCCCCGAGTCCGTATCAATATCTATATTCCCGTATAAGTCTTCGGGAAGATACAGAGTGATACCGGTTGATGTTCCAATGCTGATATTCAAATTCCAGTCATCGGATGCTTTGCGCTCAACTATAAGCTTATTATCTTCAACCGTGACCGTATGAGGTTCATTCTCATATTCTTTGAGGCTGACGGAGCACTTCCCGTCTGTGGCCTTTGCCAGAACGATGCTTTCTGAATCACCCTTTATGATGATATCCTTAAACGTATCCTCTATCTCATACTCATTCGTTATAATATTTGATGTGCTCAGATCACCGGGCGTAAAACCCATGGCCAGCACTGCTGCGCCGCAGACACAGGCTCCCGCTATGATAAGCACCGCTGCCGTAACGATCAGTTTAATGCTCGAACGCACGCTCATCACCTCCTTTTTTCACAAAGAGTGATTTTACCCAATTTGCAAAATGCCTAGTAATGCCTATTATCCCACGACCAAGCCCCCTGCTTATAACAAACATGATAAGCGTAAGCCCGCCCATCATCATACCTGCTCCCAGCGCAAACACCGCTCCGGCAACCTTGCCCGAAAGCATTAACAGTATCGCCACCGGAATGCTGACCACAGCAACAACCGCAAAAGCCAGGACTACGCAATAAATGCTTATCAATAAAGCCCACAGCGTAACATAAACCGAAAATACAAGGGCAAAGGCAGTGATGATAAGCGGCAGCCATATCGGGAAAGTCAATACGGCAAGCCATATCCTGCCCGAAGAGCCACCGTTTTCACGCCCCACCCTGCGCATTACAAATCTGTTGAGTGGTATCTCCGAAATAACATGAGAAGAAATCTCCTCCATGGAACCAAGAGAAGCCACAGCTGATTCCTCGCTCATGCCCTCAGCCATGCGATTATCTATAACCTCACCATAGTACAGCAATCGTTCCTCTATATCATCCTGAGGGAGTCCGGAAAGCTTTTCCCTGAGTCTGTAAAGAAATGCTCCTTTATTCATCTTTTCCTTCCTCATAAAATAGAAACTTGTAGTATTATACCACAAATTCGTACTATCTACATATAACTATTTGCCCGGTTATGGCAACGCAAAAAAAGGGTGGACCGCATCCCGGGTCATTATGGGATACGGTCCGTATATGAAAGAATGAAAAAGAAAATGGGCTAAAGCTTGAAAAAACTTATCAGGTCCAGATCACGGAAGGATCTATGCTCTTAACATCGGGCGAATCCGTGCGGAGCATCATGGCCCTGAGCTCTCCGCTCATCTTGCTGAGTGTTTCATACACTCCGTCAGCGCCCTTAGTTTTAAGCGGATCCATAAGTTTCCTGCCAACGCATACCATATCGGCGCCCAATGCCAGTGCCTTGAATGCATCAAAACCGCTCTCTATCCCTCCGTCAACTATTATCTTAAGATCATCCCCTATAGCCTCACGGATCACGGGGAGTATCTTTACCGGGGGAACGGCGCATCTCATCAGGCCGTTGTGATGGCTCAAAATAATGCCCGCGCAGCCCAGCTCTATAGCGCGGTATGCATCCTGTGCGCTGAGCGCTCCCTTTATAAAGAAAGGCATATTGGCATATTCGACATATTCCCTGAGTTCATCCATGGTGGGAAGCTTCATTTCCTTGCCCAGCACCACCGAATCCTGATCATCGTCAACATTTACAGAGTGTTCCACATCCATGCCTACGGCCATCGCGCCGTTCTGCCGTGCAAATTTGATGCGGCTTAATATCTCATCCTTATCTTTATAAGGCTTGATGATCTTCATAACATGCGCGCCGGTGTCAAGGACGTTCTTCAGTTCTTCGTTATCTCCCATACCTATGCTTACGGCGGCATTTGCGCGCGCAGCGCCTTCGGCCATCCCCACCAGATCGATATGACTGAGCGCCGCAGTCATGATGGGCGTATCAAATTCAAAGCCGCAGAACTCAACCTTGGAAGAAGGCCGTCTTGCCCCAACTATCCTGCTTTCCACCATAAGCGTATCCAGATAGTCTCTTGCAATCTTTACAGAATCCTCATTCATAAGCGTCTCCTTCATATCTTGATGTATAAAACACTATCACAAGTATGCGAGGATTGTTGTTATATTTTTACAAATAAATAGAACAAATCTCTGTATATGCTTTTTCTTCACAGCGGCTTTAAAGTGCAACGGAATTAAACCCCAAATAAATGGTATAACTCTCCAAGAATATGCTCCGCGTATTGATTTTAGCCTAATGATATGTTAACTTGAGATTGAGCGGCCGGCTCCCAAATCATACCGGCACGCAAAAGGAGGTATTTAGTGAACGGAACAGAACACCGCAAGGCAGAGGCCAGGATCAGGGTAATGAACCCCGATAACACCCCCGCATCAGGGATAAGCGTTAAGGCTGACCAGATATCACATAAATTTCTTTTCGGCTGCGGAGCATTCGATACAGTATGGATGCAGAAGGTTGAAGACGAAGAAAAAAAGGCTTTTGTGCAGGACCGCATGAATAAGTGGCTGGGGCTGTTTAACTACGGCACCCTTCCCTTCTACTGGGGCGGCTATGAGCACGAAGAAGGCAAGCCTAATATCGATGGCCTGATGGATGCAGCCAAATGGCTCATTGATCACAATGTAAAAGTAAAGGGACATCCTCTCTGCTGGCACACCGCCTGCGCCAACTGGCTTTTAAAGTATTCTAATGAAGAAATACTCAAGCGCCAGCTCGAGCGCATTCAGCGCGATGTAACGGCATTCAAGGGAGTCATAGATATGTGGGATGTGATCAACGAAGTGGTCATCATGCCCGACTTTGACAAATATGATAACGCTATCACCCGCATCTGCAAGGAAATGGGACGCATCAAGCTGGTAAAGACCGTTTTTGCAGAAGCAAAGAAATACAATCCAGACGCGGTAATGCTCATCAACGACTTTAATACCAGCGAATCCTATGAGATACTGATCGAAGGCCTTCTTGAGGCCGGCGTTCCGATCGATGTTATAGGCATACAGAGCCATCAGCACCAGGGTTACTGGGGAAAAGAAAAGCTCGAGCGCGTGCTCGAGAGGTTCAGCCGTTTCGGTCTGCCCATACACTTTACCGAGAACACTCTCGTTTCCGGCGATCTTATCCCCGGATATATAGAGGATCTGAATGACTGGCAGGTCGAGACCTGGCCCAGCACTCCCGAAGGCGAGGAACGCCAGGCTAATGAGATGAAGGAAATGTACACCACCCTCTTTGAACATCCCCTGGTAGAGGCCATAACCACCTGGGATTTCAATGATGGCTGCTGGCTTAAAGCTCCTTCAGGCTTTGTACATGAAGACAACAGTTTAAAGCCTTCCTACCACATGATGAAAAAGCTCATTCACGAAACCTGGGAAACTCACGAAGATCTCATCACAGATGCCGACGGCTATATCAATCTTAAAGGCTTCAAGGGCGGATATAAACTGAGCGCAGGCGATAAGAGTGCAAGCTTTGAACTTAATGAAAATTCAGAGATAACAATAAAGCTTTCCTGAAAACAAGAACCCCACCGGATCAAACCGGTGGGGTATTATTTTACCATGTCTTGAAATAAGTTTCATCTGAAAGCCTCTGCGGTGAACAGGTTATAATCCTCTCCTGCTTTGAGCGATACTTCCTCTGTGTAGTCCTTATTATATCTTATCCTGCAATCACCGTCTATAACAGCATATATGTGCACTGAGCTCATCCTGCCGTTGTGCCAGCTAATATCTACGATAAATCCGCCCTTTGCCCGCAGTCCCTTTACGCTGCCTTCCCTCCACTGCGCAGGCAGAGCGGGAAGCAGCTTGATCTCTCCGTCCGTGCACTGTAAAAGAGCTTCCGCTATGGCAGCAGTGCCGCCAAAGTTACCATCTATCTGGAAAGGCGGATGGTTATCGAACATATTGGGATTAGTGGATACGGCCAGGAGTTTTTGCAGGTTTTCATATACCTTATCCGCGTCATGAAGCCTTGCCCACATATTCGCTATCCAAGCGCGGCTCCAGCCCGTATGTCCGCCTCCGTGCGAGAGCCGGCGGTTAAGAGTAGCCCCGGCTGCCTTTGCAAGCTCCGGCGTCTTCTGCGGCGTGATAAGCTCAGCCGGATGCAGGGCAAAAAGCTGCGATATATGTCTGTGCCCTATCTCCACCTCGTCATAATCCACTGCCCATTCTTTTATCTGCCCGTATTGTCCTATCTCGGGAAGCGGTATGCGTTTCATCATCTCTTCCAGCTGCGCAGCCAGCTCCTTATCCGTATCCAGCAGCCTGCTGCATTCGCATACTGCCGTAAAAAGACATCTCAATATCTGTGAATCCATGGAAGGGCCTATGCACATGCGTCCCTCTGTGCCATCGGGAAGACGGTAGGTATTCTCGGGTGATACCGAAGGACAGGTCACCAGTCTTCCTTTTTCGTCCTCCGTAAGATAATCGATAAAGAATTCTGCCGCGCCCTTTATCAGATGATATTTTTCTTTAAGAAAATCAAGATCCCTGTTATACAGGAAATGCTCATATACATGAAGCGCCAGCCAGGCTCCTCCCATAGGCCATATCGTGGCAGGTATCCATTTATCCTGCGGAGCGCAGTCGCCCCATATATCGGTATTATGGTGGCATACATAACCGCGTTCAATACCGTACATCTCTTTTGCCATAACGCTGCCGTTTTTTGCTATGCGCTCGAGCAATTCAAAAAGCGGTTCATGGCATTCCGCCAGATTGCAGCTCTCCGCAGGCCAGTAATTCATCTCCGCATTGATGTTCACGGTGAACTTGCTTCCCCAGGCCGGCCACATGCTGTCATTCCATATTCCCTGCAGATTAAGAGGCTGGCTTCCTCTTCTGCTGCCGCTTATCATCAGATAGCGCCCAAAATTGAAATACAGCTCCATCAGTTTATTGTCAGGATGTTCGCTGATCTTTTTCAGTCTCTCATCCGTTGTCAGCGCGCTATTGCCTTCGCTGTTGTCATTTAATTCAAGCTTTACGCGGTCATATAATCCGTGATAGTCCGCTGCATGCGCTTTTCTCAGCTCATCATAGCTTTTGGAAAGAGCGCTCTCCACATCACTTACAGCGCGCGCGGCATGATCCTCACAATAAAAGCTGCTCCGGGCGCCTAAAGCTATAAGCGCTTCATCCGCAGCCTCTATCCTGATGCTGTTGCCTATGCTCCTCATTTTTCCGCCATGATTGACAGCTCTTAACGCCGCCGTAAAGAATATCCCGTCCTTTGAGCCGGTACCGCCGGAATATATGATATTTCCGTTTTTGTCCGGCCTGCAGTCGTCAAAATAATCATCCCTTCCGCCTATGTCTACAGCACATGAAAGCTTTCCGGGAACGGAGGCCTTAAGATATATCAGCATAACGTTATCAGGCGCGGAAACAAACACCTCGCGTCTGAATGCTGTTCCTTCATACTCATAT
Source organism: uncultured Lachnospiraceae bacterium (assembly GCA_946612125.1). GTDB lineage: Bacteria > Bacillota > Clostridia > Lachnospirales > Lachnospiraceae > NK4A136. Next base: position 14,703 of record CAMOEK010000027.1, on the reverse strand, counting down.
TCAACAGCCGCCAATGCCTCTTCAAGATCCAGGCTCCTTTTATAGCCGCTGACCTTATCCTCAGCATGCTCAAAGCTTATGCTCAGATCCCCAAGAGGCATATAGTGTCTGCTGTTTACGGGAACTCCGGCCATCTTATCCATAGCCAGGCTCTCTGCCTTTGCTATGTTTCCTGCCTTTATCAGTTCCCGCACTTCCTTAAACCCTTCTTTTGCATCAGGGTTAGCGCGATGTCTGAGAGAACCGGACCATATAGAATCCTCATTGAGCCCTATCTTTTCCTTTTCGATGCCGCCGTAAACCATGCCGCCTAAGCGTCCGTTTCCGACAGGCAGGGCGTTGTTGAAATCCTCTGCCGGTTTTGTATATATCAATACATTATCATTCATACAGATATACCCTCTCATACACCGCGTTTTAATTTACTCTGCTTATTCTTCAACAAATATGGGTTTGCGGTCTGCTATCCATCTGTCAAAGATGTTCTTCTTGATGTTGAACTTGACGGTTGCCACTCCACCAAAGTTGCCTTTACCGCGCAGCACTACCGTTGCAACACCAACGTTCACATTATTGCTGTAAGAAACTATTTCGTAATCGTTCTCGCCCACTATCATCTTTGTAAATCTGATGTCGCTCTTCTTAAGCTCTACAGCCGATCCGGTATAGTACTGATCTGCGATAGTTATCTTAGCCTTGGTGATGTCGCTCTTGCAGATCTTGTATCTGATACGGAAGTATCCGGTATAATTGCCAATTCCTTTTACGGATGCGTGAAGCACTGTACCCTCATCCGGGATATCTTTAGGCCCTACCTGCTCTCCTGCCTTACGGAACTCCTGCTTCGTCTGGCCTGATACATTTACATAGCAGTTCTCATCATAGCGATAGAAAATAGCCTTATCATAATCAGTGCCTGCCTTAAGCTTCTTGCCGCTGGTATCATAGATAGCAGGTGTACTCTTATAAGCGCCCGGCTTAGCAACATAAACCTTATCGGGAACGTTACCGTTAAGCATACCTATATTGGAAGGCTCTATAGTATAACGGTATTCTTCCGTCCTGTCCTTAAATGAGCCTTTTCCCGTTATCACAACAGCAGGCATCTTCTTGGTCTTCTCATTGGTAACAGCCTTATTGTTCTTATAGGTCAGGGTATAATCAACGCCTTCCTTAAGCTCATGGAACTCGTCATTAACAACATATCCGATGTAAACGAAAGGCTTTGCCCCCTTCTTCTCGTAGGTGGCAGTCTCTGTGATGAATGTATATTCCTTCAGGTTTTTGATGCTCACCTTGTTGATCTTGAATTTTAAGGATATCTTGCCCTTATAGCCTGCGCCTTCAAGACCGGTGATCACGATGGATCCTGTTCCGGCTTTATTGCAGTTCTTATAAGTGACCAGATAATCAATGCCTTCTTCAAGCACTATATTGTTATCCGAAACAGGACGTACAACGGGAACCGGATAAATTCCGTCGGGATCATAATCCATAGGCCTGGTGATCATGTCCTTATTGGACACGGTTACAACCTTGGAGAAGTTTGCAAGCTTCTTTGCCGGAGTAAGGCCGCTTTTCTTCTCAGCAACGATAAAGCTTCGTCTGGAAGCTCCGGTAAAGTTGCCGATACCCTCAAGGAGAATATCGTATTCGCCTGCTGCATTGATCTCATTTACGCTTACCGTATTACCTTCTTTATCATACTGCTCGATACCGGTGATCTTATAATCCTTATCCTTTACAAGAGCCTTGCCATTGAATGAAAGCTTAACCTTGGGGTCTACCGGCTTATTGTTATAAACAACGCCGCTCTTGGTCTGTGTAGCCTCCGAAAGTTCTCTTGCCTTGATGGTAAAGAATCTTTCTTTTTTGCCCTGGTAATTGCCCTTGAAAGTAAATATAGCCTGGGCTTCCTTGCCTGCGTTTACATTATTCTTATAAGAAATGGTATAATCTTTTTTGTTAGTAAGCAGTGTGGTATTGTAGTAAACCCTGAAGCTGTCGGGAGTCAGTTTCTTTCCGGTATATTCAACCTCAGGCATTGAAGCCTCAGAGATCCAGAAACCTGCCGGAACATCTTCTGCAGATTCAAACTGGCCCCTGTCGATCACAGCAACATCTCCCCAGCTTCTCTCTTCCATGAAGAATATCCATTCTCCATATTCGCTGAGCTTGAAGTTCTCTTTTCCTTCTTTGTCATCTGCCTTCTTTACCGCTACCGCGCGAAGATAAGCATTCTGGCTTATGGTCACATGGTCCGAATAATGTGTGAAATACTTGTTTTCTCCTTCTTCGGGTCCCTTGGAGGGGTCATACTCTGCATTGCTCTTTATCCTGTCCTCTTCAGTCGGATAAGAAATAACAGCCTGACCGGTCTCCTCATCACCCTCCCATTCGATCTTTGCCCAGAAAGTCACATAATAGATGTCTGTATCGGGAGTAGCGCAGTATAATCTTACATCCGTGGGTCTGTCGACAACTCCATTATAGTTAAAGATCTCCACATCGCAGACCTCATCCACGCCTTCAACCTCCAGGACCATGGAATCCTTTACCTTATTGTAATCATCCGTAGGATATACCCAAACCTTGGTGATGCCTGCACTGGCTCCTCTTGCCATCCAGGGCTGGTCTTTCTTTTTAGGCGCTTCGATGTGCACTATTGCATCATTTTCGGATTTAATGGTAAAGCTTGTATCATCTGCATCCTTGGGCAGTACCACAACGTTAAAGCTGGCGCTTCCATCCAGTTTCAGCTTAATGTCATTACCGCTGACTATAAGATCGTCACAGGGAGTTACAAGACTTATGCTGACGGATTTTACATGGATGATAACATGGATATTATAATCAAAAGTATATTCCACATTTGCGCATTTCTGCTTGGCTGTGATCTTAAAGTTCGTTCCTTCAGCGCACTTTGCGGTGATCTTGCCGTTGGATATGGAAGCCAGAGCCTTATCATAAGTCCAGGTCGCAGCAGGACAAACAATGGGGAGCTTTGCCTTTTCGGGCTTGTGCTCCGTGGAAATGATATATCCCGTAAAGGTAGGCAGAGCCTTGGGAACATTGGTATCCACATTTATCTTGCTGTTGCTGGGAAGGCTGGCTGTCACACCGGTCTCTTTGATATACTTGTCGTTGATCTTGATGGTATAGGTAACATTTTCGTTCTTTGCCGCACGGTCAGCCAGATTGGTGGTCGCATTCGTAAGCTCCAGAGCCCAGTAATGGGTTCCTTCAAATACCACATGTCCCACTGCCATATAAGTATATCCTGTGCTTATAAGGGCATTTGCCGAAGCGCTCTTAAAGAATTCGTAAGCTTCTGCGCCTGTCTTGCCGTCGCGGATAAGGATCTCTTTTCTGGCCTTTCCATCTGCATTCACATTGCTGCTGTAAATGGTATCGAAGCTCGATCCGTCAGGACGGTTGTTTGAATAATAGATAGCAGCTTCAGCAGCACGCTGGCATGCCTTTTCCTCAAGGCCGTTGTCATAGGTAAAGCGGGCTACCGCTCTTCCGTCACGTGCCTTATTTATGGAAGCAGCTGCCTTACGGCCTTCGGTCTGATCCACACGCATAACGAACTGGAGCTCCGAATACGAATCATTTACATCGATCTCTTCCTCAATCTCCACATCAGAGCTGCAGCGTGCATCTTCATAATCACCCTGCTGCTCTTCAACAGGCTCCTCGTCTGCATCATCGGGAACAGTCACTTCCTCTTCGGGAACGTTCGCCTCATCCTCCGAGACGCCTTCTTCGGAAGTCTCCTCTTCGGCAGCCTCATCCTCTGAGACGGCTGCATCTTCCGATACCGCTTCATCCGCAGATACTGCCGCATCATCCTCAGAAACAACAGCATCGTCGGAAGATACCGCAGTATCATCCTGTGTCACTTCGATATCAGCTGCATACACCGATGCCGCAGGGAACAGTTCGCCGCAGCACAATGTAAGTATCAGGATCCAGCTGATAATGTTACGTAAGCGTTTCATTTACATTTTTCCTCCTTTAAATATTTAAAATGTTTGCAAAATGCTATTATAACACACTTTGTCAATCTAAAGTCCAACACATATGAATTGTCCTTTATTCGTTGTTTGTGCCAAACAGATCGAAGAGCGAGATCTGGTTGGAACTGGTCATATTGCCAAGTATCCCCAGCCTGTCCATGGTTTCCATAACCGTCTGCGAGGTCTTCGTTCTCTGCATAAAGTCGTCCTTTGACAGGAACTCGCCTCGGGCCGCAGCATCCTCTATCAGTTCGGCGTTCTTATCTCCAAGACCCGAGATAGATGTAAAGGAAGGCATTATCTTTCCGTCCACTATCTGGAAATAGGAAGCCTTTGCCTTATACAGGTCTATGGTGGTGAACTCGAAGCCGCGGGCGTACATTTCCTGCACTATACGCATATCATCATAGGTTTCCTTATCCTTCGGCGAAGCGGTCTTATCATTGATCATCGCCTTGATAATGGCCATATGTTCTTCCAGTCTGGCCTTGCCCAGACACATCAGCTCATAATCGAAAGCCGACGCCCTTATTGAGAAATAAGCGCAGTAATAAGCCAGAGGATAGTTTATCTTGCAATATGCTATACGCCACGCCATCATAACATAGGCTGCAGCGTGTGCCTTGGGGAACATGTATTTTATCTTCTCACAGGAGCCGATATACCATTCCGGTACATCATGGGCTATCATCTCTTCCTTCCATGCAGCCCATTGGTCATCCATCTTATGGGAGGCAACTTTGCCCTTACGGACCGCCTCCATAATATTGAATGCCATGGAACTCTCAACGCCTTTAAGTATCAGGTAGGTCATTATATCGTCACGGGTACATACCGCCGTTGCTATGGTCGCTACGCCGCTCAGGATCAGGTCTTTTGCATTTCCCAGCCACACATCCGTACCATGGGAAAGCCCCGATATACGCACCAGATCCGCGAAGCTCTTGGGCTGGGCGTCAATAAGCATCTGCATGGCGAAATCCGTACCGAATTCCGGTATGCCCAACGCTCCCAGCTGGGTACCTCCTATATCATCCGGAGTTATCCCCAGAGCCGAAGTATTCTGGAAAAGGCTCATAACGCCCTTATCATCCAGAGGTATGGTCAGCGGGTCGATCCCGGTGATATCCTGAAGCATACGTATCATGGTAGGATCATCATGCCCCAGTATATCCAGCTTTAACAGGTTGTGGTCTATCGAGTGGTAATCAAAATGCGTGGTGATTATATCTGTCTCCAGATCGTTTGCCGGATGCTGCACCGGTGTAAATGAATTGATGTCTTCTCCCACCGGCAGCACGACTATACCACCGGGATGCTGTCCCGTGGTACGCCGTATACCCACGATATTGGGAACCATACGCTCCACTTCAACGTCACGTTTGATGATATTGTTCTCACGGAAATAATTCTTTATATAGCCAAAAGCAGTCTTATCCGCCACGGTACCGATGGTCCCGGCACGGTATGTCTGGCCCGCGCCGAAGATAACCTCCGTGTACTTATGCGCTTTTGACTGATACTCACCTGAAAAGTTAAGGTCTATATCCGGCTCCTTATCGCCCTTAAAGCCAAGGAAGGTCTCGAAAGGTATATCAAAGCCGTCCTTTTTAAGCCAGGCCCCGCATTTGGGACATTGCTTTGAAGGCATATCGCAGCCTGCGGTACCGGCATAGGCTTTTACCTCGGGTGAATCAAAATCACTGTAGTGACACTCAGGGCAGTAATAATGGGGTGCCAGAGGGTTTACCTCGGTGATACCTGCCATGGTGGCAACGAAAGAGGATCCCACGGAACCACGCGAACCTACCAGATATCCATCCTCAACGGATTTCCATACCAGCTTCTGCGCTATGATATACATAACGGCAAAGCCGTTGCCTATGATCGAAGTAAGCTCCCTTTCAAGCCTGTCCTCAACTATCTTGGGAAGGGGATCTCCATACATCTCATGAGCCTTGTCATAACATATCTTCCTGAGCGTCTTATCGGAGTCTTCTATGACGGGCGGACACTTATCGGGACGCACGGGGCTTATCCTGTCGCACATGTCCGCTATCAGGTTGGTGTTGGTGATGACCACTTCTTCCGCCTTATCAAAGCCCAGATATGAGAACTCATCCAGCATTTCGTCCGTAGTATGCAGGTACATGCTGGGTGCATCATTATGCGCTTTATCCACGCGCTTTCCTGCCAGTATGATGGTCCGGTATATAGCATCCTCCGGCTCTATGTAGTGCACATCGCCCGTGGCGCAGACCGGCTTGCCGTAGATCTCTCCCAGCTCAACTATGCGTTTATTAACATTTATCAGATCTTCCCTGGTCTGTAAGGTAGGAAGCTTGGAACGCTCCAGCAGGAATTCATTATTGCCGATGGGCTGTACTTCCAGATAATCATAGAATTCCACTATGCTGGCTATCTCTTCATCAGTCCTTCCGTTTATGATGGCCTGGTAAAGCTCTCCGTTTGAACAGCCGCTGCCCACTATCAGACCTTCCCTGTATTTAATGAGCTCCGATTTGGGTATGCGGGGGTAAGGCCAGCGCGCATTCCGTCCGAAGTACTTAAGGTTTGAAAGACTTACCAGCTTATACAGATTTCGTCTTCCGACCTCGTTCTTTGCTATTATCACGGCGTGATCCGGATGCAGATCGGCTATCTTATCCTCGCTTAGCTGCGATGCTTTATTAAGCTGCGTAAGATTATCTATCTTGCGCTCCTTAAGCATCTCAAGGAATTTCACAAATATGAGCGCCGTAGCCTCCGCGTCATCTACTGCCCTATGGTGATGGAACGCGGGGATATTAAGTTCCTTAGCCAGATGGTCCAGGGTATATTTACCCATGCGGTGCAGCAGCAGTCTGGCAAGGTCAATGGTATCGGTATGGGTGAAGTCATAGGTCAGGCCCAGCTCACCCGCAAAGTGCCTGATGAAAGATGTATCGAATCCGGCATTGTGCGCTACCAGCACACAGCCTTCGCAGAACTGTAAAAACTGCGGCAGTATCACTTCCACTCCGGGCGCATCGGCAACCATGCTGTCGCTGATACTGGTAAGCTTCTCTATCTCCAGCGGGATAGGGATCTTAGGATTTATAAATTCAGAAAAACGCTCTGTTATCTTTCCGTTAACGACCTTAACAGCGCCTATCTCTATAATACGGCTGTGCCCGGGTACAAAGCCCGTGGTCTCAAGGTCAAATACCACGAAGGGTGAATCCAGGCTCTGCCCCTTGTCATTTACGACTATCTGCTTCAGATCATCCACCATATAGGCTTCGATGCCGTAGATTATCTTTAAGCTGTCATTCTTATCCAGGGCGTGGCTTGCAAAGGTAAAGCCCTGAACATTACCGTGATCGGTGATGGCGATGGATGTGTGCCCAAAGTGCTTTGCACATTTGATGATATCCGCAGCATCACCGCAGGCATCCATATCGCTCATCTTGGTATGGCAGTGCAGCTCCACTCTCTTTCTGGCTGCATAGTCCTCACGTCTGCTCCTGAAATCGGGTATCTTCTTAATGCCTATGATATTTATAAGCTCCAGTTCATGATCAAAGTCGTCATGCTTGGGCATGCCCTTAACCTTGATAAAGTCGCCTTTCTTGATCGCCGGACGCATTTCTTCCGCCAGATCAGGTGTAAAAAAGATCTTAAGCCTGATGGAATCGCTGAAATCGGAAATAGTATATTTAAAGATAAAGTTTCCTGTTTTCTTAAGCGCTATCTCATCAAAAGCTATGACCTGGCCGCGGACTATTACCGTTCCTATCTCATCCACGACGGATTCTATCTCGTCCACCTCACCGTCAAAGCTCCTGCCGTAGATCAGATCGGGATCATCACTCATCTTAAGCTTCTTTATATTGCCGGGCATACCGCCGCCCTTATCAGCCTTATTAGATGATTTTTTGCCCCAGCTCTTTTTGTTATCGTTATCCGCAGCGGCGTGGTTTTCGGCTTTTTCCTTCTTTTTTTCGTCTTTTGCGGTTTTTTCTTTTACTTCGGTCTTTTCTTTATCTTCACCCTCTTTTTCGGATGAACCTCCCAGCACATCCTCCTCCACGCCCGAAGAAGCGGTTTCATACACACTCTTCCGCTCCAGGCTCTCCTGGAGTATGCTCTCGACCATAAGACGGCTCCTGGTATCACTCTCCACGCGATACCTGCTCTCTTTCTTTTCCGTATACACGATGCGGGTATGAAGATCGATATGGAAGCGGTTCTCAAAAATGCTGTTGCAGAATCCGATGATCTCGTCTTCCTTCTGTCTGGCCACAAAGCTCTCCGGTATGCTGAGCAGAAGGGTATCCCCCTCTACCTTAGGCTCTATTCCCCTCAGCACGGTGTACATTACCCTGTCCCTTAAAATGAGTTCATCCAAAATGCTCTGGAAATACTGCTCCACTATATATGATGGATCATACTGTATATTAAGATGAAAATCCTCCACGATACAGGTCTTAAGCCCCTTGCCGGAAAACACTGCCCGGTCAAGCTCTTTTTCAAGGGCAAAGATATGATCTTTGGTTATCAGCTTGTCGTAGGAGATGTATATCTTTACAAGCTGTTCTTTCTGTTTTACAACCACACGATCCACAGAGACATCTTCAAAAAGGCGCTTTAAATCCTCACGTATGTCCGCCGTGCCAAAACTTTCACTGAATTTCTTTCCCATATGTCTTTCTCTCTTCTTACTCTCTGACCATCTTTTCCAGTTCTTTTCTTAACGCATCGAGCAGTTCGCCTTCGGGCATCTTGCGCACGATCTCGCCTTTCCTGATAAGGAGGCCTTCACCCTTGCCGCCGGCTATGCCTATATCTGCTTCTTTAGCCTCTCCGGGGCCGTTGACCGCGCAGCCCATAACAGCGACTCTTATGCTCCTGTTATCCGGCGTCTTAATGGTCCGTACCATTTCTTCGACTTTTTCCGCAAGCCCTATCAGATCTATCTTTGTGCGTCCGCAGGTGGGGCAGCTCACCACTTCTATGCCGCCGCTCCTTAAGCCCAGTGAACGAAGTATAAGCTTTGCCGATCTGATCTCTTCTATCGGATCTCCGGTAAGAGACACCCTTATGGTATCGCCTATGCCTTTCTCGAGTATTATGCCTATGCCCAGCGCGCTCTTAATGTTTCCGGATATGAGCGTTCCGGCCTCGGTGATCCCCACATGCAGCGGATACGGCGTTTTCCCTGCCAGCAGCTCATGCGCCTCAATGCTCATGCGCACATTGGATGATTTGATGCTTATGACTATGTTGCCATAATCGCATTCCTCTATCATCCTCACCTTATCCAGCGCGCTCTCCACTATCCCCTGCGCCGTTACGCCGTGATATTTGTCCACCAGCGCAGCCTCCAGCGAGCCCGAGTTGACGCCCACACGGATAGGTATGTCTTTTGCCTTTGCCGCCCTTACCACTTCCTTGAGCTTTTCCTCTCCGCCTATGTTGCCCGGATTGATGCGTATCTTATCCGCGCCGTGCTCTATGGCCGCAAGAGCGCATTTGTGATCAAAATGTATATCTGCGACCAGCGGGATATGTATGCGCTGCTTTATCTGTTCAAGCGCCTCTGCCGCCGCAATGGTAGGCACGGTGCAGCGGATTATCTCGCAGCCTTCCGCTTCCAGCGCCAGGATCTGCGCTACCGTCGCCTCCACATCCTCCGTGGGTGTATTCGTCATTGACTGTATCGCAATAGGGCTTCCTCCGCCTATAACGCGGTTCCCGATCTTTATCTTTTTGGTATTGTCTCTGATAGCCATGGTCTTCTCCTTCTCCCCGAGGGGCTTCTTTCACAGCATAGGATTATAACACAACAGCCCTGTCAAAAAAAGGGATTGACAAAAGCGCTTTTATCTGAAATGCAGGCCTTCACAGTCTTTTTCCGTCAAAACAATATTCCAGCTGCGCTGCAGTATGAATCCTGCGCCGCCCGACAGATTATCCCTTATCACGCCCCACAAAAGACTGACAAGCGCCAGGCTGTAACAGAGCAGTTCTGCAAAGGGCCGGGGTGTATTCTCATAACGCAGCCAGAGCAGCACGCATGCGGCGACGACCTGCAGCCACATAAGCAGCCTGTATATATGGCCTTCCAGACTTCCGAAGAAAGCCTCGCGCCCGGGCCTTATCTTCCTGAGCCTTTCCATCAGCTCCCCCGCATTTGCCGGTCTTTTATCAGGATCCTTCGAAAGACAGCAGTCTATCAGCTTCTTTGATGATCTGCTTATCATCCGGCCCAGCTCATTGCCCTTAAGCGGATGAAAAGGCGGCCGGGCAGGGTCGACAGCGCTGAGCATATACGAATACACAGCTGCCAGAGAGTACACATCCGCATCGGCTCTTACAGCACCGCTGAGGAGCTGCTCCGGCGCCGCATAGCCCCTGGTCCCGCAGACATTCCCGGCCTGCAGCTCACCGGTATTATAGAGCGCCGTGCCGAAGTCCAGAAGCCTGATGCTGCCGCCTTCGCTTATCATAAAGTTCGACGGTTTGATATCCCTGTATAATATCTGCGGCCTGCAGCCATGCAGAAAAGCCACGATGTCGCAAAGGCTCTTCATCAGCCCCAGCGCTTCAGCTTCTTCAAGCGGCGCATTCTTATGTATGTATTCCTCAAGCGTAATGCCCTCCACATACTCCATTACCAGCACGGTCCTTTCTTCTTCCTCGATCAGATCCACAAGATACGGTATACGCCTGTCATTTAAAGCTTTCATCCGCTCGGCTTCGTAACGGAGCTGTCTGCGCATGATGCTGTCGTCTTCACCCTCCGCGGTCTTCATCGCAAACAGGCTGTGCAGCTGTCTGTGCTCCGCAAGCCATACAGCCCCCATGCCGCCCTCGCCCAGCTTCCTTATCAGCCGGTAGCGGCTTATATCGTTTTTTTCGTTATTATTCATGCTATCTCCTTTTATTGCTGCTTCAGCTGCACTTAAGATATATCGCAGACATATTGTCGCTGCTGCCTCTCCTCATACCGGCCTTTGCCAGCGATCTCAGGGCCTTATCCGCCTCTTCCCGCGCCTTGATCCTTCCGCGTCCCAGAGAGCTGCATATATCAGAAGCGCTGATCCTGTTTCCGAATCCGTCGCTGTGCAGCAAAAAGCCCATGTTCTTAAATATGCGCCCACTGTTCATATACGGTCGTTTGAAGCTTCCTATGCCTATGCAGCGCTCCACTCCCCGCGCATTGCCCTGGCGGGGCGCCAGCGCCTTTATCCGGCGTCCTATGCCATACGCCAGACTGTCGCCGCACTGAAACATCAGATAACGCCGGCCTACTATCAAAAGCATGGTCATTGTCGTGCCGCAGCGCAGCGAATTCTCAAGTCCGAAATTGCGCAATTCCTCATGCACGGTAAAGAGACTGCGCTGCAACGATCTCTGTATCCTGCCCTTATTATAGCCGTGGACCAGAGTCTGCGGGAGCCTGTCATAGAACCAGACGCTTAGGCATTCCGCCAGATAACCGCTTGCCAGCTCACCCCTGTCTTCTCCTCCCATACCGTCGCAGATAAGAGCCATTATCACTTCTCCGGCCCTGGTCTCCATGCGCTGCAATACAACTGAATCCTCGTTGCGGCTCCTCCTGCCCTTTTCGTATAAGAGCGAATAAAAAAGTACCATAAAAACTCCTTTCTTTTAAGGGAAAGGTTCGTTACAGCACTTCCTGAAAAAATATGGGGTATGTCCATGTCCCCCGGCACGGAGACATGATATCAATGTGTTCTACCGATAGTAGAATACTACTACAAAGGAAAATAAAATGCAAGCATAAAATACGGACAGCTCAGTATTTACCCGTCTGATAAAAAACACCCGGAATGACAAAACGCCTTGTCATTCCGGGCGAAGCAAAATCTTTGTGATGAGTATTATATACTCTCAACTCATTATATCGCCGTAGGAATTCATATTGCCCATAGTGCTCTGGAACTTGCGCTCAAGCTCAACGCTGCGCTCGCTTGCCAGATCCATGTACCGGATAAACACGCTCTCCACGCTTTCTCCGCTTTCGGCCGCTATCTCCTCCATCACCGGCTTAAGCTTTTCAAGCATAAAGCCTACCTGTGTCTTCTGGGGATCGATGCCATCCAGAACTTCATCGGCATAGTTGTTTATGCGCTCTAAGAAAGCTGCATCTTCTTTAGTCATTTTATTTCACCACTCTTACCTTGATAACGCACTCGATAGCCTCAAGCTTCTTAAGCAGCTCATCAGTGATCGCTGAATCGGTATCGATCATGGTATATGCATAATCGCCCTTTGACTTATTGGTCATGTTATCGATATTGATGCCAACCTCTCCGAACACACCGGTGAACTTGGTGATCATGTTTGCCACATTCTTATGGCAGATAGCCACACGGCCTGCAGTCTGGCAAACGCCCATATCGGCATTGGGATAGTTTACGGAATTCCTGATGTTACCATTCTCAAGGAAATCGCGTAATTCCTGTACTGCCATAACAGCGCAGTTGTCCTCTGCTTCCTCTGTAGAAGCGCCCAGATGAGGCATAAGGATAACGCCTTCCTGACCTGCGGTGGTAGGGTTTGCAAAGTCGGATACATACTTGCGGATCTTGCCGGCCTTGATGCCCTCAAGGATAGCAGGCTCGTCGCACAGAAGATCACGCGCAAGGTTGATTATGATAACGCCATCCTTCATCAGAGCGATCGCATCCTTACCGATCATGCCCTTGGTGCTGTCAAGCAGGGGCACATGAATGGTGATGTAATCGCACTCGCGATAGATATCGTTAACATCGGTAACGTGCTTAACATCGCGGCTTAAGTTCCAAGCTGCGTTGATGGAAAGATAAGGATCGTAACCGTATACTTCCATGCCCATGTGCTTTGCTGCATTTGCAACCAGAACGCCGATAGCGCCCAGACCGATGATACCAAGCTTCTTGCCTGCGATCTCGGTACCTGCGAATTTCTTCTTCTCTTTCTCGGCAGTCTTAGCGATGTTCTCATCCGAAGCATCGCTCTTTGCCCACTCGATACCGCCTACGATATCACGCGCTGCCAGGAGCATGCCTGCGAATACCAGCTCCTTAACCGCATTTGCATTTGCGCCGGGAGTATTGAATACTACGATACCCTTTTCTGCGCACTTATCAAGAGGGATATTGTTAACGCCTGCGCCTGCGCGCGCTACAGCCTGCAGAGCTGCGGGCAGCTCCATCTCATGCATTACGGCGCTTCTTACCAGTATGGCGTCAGCTTCGTTAACATCATCTGTCTTTGTATAATCAGCTGTAAAATTATCCAGACCGCATGCAGCGATAGGATTTAAGCAATGATATTTATAAGCCATTTTAAATCACTCTCCTTTACTTATTCTCAACTTCAAACTTCTTCATGAACTCTACCAGAGCCTTAACGCCTTCGATGGGCATAGCGTTGTAAATGGAAGCTCTCATGCCGCCCACGCTTCTGTGGCCCTTGAGATTCTCAAGTCCTGCTGCCTTGGATTCCTTAACGAACTTGGCATCCAGCTCTTCGTTTCCGGTGATGAAAGGAACGTTCATGAGTGAACGGTCTTCCTTAACAACGGTGCCCTTGAAGAGGCTGCTCTCATCCAGGAAATCATAAAGGATCTTAGCCTTCTCCTCGTTGCGCTGCTTCATCGCCTCAAGTCCGCCCATCTTCTGGATCCACTTGAATACCTTACCGCAGATATAGATGCCGTATGCGGGAGGGGTATTGTAAAGTGACTTTGCGTCAGCGTGGATCTTGTATCTTAACATGGTAGGTGTTCCGGGAAGTACATCCTCGGTAATCAGCTCTTTCTTCATGATAACGATAACCACGCCTGCAGGTCCGATGTTCTTCTGTACGCCGCCGTATACCAGACCATACTTGGTCACATCCATAGGCTCGCTTAAGAAGCAGGAACTTACGTCGGATACCAGAGTCTTGCCCTTGGTGTTGGGAAGCTTCTTAAACTTGGTACCGTAGATGGTATTGTTCTCGCAGATATAAACATAGTCTGCATCGGGGCTGATAGGCAGATCGGAGCAATCAGGGATGTAAGAGAAAGTCTTATCCTCTGAGGATGCGATCTTGTTAGCCTTACCGTAGATCTGCGCCTCCTGATATGCTTTCTTTGCCCACTGACCGGTAACGATGTAATCTGCTACCTTGTTCTTCATGAGGTTCATGGGGATCATTGCAAACTGCTGGCTTGCGCCGCCCTGAAGGAACATAACCTCATAATCATCGGGTATTGAAAGGAGGGATCGCAGGTCTGCCTCCGCAGTTTTGATGATATCATCATAAACTTTAGATCGATGACTCATCTCCATGACTGACATACCGCATCCGCGATAGTCCATCATCTCATCTGCTGCTTCCTTAAGGACTTCTTCGGGAAGCACTGCCGGCCCTGCCGAGAAATTGTAAACTCTGCTCATTTCTTTTTCCTCCATAAATATTTACTTACTGCTAAAAACAGATAAATAAGATAATATACCCCTTTTCTTCTTACGTCAAATACTTTTTATGCGGAAGCATACATGTCGGCGCGGGAGTCCCCGGTTTGTGACTCAAATGGGCTTCGCGGCGCACTTTGAGTCACTTTTTTATGCTCTTCAGCTGCTTCGGACACACCATTTTGTGACTCAAACAGGCCTCTTATGCGTACTTTGAGTCACTTTTT
>CAMOEK010000026.1:0-22520 GCA_946612125.1 uncultured Lachnospiraceae bacterium | reverse complement strand
AAAGCAGAAACTGCCGATAACGCGGACAAGGCTGATGCTGCTGAAGGAAAGACCTGCAGTGTTTGCGGGGCTACCGGACAGAGCGGATCTTTCTGCGGACAGTGCGGAAGCAAATTATAGTAAGTGTTATAAATGACAAAACAAAAAGAGTTTTGTCATTTACAATAAATAATCAGAAATGAATAGGAGAGAAAAAATGGCAAGAAGAAGGATTATAGCCGGTAACTGGAAGATGAACAAGACTCCCAGCGAGGCAGTTGCACTCTGTGCAGAGTTAAAGGATCTTGTTAAGAACGATAATGTTGACGTAGTATATTGCGTACCCGCTATCGACATCGTACCTGTAGCAGAAGCAGTTAAGGGCACTAATGTACATGTAGGTGCAGAGAACTTCTACATCGAGGATAAGGGCGCATTTACAGGCGAAATCAGCGCTCCCATGCTCAAGGATGCAGGTGTTGAATACATCATTATCGGTCATTCCGAGAGAAGAGATATCTTCGGCGAGAATGATGTACTGATCAATGCAAAGGTTAAGAAGGCTTTCGCAAGTGGACTTAAGCCTATACTTTGCTGCGGTGAGTCTCTTGCTCTTCGCAAGGCAGGCACATATAAAGAGTGGATCGCTCGTCAGATCAAATGGGATCTGAGCGATGTTACCGCTGATCAGGTTAAGGAGCTGGTTATCGCTTACGAGCCTATCTGGGCTATCGGTACAGGCGAAACCGCTACCGCAGACCAGGCACAGGAAGTATGCAAGCTTATCCGTGATCTGATCGCTGAGCTGTATGACGCAGCTACTGCAGAGGCAGTTCGTATCCAGTATGGCGGATCTATGAACGCAGGCAATGCAGCAGAGCTTCTTGCAAAGCCTGACATCGACGGTGGACTTATCGGTGGCGCAAGCCTTAAGCCTGATTTCGGTCAGATCGTCAACGCATAAGAATAATTATCATGAATCTCAAAAGAGGAGACCGATCGGGCCCGGTCTCTTCTTTTTTTGCTCTTCTTTTTTTGGGATCCACATTATGAAAAATGGTACGAATGGGTGATATACTTGAATGCTTTTTATTTATATAATAATAAAATACAGTAAAGCTATGCATGGAAGTGCAATATCAAAATACAGGCCGGAAGCTGTAAAGCTTGGGTTAAGAGGAGGAGATCATGAGAAAAAAGTACAGAACCAGACGTTTGATGGCAATGCTGCTTTCACTGATCCTGAGTACCGGGGAGATCGCAGGCTCAGGTTTTTATGCGCTGGCGGCAGGGGAAGAGGAGGTAGTCGAAGAGAGTGAAGCGATAGGAGAAGCCGAAGCAGGTGAGGAAGCAAAGACAGCCGATGAGGCGGAGCTGTCTGAAGAAGATGCGGAGTATGCCGGCGGTGAGACAGAGCCCGGGGAGGCACATGAAAGCGAAGATGGTATTCAAAAAGAGGATGAGCCGGACGATGAAGTGATCCCGGAGAGCGATCCTGACGGTGCGGATCTTCCGGTCGAGAAAAAAACAGAGAACACCATGCTCAGCAACTATGAAATGGCGGATGCAGTGGAACCGGCATCGGAGAAGGATCCGTGGAAGGGAAGCTTTGTCTATTACGGCAAATATGAAGGAATGCCGGTGAAATACAGGGTGCTGGCCCATCATAACTGTGATTTCACGCATGACTGGGAAGAGGCGATGCTGCTGGATTGCGATGAGATCCTGTATTATATGAAATATGAATCCGATAACTGTAAAGGGCCTATATTCCAGAAAGGCGGGCTGCGGGAAAGCTTGAACGGAAACGGTTTCCTGGAAAATGATGTCTTTTCCGCTCCGGAAAAGAGAGCCATTTTGTCCAGTACAAAACTGGCACCCAATGCAAAAGACGGGACCTGGGAGCCGAAACACTACTCTACGTATGATTTCGGAAAGCTTTCAGATACAAAGATCTTTGTTATGGATGCGAGGGAAGCGTCAAACACATCATACGGATATCAGGATACGGTAGATAAAAGCAAAAGCCGTATCAAATCGAGCCGCGTGACAAACATCTCAACGCAGGGCAACTGGTGGCTGCGTTCGTCTCATGTGAAGGAAAGCCCATTCTATGCGGAATATGTTCCGATCTGTGATGAAACGGGAGATATGGGCGGGGGCGGACTTCCCATTAAGAATTGGAAGATCGGTGTAAGCCCGGCCTTTAACCTTGATGTGAATGCGATCATCCTCTCCACCGCTGTCAGCGGAGAAAAAGGCGCAGTGAACGCCGAATACAAACTGACGATGTGGGATCCCAATATGCAGGCAGATATGGGCAATTACGGCAAAGAAGTCGTAACTGATATGATAGACCGTACGCTCACCGTTCATTTCCGGATCATGGGGGAGGATGCGGCGGAAGCGGATGCGGTGAGCATCCTGATCCAGGATAAGGAATACGAAAGAGGAAACGGCAATAACGCGAAGCTTTTGTATTACGGAACGCTGGATTGCGGTGACAGCTTCGAGACCAGAGGGAGAGGTACGTTCCGCCTGCCTGATGAGCTTGACGTAGATCGCTGGGGAAAGGATTACCACGTATACCTGATGGCTGAAGACCGAAACGCTGCCAGGGAGAGCGACTATGCCAGCCGTCCCTGTGAGATCACTACGGATGTGTACAAGATCAAGGAATACTATGGCATGACCTTTGATTTTCAGGGGCATGGATACAGTGACAGCCCGATGTACACCCCCAAGAGATATAATCCGGGAGAAAAGCCCTATAAACCGCTGGATCCCAAGGAAGAAGGCTGGATATTCAAGGGCTGGTATACTTCGGCTACGGATCACAGTGATGCGGCGAAGTTTGATTTTTCGCAGCCGCTCACAGGCAGTGTGGCGGTCTATGCCTGGTGGGTGAAGGAGCATAAAGTGACCTTCCGTCTGAATGACGGCAGTAAGGATGACGTGTTCAAAGTGGTGTCGGCAGAGGACAATACTTATGTTGTCGAACCGGAGGAAATACCGCAGAGAAAGGGGTATGAGTTCCAGGGCTGGTCTTTCAGTCCCGACAGCGGCTCACGGCTTACTAACCATACCATAAAGGCGGATACGGATGTCTACGCCATCTGGAAGAATGTGAAGACCTATTCCGTGGGCTGGGATATGAATGGCAAAACAGTTACGGAAGAGCCGCAGATGCTTCATGTGATATACGGAAACAAGGCAGAGGAACCGAAAAAGCCTCAGGCGACGGAGGGCTGGGAGTTCCTTGGCTGGTATAAGGACAGCGGCTGTACGGACGGCAACGAGTTTGATTTTGAAAATGAGCTGATCACGGAGGATATCATCCTGCATGCAAAGTGGTCGGATAAGCTGAAGCTCTGGGTCGACGGCACGCAGGTGGATGCTTCGAACTGTGATAACGAAGCTTTCAGCTATGATATCGCCCGGCATGAGCTGACGCTGAAGGATCTTACTTTTTCCAAAACGGATGCGGAGATCCCTTCCGAAACGATACCGGCCAGAGCGGTAAAGCCGTATGTTGCTTATATCTACGCAGACGGTATGGATATCACGATCAAGGGCAAAGCGCGTATGTCCGGGGAAGAAGATGTCAATATCGCTGGGATACTCGTGGGCGGGACCGCGACGCTGGACGGGGATTTTGAGATTTCTGATACCGGCGCTGCGATCTATGCCAGGAATGTGATCATAAACGGCGGGAGCATCAAGGCCGTAAGTAAGGTTATAGGCTGCGACGATAAAGATGGCAATACAAAAATGCCCTACGGTATCTGGGCGTCAAGTTCCATAGAGTTTAACGGCGGTACGACGGATATCGATCTGATCGATGCGGTGGATGGGTATGCACTGGCAGTACGCGCAGGGGATATCAGTATAAATGACGGGGAAGTGCATCTCAAAGTTCAGGAATATACCGACGCGAAACTGATAAAGAATCACGGAAAAGTGAACAATTCCCTGAATATCCTGGGACCTGCCGGAGTAGCTTTTGACGCAGGAAGACAGTGCTTTGTGGATGCTTACGGCGAGGATGCTGTGGAGGTACGGCTTGGGAAAGGGGAGAATCCCTGGTGCATCGTTAGCTTTAGCGTAAACGGCATGGACACGGTTGCGCCCGCAGACCAGAGCGTGAAGCGCGGGACAAAAGCCCGGGTGCCCGTATCACCGTCCATAGCCGGATACGAATTCCTCGGCTGGTATAAAAATGCCGCCTGTGAGGGGGAACGATTCATTTTTGATGAGCCCATCATGGAGGATACCATACTGTATGCGAAGTGGGAAAAGGCCGTTGAAACGGATACGGAGGAACATCCGGAGCTGCTTCTGAGCACACATTCGCCGCTGGATCCCGTACCCATGATCAGCCTTCTGACCACGGAGCTGTACCTGGTCAAAGGACAGAAGTTCATCATTCCCGACTGCTGGGTGATCAAAAGGGATGATACGAAGAGCAAAAAGGTCATCAGCATCAGCAAGAAGGGACAGTTTAAGGCAAAGAAGGCAGGTGATGCGCAGATCTGGTACGGCGACCGCTGCGTCGAAGTACATGTGTGTCAGCCCAAGGTTACGAAATCCCTGAAGCTGGAAGTCGGGCAGAACGAGTCTAACCGGATCAGTGTCAGCGGTATCGACCCTGTAGGAATGCCGGTGCTTTTCCAAAGCGCTGATCCTGATGTGGCAAGCGTGGATCAGAACGGTGATGTCTATGCCTATACGAAGGGCAGCGTGGTCATCACCGCCTATATCAACGGCAGCGCCTACAAATGTAAGGTGACGGTAACGGAGAAGAACGGCACGCCAAGGGAACGGAACATGCATGTCATCAGCGGCTCCACAAAGCCTGTAAAAGTAAAGATCAAAGGCGTGAAGAAGCCGGAGTGGATCAGTTCTGATCCGGAGGTCGCGGAGCTGAATGCCTCTAAGACGAAAGTAAAGACAAAGAAGCCCGGGCTGGCAGTGCTTACCGCGAAAGCAAGCGAGGATCCCCTGGATACCTATACCGTATATGTCCTCTCTGAGGATATAAGGATGAAGGGCAGCTACCTGGAAGGAGGAAAGAATAATAAATACACTCTGAAGCTCAACCTGGAGGGGAGGAAGTGCACGGCTATTTCCGCGGAAAATGTAATGCAGCCCGTGATCTTTAAGAGCAGCAAGCCGGATATCGCGTTCATGGACGAGAATGGTCAGGTGACTGCAAGGAGGAAAGGTAAGGCAAAGTTTACTGCAAAGGTCGACGGCAAGACGATCACTATCAATGTAGTCGTGGAGTGATGAGAGCTTACAGGATATGTATTAAAACCCGCCGGATCGGAAAACCGGCGGGTTTTTTGAAAAAAAACCTTTTACAAAAGTATGTTAAAATAGTATTATTATATATTATGTTAAAAGGGGGAAAACTGTCCCGGGAACACGGGATCAATTTTCAGGAGGATCAGAGTTATGAAGTCTTATAAGGAAATGTCCAAGGAAGAATTAAAAGCCGAACTTGAGGGGCTGAATGAGGAATACCAGAAATATCTGGCTATGAATCTTTCATTGGATATGAGCAGGGGCAAGCCCTGTAAGGAACAGCTGGATATATCCATGGGAATGATGGATGTGCTTAATTCGAAAGTAGATCTGCGCTGCGAGGATGGTACCGATTGCCGCAATTACGGTTGTCTTGACGGTATACCTGAAGCCAAGCAGCTTCTTGGAGATATGATGGAGAATCATCCCGATAATATCATTATTTACGGTAACTCTTCGCTGAATGTAATGTATGATACCGTGGCCAGAGCAATGACTCACGGCATCATGGGAAACACTCCCTGGTGCAAGCTGGATAAGGTAAAATTCCTTTGCCCGGTACCCGGCTATGACAGGCATTTTGCCATTACGGAATATTTCGGAATAGAGATGATACCCGTACCCATGAGTCCCGAGGGACCTGATATGGATATGGTTGAGAAACTGGTGTCTGAGGATGCGGCTGTAAAAGGAATCTGGTGTGTGCCCAAGTATTCCAATCCCCAGGGATATTCATATTCGGATGCAACGGTAAGGCGATTTGCAAGACTTAAGCCCGCAGCTCCCGATTTCAGAATATTCTGGGATAATGCTTATTGCATACATCATCTTTATGATGACGATCAGGACTATCTTGTGGAGATACTTGCGGAATGCAAGAAAGCCGGCAATCCCGATATGGTTTATAAATTTGCATCTACTTCCAAGATAACCTTCCCGGGAAGCGGTATAGCAGCGCTTGCTACCTCACTCAACAATCTGGAGGATATCAAGAAACAGCTTAAGAATCAGACCATAGGTCATGATAAAGTTAACCAGCTTCGCCATGCGCGTTTCTTTAAGGATATTCACGGTATGACTGAGCATATGAGGAAGCATGCCGATATCATCAGACCCAAGTTTGAGATGGTTGAGAAGGTGCTGGAAGACAATCTGGGCGGCCTGGATGTGGGCTGCTGGACCAAGCCCAAGGGCGGATATTTTATCAGTTTTGATGCTCTGGAGGGCTGCGCAAAGGCCATAGTCATGAAGGCGAAGAAGGCCGGCGTTGTTATGACCGGAGCAGGAGCTACATGGCCGTATCACAATGATCCCAAAGACAGCAATATCCGTATTGCGCCGACACTTCCTCCGGTTGAGGATCTTAAGAAAGCTGCGGAACTCTTTGTTCTTTGCGTTAAGATAGTCAGCGCCGAGAAAATATTGGGAGAATGATAACAGGATAAGCTATGGGGGAAAAGGTATTAAAGCCCGGTATGCCGCTTACGCTGGTAGGGCGAAAATACAATCTGGATGATCCGGATGCGCAGGAGAAGAAGATGGCCAGCGCCATTCATGATATAGAGGATGGCACTAACCTGAGCATCACCAATCCCGTGATCAGATCACGTCTTATACCGCTGCACTCGGGTGAGCGTTATAATGCCTTTTTCTTCGGCAACAAGATCTACAACGCTCCTGTAGAAGTGGTAAAAAGCAGGGGAGAGGGCAATATCCGTGTTGTTGATATTAAACTGACGGGTACTCTGCAGAGATATGAAAGGCGGGCGCATTACAGGCTGGAAACATCTATCCCGCTGCGTTATCTGGTGCTTACGGCAGAAAATGCAAATGATTTCAGAGAAGCAACCAAAAACGGTACACTGCTGAGACTCAAAGGCTTTAAAAGCGGTACAACACTTGATATCAGCGGAGGCGGAGTGCGTTTCACATCAAAGGATGAGATCGAGATGAACTCCATGGTCATTACCCATCTTGTAGCTGATACACCCGGCGGCAGCAAGAAGAATTATATTTTCCTTGGCAAACTTATACGTACCGGGCTTTTTAAGGGCCAACGCGGTAACTATGACCACAGTATGCAGTTTGTCGATCTTAAACAGGATGCCAGAGAAGAATTCGTGCGCTTCATTTTTGAACTGGAGAGAGAGAAACTTAAGAAGATGAGCGGGCTTCAGTGAGATAAAACTACAAGATATAGTGATTTTTCTGAAAAAAATTGTGTTTTCTCTTGCAAAGTACTGTAAATAGTGGTATTCTTTCAATTGGCGGTAGTAAAAGTGCCGTAAATCAAACATTTTGAGAGGAGAGAAAAATGAATAAGGCAGAATTAGTTGAAGCTATCGTAAAGGAAACTAAGCTTTCCAAGAAGGATGCTGAAAACGGACTTAACGCATTTATCGATGTTGTTAAGAAAGAACTGGCTAACAAAAAGGGTGACCGCAAGGTTCAGCTTGTTGGTTTCGGTACTTTCGAAGTGGCTGAGAGAAAGGCACGCACCGGACGTAATCCTTCTACCGGTGAAAGCATCAAGATCAAAGCTTCCAAGGCACCCAGATTTAAGGCAGGCAAGGCTTTCAAGGATGCTGTAAACGGAGCAAAGGGAGCAAAGAAGAAATAATTTTTACACTGCTTGATTTATTAAAGGCGTTCCTGAAAAGGAGCGCCTTTTTGTTATATATGCTGTAAAAGGTTTACATAATTTGGCGTTTGTTCACAAAATGTTCACTGGATTATTAATTCCTATTTTGATAAAATAAATTTGTGATTTTCTGTTCTTTTAACCGGAAATGGAGGACTTATGCAGAAATACAATATCGGCGATCATGTGATGTACGGTGTTTCCGGAGCTTGTGAAATAGTACAGATAGGACCACTGGAATTTGGCGGACCGGATAAGATCTATTATTCGCTTAAACCGGTGTACGATAACAGAGATACTATCTACGTTCCGATCACCAAAGAGGAAGAGATTTCCAGAAAAGTAATGGGCAAAAAGAAAGCCCAGGAAGCTGTGAAGCAGATCGAAAAGAGCAAGATGGTTGGACAGATGCCGGATCGCGAGACTTGTGATGTCATACTTCAGAATGCAGACAGCGTAGAGGTTGCCAATCTTATAAGACATCTTAGAAATGTGCGCGCTATCAACAAGAAAAATCACAAGAGTCTGAATATTACGGACGCAAAGTATCTGGCTTACGCAGAAAGAATTGTTAAAAGCGAGCTGTCGGTAGCTCTTTCCATATCTATGGATGAGTCTGAAGCTATGCTTAATGCTGCGCTTGGATAAGTGCAGGAGGTTTGCCGATCATCAAAGGGGGTGCTGTGTGCGCCCCTTTTATATCGCAGGGGGACATATATGAACGATAAGAAAAGAATGGAAGAACTGGTTGCGATCCTGAACGAAGCGGCAGAGGCGTATTATGCAAAAGACATAGAGATCATGCCTAACGTAACCTATGATGCTCTTTATGATGAGCTGGTCGCGCTGGAAGAAAAAACGGGCACCGTACTGGCGGGCAGTCCCACACTTAAGGTGGGATACGAAGCTGTAGATTATCTTCCCAAGGAAGCGCACGCGTCTCCCATGTTATCACTGTCAAAGACCAAGAGCAGGGAAGAACTGGCTCAGTGGCTGGGGGATCAGGAAGGGCTTTTGTCGTGGAAAGAGGACGGTCTTACCGTGGTGCTTACCTATCAGGGCGGCGAGCTCAAAAAGTGCGTTACCCGTGGCAACGGGGAAGTGGGAGAAGTGGTGACCGCAAATGCCAGGACTTTTATCAATCTCCCCCTGCATATAGCTTTTGAGGGCGAACTGGTTATCAGAGGCGAAGCGGTAATAGGTTATAAAGATTTTGAACGCATAAATGCAGGCATTCCCGAGGAGGGCGCAAAGTATAAAAACCCCAGAAACCTCTGCAGCGGTTCGGTAAGGCAGCTGGACAGCGCAATAACAGCAAAAAGGAGTGTCAGAGTTATAGCTTTCCAGCTGGTGAGCGCAGAGGGAAAGGATTTTGGCAACTCCATGGAGAAGCAGTTCGAATTCCTTAAAGAACTGGGCTTTACCGTCGTTGAATATGAAAGGGTAAATGCATCGAATGTAGTGGATGCTGTGGGCGGCTTTGAGAAACGCATTGAGAAGAATGATATACCATCCGATGGTCTGGTGCTTTCCTATGATGATCTGGCTTATGCAGCATCTTTAGGACGTACAGCAAAGTTTCCACGTGGGGCAATTGCATTTAAGTGGGCTGATGAGATGGCAGAGACAACCCTGCGAGACGTTGAATGGAATACTTCAAGAACCGGACTTATCAATCCGGTTGCAGTATTTGACACCGTAGACCTGGAGGGAACGGAGGTGTCCAGGGCCAGCGTTCATAACATAAGCATAATAAAGCAGCTTAAGCTGGGAATAGGCGATAAGATACTGGTCTATAAGGCGAACATGATAATCCCGCAGATATCCCGGAACCTGACAGGCAGCGGCAGCCTGCCCATACCTTCTGTATGTCCTGTGTGCGGCGGTGAGGCACGCATAGAAAAGGATAATGATTCGGAGGTATTAAGATGTGTTGCTCCGGATTGCCCGGCAAAACAGCTTAAGGCTTATGTGCATTTTGTAGAGCGTGATGCGATGAATATAGAGGGACTTTCGGAAGCTACGATAGAAAAGCTCATAGCTGCCGGCCTGATACATGAATTTGCGGATGTATATGCGCTCACGGAAAAGAGGGAAGAGTTGCTGGGGCTGGAAGGTTTTAAGGACAGGGCTGCAGATAAGCTGATAGCAGCTATAGACAAGAGCAGGAATACCACGATGGCGCGTGTGCTGAATGCGGTGGGCATACCGGGCATAGGACTGGCCAACGCAAAGCTGATAGCAAAACACTTTGACGAAGATGCGCAGGCGCTTAAAACCGCGGATAAAGATGAGCTGTCGGCTATCGAAAAGGTGGGGCCGGTGCTGGCGGAGGCTTTCTATGCATACATGCATGATACTGGCAAGCTCCGCATATTTGATGATCTGCTTTCAAAACTCAATATAGAAAAGACCGTGACAGATGCTTCCACGCAGACGCTTACGGGAAAGACCTTTGTCATAACCGGATCCCTGGAGCATTTTGCTAACAGGAATGAGCTTAAGGCTAAGATAGAGGGGCTGGGCGGAAAAGTGGCCGGATCCGTAAGTAAAAAGACGGAATGCCTGATAAATAATGATATAGCCTCCACGTCCGGTAAGAACAAGGAGGCTAAGGCTCTGGGCATCAGGATCATCAGCGAAAATGATTTTATTAAGGAATACCTTGGGGAAGCTTAAGCTTCCTCAAGATTGTAAGGCGTTACCTGATATACATAATAATTCAGCCAGTTGCTGTAAAGTATATTGCAGTGAGAACGCCACTGAAGCAGCGGCTTTTTGTTCGGATCGTTATCCGGATAATAATTGACCGGAATATGTATGGGCAGGCCCTTGGAGAGATCACGCTTATATTCCGTATCGAGAGTATATCTGTCGTATTCGGGATGCCCCATAAGGAAGATCTGGCGTCCGTCATGGGTCATGCACAGCAGAATGCCTGCATCGTCGGATTGGGCCAGTACTTTAAGGCGCTCATCTCCGTGGATGGCGGTGGCCGATACAGTGGTATGTCTGGAGTGCGGCGCGTAGAAAACATCATCGAAACCACGGACCAGAGGTGTACGCCTGTGGATAACATGATGCTTATAAATACCAAAAAGCTTTTCGGGCAAAGCGATCTTTTCAATACCGAAATGATGATAGAGCGCAGCCTGAGCGCCCCAGCATATATGTAAAGTCGAAGTGACATGGTCTTTGGACCAGTCCATGATCTCGACCATCTCGTCCCAGTAATCCACTTCTTCAAAAGGCATCTGCTCAACCGGGGCGCCGGTGATGATAAGACCATCGAATTTATGGTTCTTTATTTCCGAAAAGGTGGTATAAAAGCTGTTAAGGTGGTTTGCCGAGGTGTTCTGCGAAACATGGCTTTTGACCATCAGAAAAGTAACATCCACCTGAAGCGGAGTATTTGAAAAAGCACGCAGAAGCTGAAGCTCCGTATCCTGCTTGATAGGCATGAGATTAAGGATGCAGACCTTGAGCGGACGGATGTCCTGATGCATTGCACGGTTTTCGTCCATTACAAATATATTTTCACTTTCCAGCTGCTCCTTTGCCGGCAGGTCGCTCTGTACACGTATAGGCATAGTTTGTACTCCTTTCAAGTATATCAGCCCTTTTAAGGGCCTGATTACGTTAGTATAGCACAATATAAAAAGTCTTGCAAAGAAGTAGGAAAAATGAGAAAATATAGCCCATGATACGAGATTATGCGCAGGCCTGCGCGGTATTGGGAATCAGTCCCGATGCCTCAAAGGATGTGATCAAAAAAGCATACAGAAACCTTCTCAAACAGCTGCATCCGGATGCGCATCCGGCGCAGACAGAGATGGTTAAAGAAGCCTATTTCCTTGTGAAAGAGGCTTATGCTTATATTGAAAAATATCAGGAGAGGAGCGGCGATCCGGCTATGTCAAATACCGGCAGGATTTTGGGAAGCCCTCTCGGAAAGCATACTTCCACGGCGGAAAGCGTAAGGAATAAGCAGCGCTTTGAGGAAGAATACCGCCGCAGGAAGCAAAGGCATAAAGAAGAGTTAAAAGAGGAATTAAAGCAAAGACAGGATGAACTGGCCAGAAGCAAAAAGGAAAGAGAGATCCTTAATGAGATAAGGATGATACGTCTGGCTCAGGCCATCAGAATGGCTATGTCCGGATATGGTGAGGAGACAAAGTAATGGCGGTCGATCTTAGAGAGGCGCTGTATAAGATAAGCCTCAATTATGTAAAGAAAGAGCCTTATACAGGGAGTTTCGGGGATCAGCGCTTTAAGCTGGAAAAATATGTCCCCGCTGAGGGAGAGGATGCTGTGCTGCGGCTGTGGCTGTGGCCCGGTCCTTTATGCTTTGAAAAGACAGAAGAGGATAAAAGAAGTTTTAATGATTACTCCATGGATCAGGCCGGACTGGATTCGGCGGTCGACAGGCTTATGGAGATACAGGAGGAGATAAAATGAAAAAGCGCAGCAGTATCCATCGCAAGATGCTTTTCCTGATGGTTATTTCTTTTTCGGTCATGGTAGTTTTTTCTGTTGTGATCAGTTATATCTTTTATTCGAATCCTACCCTGCAGGGCGGAAGCGGCGATCCTGAGCTGGACCGCAAGATCTTTTTTATGATCTTTAGCGGGACAGAGATACTGGCGGCTGTATTACTGGCTTTTGTAGGCACTGTTTTTATGGAAATGTTTGTGACCAAGCCGATCAAAAGGCTTACGCAGGCTATCGAATCCATTGAATACGGAAAGGCAGAGGATTATGATGAGCGGGACAGCAAACAGAGCCGTCTGGCGCTTAAGAATCTGGGCATAGATTCCGGAGATGAGATAGAAGAGCTCTACAGGGCTATACAGAAGTTTCAGGTGGACACATCCGAGTATCTGCTGGATATACGCAAGGGCAGCTGGGAAGAAGAACATGATTCCATGACCATGCTGGATAATAAAGATAAATTCGATAAACGCGCCGTTGATGTCTATCCTTATGTGGACAGGCTTTATATCGCGAGCATGAATGTGGTTAATCTGCATGTGGTAAATGAAAGACTGGGAGTAGCGGCCGGAGACAGCATTCTTACAAAAGTAGCAAGGGAGATGAGGCGTATCAGCTCGGATAAGGTGCATACCTACCGTATAGTTGACGATCATTTTCTTATGGTCCTGGTAGGCTTGTCCGAAGAAGACTCGGTCGAATTTATAAATCACTGGGTAAAGCGTGTGGGACGTCTTAACCGTGAATCGGATAATTTTGAGGTACGGCTTGCCTGGGGAGGGGCTTACGGTGAAGGTGAGCTGGATGTGGAAGATATTTACAAGCATGCGGATACGGAAATGTACGTTAACGAGATAACCCTAAAGAAACAATTGGAAGTGAAGTATTAATGCGTATAGATCGGATGGACAAACTGGACAGGATCAATTTTTACCAGAATATGCACTCGAATCTGGTAAAATGGTGGACTTTTAATATGGTCGATCCTGATGAGCTTCTTGAAGAAAATGACCGGGAACTTCTGCCCGAATTAGAGGATTATGATGCTGACGCCATGGCAGAGGAACTGCTGGCTGATGCGCTTGGCGAAGATGCTGATACAGCATTCCCTGGCGCAGGTTACGGCTTTGGAAATGATCATGAGGGCGCGGCTGATGCAGAGAATTTGTTCGAAAACAGTGATCTGGATCCGGAAGCGGCAGCTGCAGCCATGGAGATATTTAACAGGCTTCAGGCAGAGGCGGCTGCAGATGAGGCAGCCAAGCAGGCTGAGATAGAAGCAGCAAAGGCATTGGCGGATTCGCATTTTAACTGATCTGCAGGTATGTGAGAGTGAAGAGCGGAATATATAAAAGAAAAGCGGAAGCATTGATGAAGGATAAAGGGAAGCTCAAACGCTTCTCGGAAGGCGCCAAATCCTGGCTTGTAAAGTTTAAGGAAGTCCCGATCGCCGGGAGCACGGCTCAGGATCTGATGGACATGATAGACCTGGTCAATGATTATGCGGATGGAAAGTATACAGCTATTCCTAAGCGCTTTCTGGCGGCGATCCTGGGGGCGCTTTTGTATGTGCTGAGCCCCATAGATCTGCTGCCGGCGTTTATTGATGATATTCTGGTAGTAGGTTTTTTGATGGACAGGGGTGTCGGAGCAGAGCTGAAAAAATACAACGAATGGAGAAATTCACGTGACGCGGGAACAGATAAAGAGATCTAATCTGGATACTCTGGCGGCTTATCATGAAGGCCTGAGGAGGGATCCTGAGCTTCGCACGCTCTTTTTTGAGCTTACGCTTAAATGCAATGAGCATTGCTTTCATTGCGGGAGCAGCTGCAGCGATAATATGCCCGACGGGCTTGAGCTTGAACAGTACAAAGCCATTCTTGACGAGGTAAACAGGAATTTTAAAAAGAAACCCATGATAGCTCTTACCGGAGGAGAGCCTCTTCTTTATAAGGATTTCTTTGAACTGGCAGAGTATATCCATAAACTGGGATTCCCCTGGGGCATAACCAGCAACGGTACGCTTATCACAAAAGAAGCGGCGCAGCGAATGAAAGAGACAGGCATGCGCAGCATTTCCTTAAGCATAGACGGAGTAAAGGATACACATGACCGTTATCGCGGGCTTAAGAATGCTTACGAAATGGGGATGCGCGGCATACAGAACCTGGTGGATCTGCAATGCTTCAATGTCATGATCACGACGGTAGTCAATCATGAAAATATAAAAGAGCTTGATGAGCTTTTTGAGATCTTTGATAAGATCGATTTCAATGAATGGAGACTTACGGGGCTTGAACCCATAGGCCGGGCGGAAGCCGCAAAGCATATGCATCTTACTGCGGATGATAACCGTTATCTGATGGAATTCATTAAGAAAAAGAGAGAGCAGGGTTATCCTGTTGAATACTCCTGCACGCATTTCCTGGGGCTTGATTATGAAGCAGAAGTCAGGGACTGGTATTTTCTGTGCAATGCGGGGGTCTATGTGGCAGGCATCCTGGAAAACGGAGATGTGACCGCGTGTCTGGATATCCCCAGAAACGAGAAGACCATACAGGGCAATATCTTTAAAGACAGCTTTACGGATATATGGAAAAACCGTTTTCAGATATACCGCACACCCTTATCCGAAAGAAACGAAAAGTGCAGATCCTGCCCTGAAGCCAAATGGTGCAGGGGCGGCGCTTATCACAGCTGGGATTATACAAAGGAAGAGCCCAAGGTATGTTTCAAGGGTATTCTGTTTGAATAGGGATCATAAACCGCAACCATGTCGTCCCGGACAAGGGGACAAAACCAAAGATTTTGCGGTTTAGATGAAATAATATGGAGGAAATGATGAGAGAAGGAATATACCGTCTGGGTATCGACATCGGATCCACTACGGTAAAGATAGCGATACTGGACGATAAGAATACGGTTTTATTTTCGGATTATGAAAGGCACTTTGCAAATATAAGAGAATGTCTTAAGGGGCTGATAAGCAAAGCCCTCAATGAACTGGGCGATATGACCATACAGCCTGTGATCACGGGCTCCGGCGGTCTTACGCTGGCTAAGCATTTAAAGGTGAACTTTGTACAGGAGGTGCTGGCTGTATCCACTTCGCTGGAGACCTTTGCGCCCAAAACCGATGTGGCTATAGAGCTGGGCGGTGAGGATGCCAAGATAATCTATTTTGAAAACGGCAGTGTGGAACAGCGCATGAACGGTATCTGCGCCGGCGGCACGGGATCTTTTATCGACCAGATGGCGTCGCTGATACAGACAGATGCGGCGGGACTGAACGAGTATGCAAAGGATTATAAGTCGCTCTATACGATAGCGGCGCGCTGCGGTGTTTTTGCAAAGACAGATATCCAGCCTCTTATCAATGACGGCGCAACCAGAGAGGATCTGGCGGCTTCCATTTTCCAGGCTGTTGTTAACCAGACCATATCAGGCCTGGCCTGCGGTAAGCCCATACGCGGACATGTCGCTTTCCTTGGCGGACCGCTGCATTTCCTTTCGGAGCTTAAGGCGGCATTTATCAGAACGCTCAAACTGGATGATGAACATATCATTGATACGGAAAAATCCCATCTGTTTGCAGCGATGGGTTCAGCGCTCAATGCAACAGAGGAAGGTCAGTGCACATTAAAAGAGATGTGTGACCGTCTTAACGCCGACATACATATGGAATTTGAAGTGGAACGTATGGAGCCTCTTTTTGCGACGCATGCGGAGCACGAAGCTTTCCTTAAGAGACACGATTCACATTGTGTGGAGACCGCTGATATAGGCAGTCTTTCCGGACCCTGTTTCCTGGGAATTGATGCAGGTTCCACAACCACCAAGATGGCGCTGGTGGATCAGGACGGAAAGCTTTTATATTCCTTCTACAGCAATAATAACGGATCTCCTCTGGAGACAGCCATCAGGGCATTTAAAGAGATGCGTGAGAAGCTTCCCGAAGGCGCGCGCATCTACAGGGCATGCTCGACAGGTTATGGCGAGCAGCTTATGAAGGCGGCTTTCCTTCTGGACGACGGGCAGGTCGAGACTGTGGCTCATTATTATGCGGCCGCATTCTTTGATCCTGAGGTTGACTGTATCCTGGATATAGGCGGACAGGATATGAAGTGCATTAAGATCAAAAAGCAGACCGTGGATTCGGTACAGCTTAACGAAGCCTGCTCATCGGGCTGCGGATCTTTTATCGAGACATTTGCAAAGTCGCTGAATTACAGTGTTGAGGATTTTGCGAAGGAAGCGCTGTTTGCGCCTCATCCCATCGATCTGGGAACAAGGTGCACCGTTTTCATGAACTCAAAGGTAAAACAGGCTCAGAAGGAAGGAGCATCAGTTGCCGATATCTCTGCCGGTCTGGCTTATTCCGTCATAAAGAATGCGCTCTTTAAGGTCATCAAGGTTTCCGATGCTTCGGAACTGGGAAAGAATATAGTGGTACAGGGCGGTACCTTTTATAATGATGCCGTATTAAGGAGCTTTGAAAAGATAGCCAACTGTGAAGCAATCAGACCCGATATCGCCGGCATCATGGGCGCTTTCGGCGCAGCGCTCATAGCAAGAGAGCGTTATGAGGAAGGCTATCAGAGTACCATGCTTTCCTTTGACGAAATAGAAGAGCTTAAGTTTTCTACCAGCATGGCAAAGTGCAGGGGCTGCACGAATAACTGCCGTCTGACCATCAATAATTTCTCCGGCGGAAGAAAGTATGTATCGGGTAACCGTTGCGAGAGGGGCATAGGCAAGCCGAAGAATGCCAATAATATTCCTAATCTTTTTGAATACAAGCTTAAGCGTTTTTTTGATTATGAACCGCTCAGCGCCGATCAGGCTTACAGAGGCACCGTAGGTATCCCGCGCGTGCTTAATATCTACGAAAACTATCCCTTCTGGGCAACCTTCTTTAAGGAGCTCAAATACAGGGTTATATTATCGCCGGTATCTACAAGACAGATATATGAGCTGGGCATTGAATCCATTCCCAGTGAATCGGAATGCTATCCGGCCAAGCTGGCTCACGGTCATATACAGTGGCTGATAGAGCAGAAGCCCGATTTTATATTCTATCCCTGTCTTTTCTATGAGAGAAAGGAAACCGAGGGTGCAGGAAATCATTATAACTGCCCCATTGTTACTTCTTATCCCGAGAATATCAAAAATAATGTGGAAGAGATAAGCAGGGGCGAAGTGATATTCCGTCACCCGTTTATGAGCTTTACATCCATGGATACCATAACGTCTGCTCTGGTTGAGGAGTTTTCCGAACTGGACAGAAAAGAAGTGGCTGCGGCTGTTGAAAAGGCGTGGGAAGAGCTTGCAAAAGCGCATGAGGATATGCATAAAGCAGGTGAAGATGTGCTCAAATACATGGCCGAAAATAAGAAAAGGGGCATAGTTCTTGCCGGCAGGCCTTATCATATCGATCCCGAGATAAATCACGGTATTCCGGAGCTTATCAATTCTTATGATATAGCCGTCCTTACCGAGGATTCGGTAGCGCATCTGGGCCATCCCGAAAGACCGCTCATCGTATCCGATCAGTGGATGTATCATTCGAGACTGTACGCGGCAGCCAGCTTTGTGCGCCTGCGTGACGATCTGGATCTGGTACAGCTTAATTCCTTCGGCTGCGGTCTTGACGCCGTTACCACCGATCAGGTGAACGATATACTATCAGGTTCGGATAAGATATATACCTGTCTTAAGATAGACGAGGTCAATAACCTTGGCGCGGCCCGCATCCGTATCCGTTCGCTGATCGCAGCGCTTGAAGTTAAGGAAAAGAGACAGAAGGAAAGAAAGATAGCGCCTACCAATTTTGACAGGGTGCTCTACACCGAAGACATGCAGAAGGCGGGCTATACCATACTGGCGCCCCAGATGTCTCCGCTTCATTTTGATATGTTCTCCGCTGCATTTGGAGCCTGCGGATATAATTTAAAGATCCTGACCAATGATAACAAGCATTCGGTGGATGTGGGCCTTAAGTATGTTAACAATGACGCCTGCTATCCCTCGCTGTGTGTGGTAGGCCAGCTGATGGAGGCTGTGCTTTCAGGTGAATATGATACGGATCATCTGGCATTGATGATGACCCAGACCGGCGGAGGCTGCAGGGCTACCAATTATGTAGGCTTTATACGTCGCGCACTGGAAAAGGCAGGCTATGGACATATTCCGGTAATCTCGCTCAACTTGAGCGGACTGGAAGCTAATCCCGGGTTTAAATTGAGTCTTAAACTGGGTGTAAGGGTTTTGTATGCGGCGCTTTTCGGCGATATATTCATGCGCTGCATTTACCGCATGCGCCCCTATGAGCTTACGCCGGGCAGCGTGGAAGCGGTGCACCAGAAATGGCTTAAGCGCTGCAATGCATTTATAACTTCGGCTCATCCTTCTTTTGGAATGTATAAGAAGATGTGCCGCAAGATGATAGAAGAGTTTGATGCAATACCCATCAATGAGACCAGAAAGCCCAGAGTAGGCATAGTGGGTGAGATACTTGTCAAGTTTGCGCCTACTGCAAATAACCATCTGGTGGATCTGCTGGAGCATGAAGGCGCAGAGGCAGTTGTGCCCGATCTGATCGACTTTATGTATTATTGCTTCTACAACCAGATCTACAAGGCGGAACATCTGGGGATGAGCAAAAAGACTGCGCGCAATTCACTCTGGGGCATCAAAGGCATGGATTTTGTTCGCAAAGCGCCTACTGAGGCCTTTAAGAAGAGCAAGCATTTCGATGCGCCCGTCAGCATCTTTAAGCTCGTTGAGTATGCAAAGGATATTGTGTCCATCGGTAACCAGACAGGTGAGGGCTGGTTCCTTACGGGAGAGATGCTTGAGCTGATCCATTCAGGTACGCCCAATATCGTATGTACACAGCCTTTCGGCTGCCTGCCTAACCACGTGGTGGGCAAGGGCGTTATCAAGATGCTTCGCAAGCATTACCCCCAGTCAAATATCGTGGCGATCGATTACGATCCCGGTGCCAGCGAAGTAAACCAGCTCAACAGGATCAAGCTGATGCTGTCAACTGCAAATAAGAATCTTAAGAAGGAACAGGAAAAAGCGTCCCGATAGTATTGATGTCCCAATGCTGTCCGGATCATAGCAAGGACCATTAAGGAGAAGATCATGAAAAAGAAACAGATCGTTAAAAGAAGAATAGCATCCATTTTTCTTAGCCTGATAATGTTATTCGGCGAATTTTGCGGAAGCGGGATAAGCGTTTATGCAGGGGATGGAGACATCGATGAGTTTGCAGCAGCAGAAGATGAAGTTTGCGATTCCAAAGATGAGGATGCGGCAGAATATGATGAAACCTATGATAGCTATGATGAAGATGCAGTAACGGAAGATGGTTTTTACAGCGTTGAAGACAGGATGTCTGATGTTGATATAGATGAAGAAGATGATGTGCATGGGACAGCTGAAATGGTACAGATAGTTACATCCGGATCAAGGTTTCAGCTGGGAAGAAACGGAAACAGCAGTTACGGAAATAACGTTACCTTCAGCAACGGCGTTTTGACATTAAAGGGTTATCAGGTATCGGATAACAGTGGCGGTTACACCAAACTATCAGGCAGTGGATCCGATACAGAGGTATATTACGGTATCTATGCAGATGGTGATCTTATCATAGAACTTGAAGGTGAGAATGTCTTTAATCTCGGATTGAGTAAGGATATAACGGAACAGTATGGTATATTTACCAAGGGATCTCTTACCATAAAGAATGTCAGCGGAAAGAACGGCAGTCTGAACATCAATCTGAAAGGGGCTTCAGGCAACGGCAAGGCAAATCTGACTTTTGGTATCTTATCCAAAGGAAATATGACGATACTGGAACAGTCGGGCGGAAGCCTGGGACTGACCATAGGCGGAAATGCAGCTTCGTCAACATACGGAGAGGCATGTGGCATACGTTCTGAAGGATATAATGTAAATATCCAGGGTGGAGATATTACCGTTAATTCCGTATCTGGCAAATATAGTACTAAAGGTATCAGCGGATTTGACTATGTCCAGTCAGGTGGCAATGTTGTGGTCAAGCCTGCGTCTTCGGCGGGCAGTTCTACGAAACAGGCGATAGGCATATATGCTACCCATGATGTTGATGTTACCGGCGGGACTATTAACAGCATAGCAAATAATGTGTCGGGCGCGGGAATCAGTTACGGACTTTCGGCAAATTATAATGTTACGCTGGGGGCGTCTGCAATTCTTCAGGGTGGAACAACGAGCGGTGGAAAAAGTATAGGTGTATATGCTGATCTTAACAATATGTCGCTTAATATCTGGGGAGAGATCACTGCAAAGGGAAGTAATTATGCTGCGGTCGCTCCAAAGATCGATACGGAAGGATACTATTTTGTAAAACCTTCGCCTGCGACGATCAAAAAGGCATATACAGAGAACACCAGGGATTATTACAGTGTATATGATTCTTCGAATGCTGTGGCAAAGGAAATACAGACTAAGAAAGAGGATGGCTATTCGATATGGGTTGGTGGCCAGAGGCTGAATGACAGCAATAAGAATTCCATACCAGGCTTTGGCAGCGGGAGTGCAAAATATGATCCGACGAGTCAGACACTTACGCTAAAAGCGGCTAAGAATCTTAGCGGATCATATCAGGTTGCCAATTCTGAATATGCGCTTATCTATTCCAATGGTGATCTTACGATCGAGCTGGAATCTGACTGTGAGCTGCCTATGTTTAATGAGCAGACTATTTATGCGCAATATGGGATATATGTTAAGGGAGATCTTTACATCCGTAATGTCAGCGGAAAAAATGCAAGTCTGGATCTGAACCTGTTTTCCGGTGATACAGGGACTGCAAAAGTGACAAATGGGTATGCTGCATATTGCACAGGAAATATCATAATTGAGGAAAAGAGCGGAAGTCTTTCGCTTAACATCACAAATAATAAGGTGAAGACTCTCGGATATGGTGTTTATGCGGCGGATACCGTGACAGTAAAGAGCGGAAATGTGACAGTCAATACATTAAAGGCTAATCCATCGCGTGGTATAAGTACTGAATCTTATGTACAGAGTGGTGGAACTGTTACGATACAGGCATGCACAACTAACGGTGCGGACAATGAGCAGTCAAATAATACGAATGGCCTTTATGCAAGGAATATTAATATTACAGGCGGAAAACTGAATGTATATGCGGCTAAAGGATATCAGACAAGTTATGGAATATGTTGTGCAGGAAGTTATACGCAGGGACAGAATGCCGAAGTAAATGCTGCCGGTAATATTTTAGGTAATCCAGGGGCTAAAGAGAATGCAAGCTGCGGTCTGTTTGGCGATTTTGACTGTGACGGAACGAATAAGATAGTTATAGGCGGGAAATTAAGTGCAACAGGCAAAATTTATGCTGTAGCAACAAGGGAAATGACCGCGGCTGACAGCGCACTTGATGTAAAATCAGCGATTTCTCTGGCTAATGGAGTTAAGCTGAATAAACCATCCGGCGGTATTGTTGATGGTGGAGGAAATGAAGCAGCATTCAGGTTTATCGCCAACTCCGACGGCACGCCTGCTGCTGAAGTGCTAATTGGATTTAGTGATAATGTTCATGCTGTTAGTTTTGATCTTAACGGTAAGGAGGGGCAGGTGCCGCCTACGCAGTATATCGATGACGGCAAGACTGCTAATGAACCCACCGCGCCCACGGCTGAAGGTTATACTTTTAAAGGCTGGTATAAGGAAGCAGCGTGCATCAATAAGTTCAACTTCACGACAAAGATAACAGCGGATATTACTCTGTATGCCAAATGGGAGGCATCGACCGTTTCAGAGCATACCGTGACTTTTGATATGAACGGACACGGTACGCAGATATCATCCCAGAAGATCAAAAGCGGGCAGAAGGTAAGCAGACCGGATGATCCCACAGAAGACGGTTATAACTTTATCGACTGGTATACGGACTCAAACTGCAATCATATATATGATTTTAATACGGCTGTGACTTCAGATATTACTCTGTATGCCGGCTGGAGCCGTATACAGCTTTGGATCAGCTTTGACGCTAACGGACACGGTTATGCTCCCGGACAGC
>CAMOEK010000025.1:0-22536 GCA_946612125.1 uncultured Lachnospiraceae bacterium | reverse complement strand
AAATGAATATGTATACTGCGCCGATGCGCCTCTTGAAGGGTTTGCTCCTCCCCAGACAGGAACGGTACCCGGACCCACCTGAGTTGTTCCGAGAACGCTTCCGTCATAATTCTTCCAGGTGATCGTGAAATCATAGAGCACCGCCTCCAAATATATCTTTGTTATACTTTTATTCGATGTATATTTTACATCAACAAGTTTCCAGTGCTTCAGCGATCCGGCAGCAAGTCCTGTTTCAGCCTCTCCCAAAACAGTATATGTGATCAAGAAACCTGATCCTGGCTCGCTATTCGCACTCTTATTATCCGTAAACAACTCAGCGCCACCGGGTGATTTGTAAACCACATCATACACGTATGTCGTTGTCCCGGAATTATAACAATCCCACTTTATTGTTTCCCCGGGGGATACAGCCTTATTTATATTATTATTTATACGAAAACCACCCTCAGAATCAGAACCTGGGTTACTGTACCCTCCAAAATCGATATTCTCCGCAAAACATGTGAAATACATGCAATTGAACGTCAATATAAAGCTTAGCAGCATTATCAAAAACTGCTTTCTTCTCTTTTTAATCTCCGCTGCGCTTACAGCAGTCTTTTTTTCACTTACCGGCTCCCCTGTCTTTTTCATTTCTTTCCCCCGTTTGAATTCTTTATGGTTTCCATGGCCCTGAGTTCTCCCATTATCAGGAAAACTGCAAGCACTGTACCCGTCAGCGCCCTGAACGTAAAGAAATAATGCACACATGCATGCTCAGTCAGCGCCATATATCTAATGAAGGGTATAAGCGCCGTCACTGCATATACGGCCACCCTTTTTCCGTCATATCCTTTTCCTCTGTATACAAATGCGATATAAAGGAGCGCAGCGCAAATAACAAGTCCTGCAATGATCCCCGCAGTGCCGAAGCAGAAGGGAAACAGGCATTTTATATTATTTATCACCGCTGTTACCGGCGAAACCTCCATCCCTAAATAGAGCATATTTCCGCCTGTAGTCCTTTCAACGATCGATCCGCTTACATAAGGCATCACGTTCTCGCCCAGAGTCAGACCCGCGATAAGCCATTTCATTATCCAGCAGAGCGCATATCCGGCCACCCATGCTATCATCCTTAACGCAGCTCCGGCCGCATCCGTTTTTTCCTTTCTTTTTCCCTCTGCCCACAGCATAAGCAGCAGCGGTACCGTAAGAGTTAGCGTCTCCGTGGTAAGAAAGTCAAAGTAGCTGGCCAGCATGCCAAACACCATGAAACATGTCCCGCTGACTCCATGTCCTCTGCGCTCTTTTTCAACCACCACCAGCGCAAAGATCATAGTAAGCAGGAACATCCAGGTATATTCAAGCGACAGCGGCACAAACACGGAAAAGGTCAGGGCAAGTCCGCCGATCAGCCCCAACGCCGGGAGCCTCCCTCCCGTTCTGAAAAGAGATATCAGAAGCAATATCGTAAGCAGCGCCAGGCATACGCCGTTAAATATATATATGCCCTTTATACTGAATATCGTAAGAAGCGGTCTGACTAAAAGTATCGACCCGTGCCAGTATCTCAGATACTGCTTGTTTGCGGAAATGCCGCCCGTTGCCGCATCGTATAGGTCTTCTGCCTCGTTATGTTCCTGATCATCATAATAAGATGAGAGCATCACGGATCTTAAGGGATCCTTATCATCATACTGCCACGCTATCCCCAGCAATATCGCATCCGCATACCGGTCCAGCCTGCTGTACTCCTGCCCTTCGATCACACAGGGAAAAAGCTCATCTTCCCTTAGATATTCCGCCGATCTTATTACATTTTCCCTGATCGCCGACTTTGGTATCAGTGCCACCGATACCAGCGCCGCCAAAAGCGCTGCCACGCCCACGGCAAAAACCGTTATCGCTATGATGATCCTCTTTACACGTTCAAACATAACTGCAGATATTTTAGTATAAAAACTATTACATTACAAGCTTTTATCTTAAGGCTGTCAGCGCAATAAACACGCCATACTGCCCCTTATTTTATCGCAAAAGTCGTAAATCCCATTATAAGAGTGAGCAGATAGATAAGGCCTATATGCACGGGATAGAACGCATAGAACACATATTTGTTTATCTTCATACCGCGTGTACCGTTGTACAGGCTTATGGGTATCAGCATAAAGTACGCCATCAGCTCGGAAGGATCCATAAGCGCCAGCACCAGACAGCCCATACCGAAAGCAAGTTTTCTGCGTTTACGCAGCAGATACATGATTGCTATGGTAAGTACGCCGCCTGCAGCGTAGTCCGTCATGAGCAGCTCCGCTATAAGACCGAATACAAAGATCGGAAGGATAACTCCGGTAAACGCGTTCTTTTTTGCTGTTTCCCATTTGGAACCGATCAGCATAAAGAGCAGTAAGGTCACAAGACCGGAAGCTCCCATTATGATAAACAGCATGGGCATATTCAAAAGTTTTTTAAAGATCAGCGAATTTACGATTTTCCCCACCCAGCTGACATTCAAAAGGAAATAAACTGCTGCAGGTCCCGCCAGAAAAGCCGAAACATAAAACAGCGGCGTCAGTCTTGAATTGCTCTTTGACGTTTCCGTAAAGAAGCGGACAAAGGTTATGCAGAGCAGTCCCAAAAACAGAGTAAAGAATACATTCTGATATCCGGGATATATAAGTGCGCTTGAAAAGCCCAGATTAAACGGCAGCTCAGATATCAGCGCAAATACCAGCATATTAAGAAGATACTTCCTGACGCTCCTTGTGTGTTCAAAGCCCTCTACCATCAAAAAGGCAAACAGTGGAAAACCGAACCTGCCTATCAGGCGCATAACTACAAGCAGTAGATTTATGCCTGCCAGAGACGGATTGGCCTGAAACAATTGGGTATATTCTTCCTGACTCAGATCCGGCGGAATCGCCGACTCAAGATAATCCCCGATAAAGATGGCGGCAAAATGATCGATAAACATCGCGATAAGCGCTATTATCTTTAAGGCCGTGCCGCTTAAGCCTTTCTTTTTTTCCATTACAGCTGCTTCTTCCATTTTATTTATAAATCCTCCGTTTTCAATTTATTGCTTTCACAATCCGGACTGCGGCGCAGATTCAATAAACTCATAAATATCCCTGTAGACCCTTGCTTTTTTTGTCTCGTTTAAGACCTCGTGACGCATGCCGGGATAAATGCGGCCGCGGACATTTACATATCCTGCATTCTTAAGCAGCCTCATGGCCTTTGCAATATCACGACGTGATATCCCGAATACATCATCGCTGCCCGAGAAGAATCTGATGGGCAGCTCTTTATTGTTCATTGCAAACCCGTTCTTTGTATAGGTCAGCATGGTAAGCCTTATCAGATTGGCATAACCGTTCAGTGTAAACTTAAATCCGCAAAAAGGATCTTTATTATACTCCTCTACTATTTTTCTGTCTGAGCAGAGCCACGCGTTTTCGATCCCCTCATCGTTGAACTTATTTATATCCACTGCCCCGAATACTATCTTATCCATTACAGAGGACTTTGACTTATCACCACAGAGCACACCCAGCGCTTCCGCAGCAGCCAGTCCCGCTCTCATTCCCTTAAGCTGCGAAGGGCAGCCTACTACGCAGAGTCTGTCGATATCCGCATCGTATTTGCGGATATAACAGCGCACTATCAGCGATCCCATGCTGTGCCCCAAAAGTGTAAAGGGCAGCGTCTCATCCGGCAAAAGTTTCTTTGCGTATTCCTTTGTCTCAAGGCTGATCTCGTGCGCATCCTCTATCAGTGCTTCATATCCGCCTTCGTACATATAGCCCAGATCATCGATCTCTTTTATGCTGCTGCCGTGTCCGCGGTTATCATGTATCACGCAGATATAACCTTTTTTTGCCATATAGCGCATAAAGCCCGCATAACGCTCCTTATGCTCGCTCATACCATGCACCAGCTGAAGTATGCCTTTGACCTGCGAAGGATCTTCGGGCTCTATCCTCATTACCGACAGCTCAAGTCCGTCGCTTCCGGATATATGCTTATATTCAGATCTTTTAGTCATAACTCTCCCCCCGAAAAATCATTTATCAGCGCAGAAATTTTAGCACACAAGCGGATAAATGTAAAACCGCGGGGCTTTACGCCCCGCGGTCTGTATTAAGTATTATTCTTCGGAAGATCCGTCTTCGGTTTTTTCTTCCTTTACTTCTTCAGCGGCCTCTTCCTTGACCTCTTCTTTAACCTCTTCCTTGACCTCTTCAGCTACGAATTCGGGTTCTTCCTTCTTTTCTCCCTCTTCGGCAGGCTTGCACTCAGACTTTGAGAACACATCAGTTACAGCCTTGGTGATCTTGCCGCCCACGC
The DNA here is from genome assembly GCA_946612125.1 of uncultured Lachnospiraceae bacterium. Taxonomy (GTDB): domain Bacteria; phylum Bacillota; class Clostridia; order Lachnospirales; family Lachnospiraceae; genus NK4A136. The sequence goes on along the minus strand of CAMOEK010000025.1, from coordinate 18,201 downwards.
CAACAGCAAATTCGCCGATCCCGTTAAGGGTATCGCCCAGGGTTCCGCCGATATCGTTCAAGGTACCGCCAATAGAACCACCGATGTTGTTGAGCGTCTTTGCTATATTGTGGATCTCATCCTGTCTGTAGAGATCATAATCGATATCCTGCAGCGCGTCGTAGCTTTCTTTATCCTTTGCGGGATAAATCCATGCAGTCATGTCATGCAGCTGGATGCTGATGGTGCAGCTTGTATCGTCGCCACTGTTGAACGGAAGCTCATATACACGCAGTATATCTTCCTCAAACTTTTTGCATACAACAGGTTTGAAGCGGTTCTTGTCCATGCGGTCCAAAGGATAGGTATATCCGTCGCCCGGCTCCTTAAAGCTGATGGAAACGCAGCTCTCAGCAACGTCTGCGCGTACAAATCTGCTCTTCATTGCAAAGCGGAATACATAATCCGTATCCTTTTCCAGCTGTACCGTCTTTGTGATGCCGGTATTAGCTCCGCCCTGAGCGATCTCGAAGCACTCCACATTCTCACCATTCTCGGTAACCATCAGTCTGGTACCGCGGCTGCTCGATATCTTCTCATCCAACTTAAATCCTCTTGCTCTGAACTCTATTATATTTGCCATATTTTTATCCTCCATATTTTCTGAATAAGAAAAAGCGTCCGCATCCTGAGATACATTAAGCCGGATAGTCAGCTCATTGATCTCTGTCGCGCGACCGCTTTTTATAAGTCCCCTTGCCCTCTTGGGGTAGGTAGAACCGATTATTATTCCATTTTTATCCGTTACAATAATGTTTTTTGTCATGGGTGTCTCCCCCTTGCAACTACATATTAAATTGTTACCCCAGTGGTTTGCGTTTTTTATTATGGGTTTCTTCCCCAACCACGTCTTATTTGTAACACATTTTCTTTCCTTTGTCCAGACACCATCCGTTGCGTTTTCGCAACCGGCACGATCGATCAAGCGAAAAAGACCGGAGCTTTGATCAGCCCCGGTCTTTTTGAATCCGTACAGATACCTGTGTTTTATTTTACAGAACCTGTCTTGAAGATGAAGCGTACGCTGTTATCACAATCATCGCCTTCATCATATGCGCCTGTGAAGCTGGTGTAGTTTTCGCCTGCGCGCCTTATGGCTTTGATGCGGTTTATTGTATCCGCTGCATCGTCGCCCAGCAGCTGTGATATTTTGCTGATGCCTTCCTCGTCGAACTTGACCATGCCGTTCATAAGTTCCTTTGCGCCGTCATCCAGAGTGGCTGCTCCGTCGTTCAGTTTTCCCGCGCCGCTGTATAACCTGCCCACTCCGTCATCAAGGCTGCGTGCGCCGTTATCAAGTTCTACAGCTCCGTTCAGCAGATCTGTCACGCCGTTATTTAATGTGCCTGCGCCGTCGTACAATGAACCTGCGCCCTCGTTTAAAGTCTTTATGCCGTTCTTAAGTTCAGCTGCGCCGCTGTTTAATTTCTGTGCGCCTTCTTTTACTCCGGATGCCCCGCTGTTAAGCTTATCATTATTGTCTGCAAGCTTTTTGGTTCCTGCCTGAAGACTGTCTGCGCCTTCCGAAAGGCTTGCCAGACCGCCGTCAAGAGCGCTTATGCCATCACTTATGCTCTTAAGTCCGCCTGCAAGCGCTGCATTTCCTCCGCTTAACTGATCCGCGCCGTTCTTTAACTGACCTATGCCGTCTGATAAGCCGCTGCCCAGCTGCTGCATGCTTTCTGTCATCTGTGAATATATTGCCGACTCACCGCTCATTATACCGATAATGGATGCAAGCTTTGACTGCGCCCCTGCCAGTGCAGCCGCATCTGTTGACGCGCCGCTTACAACTGCATAGTGAGCGCTGTTATATGCTGCCAGAGCATCCCTGCAATCTTCTGCAGAATAGCCGCAGATCGCTTTAAGGCTTTCCGTATTTGCTGCCAGAGCTTCGGGTATTGCAAGATATTCGGCAGGAACAGCTCCGTTCTGATCTATCGCGCTCATAAGACTGTTCATCCATGATGCTGCGCCATCCAGCAGCTGAACCGCGCTGCTCATCTGCTGCACGCTCTCAGTAAGCTGTGTATTCATTCCTTCGCTGAGTCTGCTTATGCCGTCGCTAAGATTCGATGCTCCGTCTGCCAGGGCATTTGCATTCTCTACTATGGCGTTATCCCTGAATCCTGCCTGCAGTTGGTCTGCTCCGTCCTTTGCGCTCTTTGCGCCTTCACTCAGTTTAACTGCGCCGTCATATACACTTGCCACGCCCGCCGTGTAATCCTTAATGCCGTCGCACAGACTTGCCGCACCGTTATACAGCGCCGATGTTCCGTCGCTCAGTGTGCCTGCACCGTCATAAAGCTTTGCGCTTCCATCCTTTAATTCAGCGGTGCCGCTATAAAGCTTTGCGCTTCCGTCGCTTAAAGCTCCCGCGCCATCCTTAAGCTTACCGGTTCCGTCTGCCAGCTGCTGCGTGCCGTCAAATAACTGCTTTGTACCGTCATATAATTCTGCAGTTCCGTCTTTTAATGCAGCCGTTCCGTCCTTCAATGCTGTCGATCCGTCTACCAGCTGCTTTGAACCGTCGCTCAGTTCATCCATCTTTCCCTGTACTTCGCTCAGGTCTATGCCTTCGCCTGCGCCCAGCTGACTGAACACATCGCAGCCTGCAAGCGTAAGTGTCATGCCCAGTTCAAAATCCGTTGCATCCGCTTCTATCCTTATCTGCTCAGGGAAGTTCATATCCTCAAGACGTTCTTTTGTTTCTTCATTTTCGGTACGCTCTATCACGCCGTCCCAGTCAAGGCTGTCTCTCAGTCCGGGATAAGCGATACCAACAACGATCTGTTCATTTCCGTCATCAATAAGTTTTGCATTTTCCACTTCGACATTGCTGAAGTGATCTTCCGGCAGCATCAATCCGCTCACTGCCATGAAGGGTACATACACATCGTAGGAATTACCGTCCACTTCAACACTCTCGCTTAAGTTATTCTTATAATCGAGGATTATGCTTACATGTCCGTCGGCTCCTGCGATCTGCTCTGCGCTCACCGCTTCACCGTTCAGCTCATAAGAGATATTCACCTCTAAAGGAAGTTCTTTATCCGTGCTGCCCTGATAGAAAACATCCGATCCGGCTGCATCCCAGGTTATGGTCCCGTCGTCGTTTTGCGTATAATCACCGTAGCCCTTTACATTGACGATATCTTTAAGTTCGGTTGAATCTGTCACTTCCGCGCTGCCGTCTTTATTCTTAAGCTGGTCGGATACAATCACCGAAGACTGCTCGCCATCCGCATTCATAAGGACATACACCGTCTCTGTTTTTCCTGCCGAACTGGAATGCGAAGGTATCACCTGCTCCATAGCCTCGATAAGTATGTCGTCATCATCATCCTTTGCCTGAACCTGAATATCCGCATTATCAGCAGCCGCGCAGCCTGCCAGCATAGATGTTATAGTTGCCGCGCTTATTAACTGTGCCATATACTTTTTATTCTTCATCTCTGTTTCCTCCTTTTCTTTTATTCTGCTGTTAACATCAGCAATGTACCGTTTCTTTAAACGAAACATCTTTTTTATCTTTATGATCTCCCAGCGTGGTCGCCAGTATCAGCTTATCAAATATCATAAGGAAACTGGGCAGTACAAAGATCACGCAGAACATACTCACTATCGCGCCTCTGGCCATCAGTGTGCATAACGCGCTTATCATATCTATCTTTGAATACAGGCCTACGCCAAATGTTGCCGCAAAGAAGGATAAGGCGCTCACAAGTATCGACTTGGAAGAGGTCTGCACTGCAATGCTTATCGCATCATGCTTGTTAAGTCCCGACCTGCGTTCCTTTAAATATCTTGTTGTCATCAGTATCGCATAATCAACAGTGGATCCCAGCTGTATGGTTCCTATAACTATGCTCGCCACAAAAGGAAGACTCGTTCCGGTATAGAAAGGTATGGCCATGTTGAAGAATATGCCGCCTTCTATAACAGCCACCAGTATCGCCGGTATGGATACCGATCTGAAAACCAGTAATATGATCGCAAATACTATACCTATCGATGCAGAGTTTACCTTTGTAAAATCGCTGTCTGTTGTCTTTATCAGATCTTCCGTTCCGGGCGCTTCGCCTACCAGCATTGCGCTGCTGTCATATCTCTTTGCCAGCGCGGATATCTGATCGCATTGCCTGCCGGATTCAGGTGACGCCACTTCAAATTCAGAGCCTATCAGAAGTATCTGCCACTTATCATCCATAAAGGACTCCTTCAGCTCATCAGGTATCACTTCTTCGGGAATGCCGGCGCCCTTTATCGTATTGAAGCCCAGCGCATATTTAACGCCGTCTGTTTTCTCTATCTCGGATGCAAGGGATCTTACTTCTTTTTCCGGAAGATCTGCAGAGAGCATCAGCATATGTGTTGTGCTCATATTAAACTCATCCGAAAGCTTATCATTTGCCACTATGCTTGGCAGATCTCTGGGAAGCGTTGAGTCCAGATTATAGTACACTCCCACATTTTTATTTCCATAGATCGAAGGTATCAGTATTATCAGATAAGCTGCCAGCAGTATCTTGTAATGCTTTAATACGAATGCTCCAATGCCTTTCATCTCAGGTATCAGAGGCTTATGTTTTGTCTTTTCCAAAGCCTTATCGAATATAAGTATCATCGAAGGCAGTACTGTCACGCAGCAGATAACGCCTATCAAAACACCTTTCGACATTACCACGCCCAGATCAAATCCCAGCGTAAAGCTCATGAAGCATAAGGCTATGAAACCGGCTATGGTTGTTATCGAAGAACCCAGTACCGACGAAAAAGTTGCCGATATCGCTTTTGCCATTGCTTCGTTATTATCATTACTGCAAAGCTTCTGTTCTTCGTAGCTGTGCCACAGGAAAATGGAATAATCCATGGTAACGCCCAGCTGTAATACTGCTGCCAGCGCTTTGGTCACATACGAAACCTGACCCAGGAAATAATTGCTTCCCATATTGTAGATGATCGCCATTCCTATGCCTGCCAGGAAAATGAACGGCGCCAGGAAAGAATCCATCGCCAGCGAAAGCACTATCACGGAACAGATCACGGCTATGCCTACATATATCGGCGTTTCCGAATCTGCCAGATCCTGCGTATCCACCAGTACGCCCGACATGCCTGATATGAAGCACTGCTCATTGCAGATCTTTCTCATCTGCCTGATGGCTGCTATCACCGGATCCGAACTCGATGTATCATCAAAGAGTACAAAGAGCATCGTTGCATCGCCTTTATTAAAGATGTCATTCAGCTTATCCGGAAGCATCTCTACCGGGATCGAAAGATCCATAAGGCTGTCCTGCCATAACACATCTTTAACATGATCCACATTCATAAGTTTATCTTTAAGTACAGCCACATCCTTATCCGGCATCCCCTCTACTATTACCATGGAGAATGCCCCCATTCCGAAATCCTCTACCATGATATCCTGTCCCTTCATGGTGTCGATCTCTTTAGGAAGATAACTGAGCATATCGTAATTTACTCTGGTCTTAAAATACAGAAAGGCCGAAGGCAGCATAAGCAGCACTGCCAGTATCAGTATCAGGTATCTTCCTTTAACAATACCTTTTGAAATCTTATTCATCATTAACCTCCCTTCTAAATCTTGACCAACAGTCATTTTTGTGATAGGCTAAAGATAATTCAAAACTGACCAATGGTCAATAGACACTTTTAAAAAAGTGTTCGAAAAATTCCTGCAGGAGGATGAACAGATGGAAAAAGAAAAAAACACTTTAAAGAAACTTATCAAAAAGAACAGCCTGATGAACGCTGCGTTTGAGCTGTTTACGGAGCGCGGTTTTTCCAACACTTCCATAGCCGACATCGCAGAAAAAGCAAAGGTCGCAAAAGGAACTTTCTATCTATATTTTAAGGACAAATACGATCTGCGCACCATGATCACCATGCACAAGGCCGAGCAGGTATTTATGAAAGCCTGGGAAGAAAGCGGCATAAACAATAAAATGAGCTTTGAAAAAACAGTGCTCAGACTGTGTTCCACAACTATAGACATACTTGCATCAGATAAGATCCTTACGCGTTTTCTGGTAAAGAACCTCAGTTTTGGCATGTTCAAATTCGGAGAATTGAATATCAATGATACGGCTACACCTTTTTATACGCTGGTAGACGAAGCGCTCAAACGTTCAAAAGTAAAATACCGTGATCCGGAGATAATGCTGTATCTTATTTTTGAACTGATAGGCTCCGCCAGCTACGGTTCCATCACCGACGGAGTACCCGTGCCCATCACGGAGTTAAAACCGCATCTGCTTGAGAATGCGCGTAATATAATGAAACTGTATGAAGAATAAAAAATACTTCGCTGCACAGAGAATGAACTATATATAAGGAGGCCCGATGATGAATACTGAAACAGAAGAAAAGATACTAAACGCAGCGCTTAAGCTTCTTGAGGAAAAGAATCTTGATAAGATCAGCGTAAAGGATATCTGCGATGAATGCGGGATAAACCGAAACACCTTCTATTATCACTACACTGATATCTATGCCGTACTGGATGCGCTGCTTGAAAACGCAAGCACCCTCATGAAAAAAGAAGGCGAAGGCAGCGACATGCTTACGGATTATGAAAAACGCGTTGCCTTTATAAGCGCAAATAAGAAGGCTGTCATGCATGTTTATCAGTCAAAACAGCGTGAGACCATCAGTTCATATATACACAGGCTGAGTCATGATTTTGTTTCGGAATATGTATATAAAGCAGCGGAAGGAAAGAAAGTATCGGATAACGATATCCTCTTTATATGCAGCTTTTATGAATGCGCCCTTGAAGGTCTTATCTACCGCTGGCTGGAAAACAACATGCCTTTATATGATGAAGATCTGCACCACAGATTCGCAGACGCATTTAAAACTACAATAAAAGCTTTACTGTAAGATTGCCTCGCGCTGCTCAAAGAAGCATTCCAACCGCCTTCTTCCAGCCGGCTATGCGTTTTTCGCGCTCCTGGGAACTGATCGCAGGCGTAAAGCTGTCAAAGTTTCCGCTGCTGCTGACTATATCAGCCTCATCTTTCCAGAAGCCGCATGCAAGACCGGCTAGATAAGCGGCTCCAAGCGCCGTGGTCTCCACGCATTCGGGGCGGATCACCTCTATATTGCTTATATCTGCCTGAGTCTGCATAAGATAATTATTGCTGCTGGCGCCGCCATCGACTTTTAACGCCCCGGGTCTGTCGCCGGAATCCTGCACCATTGCTTTCACTATGTCATTTACCTGATAAGTGATGGCGTCCAGCGCAGCCCGTATGATATGGTACCTGCCCACTCCGCGGCTCAAACCTGTGATAAGGCCCTTCGCCTCGGGTTTCCAGTAAGGCGCGCCCAGTCCCGTAAAGGCCGGCACTATATAACATCCATTGGTATCTTTTACCTTACGCGCCAGTTCTTCGGTTTCCGACGCCTTATCAATGATGCCCAGTTCATCCCTTAACCATTGTATTACAGCGCCGCCCATAAAGACCGATCCTTCAAGCGCATAGGTTACCCTGCCGTTTATATTCCATCCTATGGTAGTGACCAGACCGTTCTTTGAGGTGATAGCTTCGCTTCCGGTATTCATCAGCAAAAAGCAGCCTGTGCCATATGTATTCTTTATGTCTCCCGACTTAAAACACTTCTGCCCAAAGAGCGCTGCCTGCTGATCGCCTGCAGCTCCCGCTATCTTTATCGCTCCGCCCATATACCCCGGATCGGATTCTCCGTAGATCTCACTGTTGGATACCACCTCAGGCAGCATGCTCAAAGGTATGCCCAGCAGTTCACAGATATCCTCATCCCATTTGCATTCGCGGATATTAAAGAGCATGGTGCGCGAAGCATTGCTGCAGTCACTCACATGCACGCGGCCCTTTGTCAGTTTCCATATCAGCCAGCTCTCAACCGTCCCGAACAAAAGTCTGCCTTCCCGGGCTTTTTCTGCCGCGCCTTCAACGTTTTCCAGTATCCACTTAAGTTTGGTCGCCGAAAAATAAGGGTCTATAACCAGTCCGGTTTTCTGCCTTATCATATTTCTGTGGTCGGACAGTTTCTCACAGATCGCAGTGGTCCTGCGGCACTGCCATACTATGGCGTTGTACACCGGAAGACCTGTTTCTTTATCCCATACTATGGTGGTCTCGCGCTGGTTGGTGATACCTATTGATTCAATGTCTTCGGCAGTCAGGCCGGCTTTTGACATGGCTTCCACGGCAACGCCCAGCTGCGCGGACCATATCTCCATCGGATCATGCTCCACCCAGCCCGCATGAGGGTAATACTGTTTTATCTCTTTTTGAGCAAGGCTCACTATCCTCCCGCTCTTATCAAAGATGATCGCTCTCTCTGAAGTAGTGCCCGCATCAAAAGCCATTACATATCTGCCCATATCATTCGTCCCCCTGATATATTTCAGTATTCACAGCTTATCTATTATATCCCTTGCCAGCATGGCGCGCTCACCTTTTTCTTCCCGCGCCCTGTCGCCTGCATTCCCATGTATACTGACCGCCGCGCAGCACATTTCATAATTTGTTTTTTCATCATCCGTATTCTGCGCAATGATCCCGGCGATAATACCTGCAAGCACATCTCCCGATCCGCCCTTAGCCATGCCGGAATTACCGGTGGTATTTACATATACCGGCCTCATGCCGCATATGCTGCCGCTGCAGCCTATAAGAGTGCGCGCATCTTTCAATATGCATATAATGCCGTTGGTATCCGCAAAGCCGGAAGCAACTGCCGCCCTGCTTTTCTTAAGCTGCTCCATGTCACAGCTGCCTTTGAGCAGCCTGAGCATCTCTCCCATATGCGGCGTGATGATCACATGTTCATATCCAAGCTTTTTTACCAGCCCTGCGCAAACTGTATGCACATCCATTCCGGATATTATATTCAATGCATCCGCGTCAAATACCATGCTATGCCCGGACCTGCAGGACGCGATCAGCGTTTCCAGCAGATGTTTGGAGAATACTCCTGTTCCCAGACCGGGTCCGGCCAGTATCACATCAGCCCATTCAATTGCTTTTTTATATGTCTCGTCAAAAGCAGCGTCATTGCGATCCGTATCATAAGTCAGCATCATAGCCTCGGGAAGCTTATCCATACACAGATCCCTGTTTCTGACATGGCTTACGATCTTCACAAGACCGGCTCCGCTTCTGAAACATGCTTCTGCACACATATACAGCGCCCCGTATATATCTTCCGATCCGGCAACTATCAGCACCTTGCCGCAGCTGCCTTTGTTTGAATCCGCTTTCCGAGTGGGAAGATGAAACATAAAGCCATCTTTATCATCTTCATAAAAAATATGATCCGTGCCTGTCGTTTTTAAAACCTCTGCCATCGCAGATAAGGAATCCGTTTTATACAGACCTATATCTTCGCAGAATATCTGTCCGGAATATGCGCGGCCTTCATTGATAAGACAGCCGTATTTTATATATTGAAATGTAACGGTCATATCACATCTTACTGCCGTTCCCAATATTTCTCCGTCATCACTGCTTATACCGCTGGGAATATCGCAGCCCACAACATAACATGCATTTTGACTCGAAGCCCTGTTTATGGCATTGATCACATCTGCATGTATTCCCGTAATCTCGCGGCTTAAACCCACTCCGAATATACCGTCAATGATAAGAGAAAAACCGCTGAACCGATAGTCGATATCCTGCTGTCCGATAAATGTCACAGACAGTTTCTTTGCTATTTCCACCTGCTTCAGATAGGACTCCGTTTTTTTGCTGATGCCGCCTATCTCGTATACATAGCTGTTATAACCTTTGCACTTAAGCAGGCGGGCTGCTGCAACAGCATCTCCTCCGTTGTTGCCGCCCTCAACTACAGCAAGTATCCTGTCTTTTTTCTTATCGAAACCGTCAAGCTTTTCACAGACCGCTGCAATATGATCCGCCAGTTTAATGGCAGCTCTTTCCATCAGCACTATGCCCGGTATACCGATATTTTCCTGTGTATACCTGTCTATCTCCTGAGCCTGTTTTCTGTCCGGATAAAATCGCATAGAGTAATGCCTCTTTCCCCTGTGGCCGCATGAGCCGGCCTGTCTCTCAATGCCCGGATCTGTTACTATCGCAGCCTTCAGGCATGATAGGAATTATACCCCTGAACGCTTTGGCGTGTCAACTTTGTCAGATTGACAGCCCTGCCTTTGATTGATATATTAAAGTAGTTATGAAAGCCATAAACATTTACTCACTCACAAGGATCAGCGATGCCGCGCAGCTTTCCAGGCTTGAACGTCAGATGTCGGGACGCGGCGGTCACTTAAAGATCAAATCATGGGAAACCGAGGGACTGCGGGCTTTTTGCAGCCGCCTTTCCGAATGCTGCGAAGATGCGGCTTCTCTTAAATTCTATTACTCTTTCACCATGCCCAAATTGGGGAAGGAATTCGATCTGCTCCGCATCAATGATAAATATGCAGTCAATATAGAATTAAAAAGCGGCAATGTGACGGACGAAGCCGTGCAGCGGCAGCTCGTTCAGAACCGCTATTACATATCCGCCCTCAACCGCAATATGGTTTTCTATACCTATATCAGCAATTCCGACCGCCTGGTAAGGCTCAGCAACAGCGGCCGCCTTATAGAAGCCGACTGGCAGGAACTGGCGGATGTTCTTAAAAAACAGGGCAGCTGTTCCGATGGCGATATCGAAGATCTTTTTAAGGAAGACAGATATCTTATGTCTCCCCTTACGGATCCGGGAAGATTCCTTCGCCAGGATTACTTCCTTACTTCCCAGCAGAGGGATATCAAAAAACAGATACTGCGTCATATGAATGTGAAGTTTCAAGGCTTTACCGGTTTCCCCGGCACAGGAAAGACCATACTGCTTTATGATATAGCCATGCAGATCTCCCGCAACGACAAAGTATGCATTTTTCATCTGGGACCGCACAGCGCAGAACTCGAACAGCTCAACCGGCGCCTTAAACGCATCGATTTCTTTTATCTTAAAGAAGACGGCCTGCTGGATATCCCCAGAGAGTATTCTGCGATCTTCGTGGATGAAGGGCATCGCATAAACAAACACATAATGGAACAGATACAAAGTTTCTCCGAAAAATGGAATGCTCCTGTTATCATTTCCTATGACCGTGAAGATGCAATGCATGAAGATGAAACTGGCGAAGACGGCGCTGCACTGATAGATGTGCTCCCGGATTTTATCCGATACCGCCTTACCAACAGGATAAGACTTAACAGTGAACTCTCAGCTTTCATACGCTGCGTCATGTGGCTGGGCGAAAAAAATCACCGCGCCGGCTACCCTTCCGTTCTGCCGGCCTATTCTTCCGATACAGATGAAACCCTTCTGCAGCTGAAAAGCCTGCAGAGTGAAGGTTATGTATTTATAAGGGATGATCTGTTATGTCCCGATAGTCTTAAGGACACAGACAGCAGCATGCAGACAGAAGTGTCGGAGGCATCCTGCAAAGAATACGATAATGTTGTAATGCTGGTTGACGATACTTTCTTCTATGATGAACACGGCTATCTGCGGCACAGATCCGGTATTCCCGGTGACCGGCGCGTCCGCAATCTCTTTCACGGGCTGAGCCGCGCCAAGCGGCGTATCGCGCTTATCATTATATCCAATCCCGAAGTATTTGAAGCCGTGCTCTCGATAGTGCAGAGATGAACTCTTAGTACAGGATTAGCAAAGGCCGGGCTTTTATAGCAATCGCAGGAAATATCTGCGCTTACTGTAATGCTCCGCAAGTATGCGCACGGCTAGCAGTTTCCTGTGTGAACATGTTTTAAATGTCTGCGCGCGATATCCGCCAGAGCATAAACCCTGTCCACATCCGTTGGTCCCCTGTCCATCATCTTGTATCTTGGAAAGAAACGTGATACATGCAGGGTGATGTTTTCGCCGCCCGGCAGGGACGCCACCCAGGCAGCCAGCTCATCCATCTCTTCATCACTGTCATTCTCTCCAGGTATTATCAGACAGCTCAGTTCCACATGAGCAAACTCATTTGCCTTTTCTATAAAATGCATTACCGTCCTGCGGTCCCCGCCTATCAGCTTTTCATAAAAGCGGTCCGTAAACGCCTTAAGGTCTATGTTCATGGCATCGATCTTCCCGCGCAGCGCTTCGCAGGTATCTTCCTCTGCCAGTCCGGCTGTGACCAGCACAGTCTTCATCCCGCGTTCATGCACCAATTCGGATGTATCCAATACATATTCAAGACCTGTAAGCGGCTCATTGTAGGTGAATGCAACGCCTATATTTCCTTCAGGTATATACCGTTCTGCTATCCCGGTCAGTTCGATGGGACTTATGATGCGTGACAGCCGCTTAAGACGGGCCAGATCTTCGGGATGGGATATCTCGTGATTCTGGCAAAAAGGACATGAGAGATTGCAGCCATAGCTGCCCACAGATAAAATGCGGCTGCCGGGATAATAATCCGAAAGAGGTTTCTTCTCAATGGGATCCAGCGCAATGGATGTTACGCAGCCGTAGTTATCGGCTACAACCTTTCCATCCCGACATACTCTGGCCAGGCAGCGTCCGCGCTGTCCTTCCTTAAGTTTACAGTGATGTATGCATAATGCGCACTCAGGCATATCCTTACTCCTCGCAGCGTTCTTTACAGCCTGTCCATGCCCAGGCCGCTTTCCAGTCTGCGCACATACTTTTCCGGATCACGGCGCATCTTTGCCATCAAAAGAAAAGTATCCAGCACCAGCGCTTCCTTATCGCAATCGGCATAATTCTTTCCTGCATCGTGTCCCACTTCATAGGAACGCATATTATAAAAATACAGATCGGTCAGGCCGTAGCCCCTGCATTCAATGCCGTCATAAAGGCTGTGATTATCCACATAATAAGCAAAAGCTCCCAGCAGCTCCGCATCCGTGATAAACTCCCCCCACAGCTCTTCCAGATAATCATCCGTCTTTCCGGCCAGGGTACCCAGCTGCTTTAACTTTTCGTACGCCATCATGCGGCGCGCATCATAAATGATCATAGATGATCCCTCCGCATCGCATTACAGACGCCTGATCCTTTTGTGAACGGTTCTTATCATCCTGGGCGCGATCGCAAACAGTGTATGATAGACTTTGTTCTTTTTTGTAAGAATGTGATTGCGCATGCTCTTCCACCAGTTCCTGCGCAGATATCTGACAACATTCATATAGAATGTATTGTCGCGGCGCATCTGCGGGATAGGGATATGTAAAAGATATTCAAGACGCTGGAATATGCCAAAGCGAAATGCCACGGCCTTAAGCGCCGGAAAATATCTATCAACCTGTTCTGCCACATCATCGGCGTTGTCTACGCTGTCTGCAAAAACACGTGAGAATTCATTTTTATCTTTTTTGCGTGAGTTGGAACCCACCCGGTAAAAAACATGATAGCAGCGCTCGGGCAGGGAGAGGATCTGCTCAACATCTGAAAGCATATGCACCAGCAGGCGGAAATCTTCATTAAGCTTTCCCAGGGGAAACGATCTGTTTTCAAAAACTTCTTTTTTGAAAAGTTTGGTACAGAATGAACAATCACCTTTATGAAGAAGCAGTTCCTTTAAAAATTCTTCATTTGAATACAGGGTGGCTTTCTTTGGAGGTATACAGATATCGGGCAGGGCGTTTCCTTCTTCATCGGTCTCATCACGACCCACCTGGGCAATATATGCCCCGCTCTTTATCATACCGGTATACAGTTTTTCATACATATCCGCTTCGATATGATCATCGCTGTCCACAAAGCCGATGTATTCCCCCTGCGCTTTACCGAGTCCCAGATTGCGCGCAGAAGAAGAACCACCGTTCTCTTTATGATATACGCTGATACGCGGATCCTCTGCAGCCAGCTCGTCACAAAGCTGCGCCGTTCCATCCGTTGATCCGTCATCCACCAGGATGATCTGAAGATTTTTGTATGTCTGCGCGGTCACACTGTGTACACAGCGCGGCAGATATTCCATGATATTATATACAGGTATGATCACCGTTATGAGAGGCTGTCCGTTCATATTACTGCCGCCCCGCATATCTCTTCATATACCTTAAGTGTCTGTTCGTAATTAGCCTTCCTGTCGTGATCGATAAGCGCATGCGCCCTGGCATTTTTACAGTATTCGGCTTCTTTTATCTCGCTGCTCCACATTTTGGTCACTGCATTTGCAAGGTTATTTGCGATACCGTAAAGACTGTCGGTTCCTTTATAATAATCCCGGTCAAAACTGTTTTCGCTGCAGCCTGTACCGGTATACATTATCCCGTCCCTGCCTGCATCAAATACAGACGGTATCCCACCCACATTGGCAGTCACGCAGGGCATGCCCAGCAGCATTGCCTCTCCAAGTGAATTGGGTGAATTTTCGATCGCAGACGGACATACAAAAAGGCTGCTTTTCAAATACTGCTTTTTCATTTCCGCGCTGTCAAGTTTACCGAGTATCACAAGCTTGTCGCCAAGCGAATATTTATACATAAGGCTGCGAAGATATTTGCCGTATGCAGAAATCTTCATTTTATCCTTAAATGTCCTGTATGATACAACGCTGTTTCCGGCGACATAAACACGCGCGTCGGGATAACGCTTCAGTATTTCCGGCATAGCCAGCAGCATATAATGCAAGCCCTTAATGGGATAATCGCCCTGACTTAAAAAGATCGAATGTTTCTCGCAGGCGTCCTTATCCCATGTGCCCTCGTAAAAATCAGAGCGAAGGGTTTCCTTCATCACAAAATACTTCGCCCCGGGATTGAATTCGTGCGCATAATGCTTATCCCAGGCTGTTCGTCCGCCTATGTTACCGGCCAGCTTAAGCGCTTCAATCTCGTTTTCACCGCGGCTTATATATTTTGCCTTTTGTTCGGGGATGCTGTCTTTTTTCAGAAAATCGCGCAGCGTAACATCGACTATGACCTTATCCGGCAGATCGGCTTCAAACACATTTGCATACACACTGCATAATCCCTGTATTGTGATCAGTATCTTTGACCTGTCGGGGAATTTCCTGCACATTGCCAGAGTATGAGGATACTCCGTCCCAAAGCAATGCACCATATCAGGCTGCGCATCGTTGATGATATTTTCCATGATATCTTCGAGCTTATTATCATAGATATGCGCGTTAAGCGTATCTTCCTTAAAACCGTAGCATCTGAGCGCGCTGCCCCTGATCGTCAGATCATGTATCGCAAGCATAATATTCCCACGCATAAAACCATCGGGGG
Source organism: uncultured Lachnospiraceae bacterium (assembly GCA_946612125.1). Taxonomy (GTDB): domain Bacteria; phylum Bacillota; class Clostridia; order Lachnospirales; family Lachnospiraceae; genus NK4A136. The sequence continues at coordinate 2,914 of CAMOEK010000025.1, read as the reverse complement.
CCGGAAATGCTATCGACAGTTCTATCCCGTTTTGCGCCTGATGAGAAAGCATCACATCAGCAAGACCGGATAACCAGCCTTCCTTATTGGATGCCTTAAAACCAAACTGCTCCGCGATCACAGGGAGCATCATATTACATAGCCAGAGTACTTTCATTTTTCAGATGATCAGTTTATGAGGGAAACGCCCGTCTTATTCATATATGAATCTTAATACTATATATGCCAACATTGCTGAAACAAGCAAAAGCGCCAGGCCCACGCCTCCCAGCTGGAAAAACATTTTTACTTTTCCGAATTTTTCTTCTTTTCTGTATAATGCATTGTAACCCGGATAATTTACGCTGAGGGCAGGAACTGCTATAAGGAATCCGCCTATCGTAATCAGAAACAGTATGGATCCGAAGCCCAACGGACCTTCGTTTCCGCTCATATTAACACTCCCGACAAGTAAAAAGCCCATAAAATTAGTAAAACTGAGCGCTCCCAGAACGATGTTGCGCAGCAGTACCCATTTCTGCATGGTCAGGCGTTTTTGTCTGTCGACATTTTCGTTATGCTCGAGAGTATCTATCCTCTCACGATACTCCCCGACCTGAACCTCTTCCTTTATCTCGTTAAAAGCCACCTCTATGCCGCAATAAGGACACTTTGCAAAAAAAGCATTATCAACTCGATCCACCTGTCCTCCGCAATGCGGGCATGTAATTGTAACTATATCTGCCATGATCATGTCTCCTTATGTACAAAGGCGCACAAAACTACCCGAACGATATTTTAATAAAGAACTCATAAACCGTCAATAGCATGGCTTTTGCGCGCCGATATCCATGCAGCCTGTAACTTGCTTTTTCCAATGTCAAAAATTATAATTATAGCAGGCGCAAACAGTAATTGTGTAGCAGAGAAGGATTATCAATATGTCATTCATCATCATTCGAAACGATATCTCAAAGATAAGCGCAGACGCCATAGTCTGTACAGCGAGTCCCACGCCTGCCATTGCGTCCGGAACGGAAAAGGCGATCTATAAAGCCGCCGGCGCAGAAAAACTTATGGCAGAGCGCGAAAGGCTCGGAACGATCATGCCCGGTGAAGCGTTTATTACGCCGGCCTTTGATCTGGATGCAAAATACATCCTGCATACTGCAGGACCTGTCTGGGAAAACGGAGAAAAAGGCGAGCCGGAAGTACTGAGAAAATGCTATGAGAACTGTCTTCGCATCGCGATCGAAAATGATTGTGAAAGCATCGCTTTTCCTCTTTTAGCTACCGGATATTATAACTTTCCAAAAGCAGAGGCTCTCCGGATAGCCGTATCTGTCTTCACCGAATTTTTATCTCATGAAGAGATGGAGATCATCCTTGTAGTATTTGACGAAAAATCGTTTGAGCTATCTGATAAGATCTTTTCATCTGTCAGGGAATTTGTAGATAAGAATTATGTCAAAGAGCGCTTCCACGAGGAATACGATGAAGGCAGGACCATCGTCCTATCCTCAGTCGACCCTTCAGTCTATGATGTGGTCGGCGCCGCGCCCGAAGAAGAACCATGCGATGCACTTTTTGACGCAGCGGCCGAAGAGGAATCGCGTAACGCAGACAACGAAGAGCCCTTTGACAGGCTGCTCAGCCGGGTTTTTGGCTCAGCGCCTGACAAAGCTCCCGGCAATGCAGACTTTGATGTGGCGCCTGACAAAGCTCCCGGCAATGCGCTCTATGCGGCACCGTCGGTCGCAGGCAGCGGCAGACGGAAAGAGAGTTTGCGCAGTTTAAAAGATGTGATAGCCAATGTGGATGAAAGCTGGCAGGAATGTTTATTCCGTCTGATAGATGAGAAGGGTTATACCGATACAGAGGTTTATAAACGGGCGAATATGGACAGAAAACTCTTTTCGAAGATCCGCAGCAATAAGGATTATCAGCCCAGAAAAAACACCGCCATCTCCCTGGCTCTGGCTCTTAATCTGAATGAAGATGAGACCAGGGATTTTCTGAGAAAGGCAGGTCTTGCTCTTTCTCCAAGCAGCATTTTTGACCTAATAATAGAATATTTTATCCGCGAAGGTATTTACGACATATATACGATAAACCTGGCATTATTCGAACACAGGCAGGCTCTTTTGGGAGAATAAAAATGTCGCAGTAAAAGCGACCATTCGTAAATGCTTTTTTTCTATACTTACCTCAGAACATATAAATAAGCAGCCGCAAGACGGCAGAAAGAGAGGTAAGCAGTATGAAAAAGAATTTAACAGAGATCGTTTTTATCCTTGACAGAAGCGGTTCCATGAGCGGACTGGAGGCAGACACCATCGGTGGTTACAATTCAATGCTGGCCAAGCAAAAGAAAGAAGAAGGCGAAGCCGTCATTTCCACCGTGCTCTTCGATGACAGGACCGAGATCCTTCATGACCGGAAGAAACTTGATGCAGTTGAACCCATCACTGATAAAGAATACTTTGTGCGGGGATGCACTGCTCTTCTGGATGCCGTTGGCGGAGCGATCCATCATATCAACAAAGTCCATAAGGAATTGCGTGAGGAAGAACGCCCCGAAAAGACTTTGTTCATCATTACCACCGACGGAATGGAAAACGCCAGCAAGAGCTTTTCCTATGAAAAGGTAAAAAAGATGGTGGAGAAAAGAAAGAAGAAGGATCATTGGGAATTCATCTTTCTGGGAGCCAATATCGACGCCGTTAAAGTAGCCGGAAAATTCGGCGTTGCCGCTAACCGCGCCGTGACTTATGAATGTGACAGCGAAGGAACCCAGCTCAATTTCGATGTAATGTCCAGAATGGTAAGCTGCGCAAGAGCCAGCGAAACATCTGTAATGATGGAAGCGGCATTTGATTCGGATGAACTGCTGGCGCCCATTCAGGAAGATTATAAGAAGCGCCACAGAGCATAA
>CAMOEK010000024.1:0-22750 GCA_946612125.1 uncultured Lachnospiraceae bacterium | reverse complement strand
GCCATTACAGGCTTCAGAGATGATAAACTATGATTGAGCTGTCAAACTACCGCGTCACGTACTGATCGAGAAGAACTATCCTCATCACGGTGCGGTAGCATTCGGACACTACGGAAAGGCTCTGTTCGACGTATTCAAGTACTTAGGCGTTCCTTACGAGGATATCAACTACAATCAGCCTGAGTGCCTGCCTTATCCTTCAGAGAATCCTTTTAAATAAAGGATCTTCCGCAAGTTAGAGATCAGAGGGCCTGTGCTTGATGCGCAGGCCCTTTTTAGCGCCTTCGGATATACATTTTTCTTGAAAATACAGGGGAGTTGATGATATAATATAATGTCAGAAGAAGTGTCTAAAGGAGCTTGTGCAAAGCAGTATGAAGACAGTGGCAATGTGTACATCGAGGATCTTCGATATACAGAACCATGCATTTATCAAAAAGCTTAATGAAAGCCTGAAACAGTATGACATCAGACTCTTGGTCTATGCGCTCAATACGGATATATACTGGGACGAGGAAGGTGAGCATACCGAAGCATATATCTTTGATATGATCCCCATGTGGAAAATAGATGCAGTTCTATACATGGACGAAAAGATAAAGAGCCATAAAGTCGCAGAGCATGTGATAGCAAAGGCTAAAGCTTTCAAACGTCCCGTTGTCGTGGTAGACGGAGCATACGAGGGCTGCATTACGGTGCGCTTTGATTTTAAGAGAGGCTTTGAGCAGCTTGTCAGACATATGATCGTGGATCATCATGTTAAGAAACCGCACTTCATGGCGGGGATCAGAAACAATCCTTTTTCGGACGAACGTATTGAGATATTTAAAAAAGTCATTGCGGAGAACGGGATAGAGTTCAATGAGGATATGCTTAGTTACGGTGATTTCTGGGCTGCGCCTGCCAGAAAAGCCATCAATGAAGTGCTGGATAAGGGCATAGTTCCCGATGCCGTTATATGCGCGAACGACTTTATGGCAATAAATGTCATCTCGGTATTGAAAGAGAGAGGCTTTAAACTGCCGGAACAGATCATAGTATCCGGCTTTGACGGGGTAGACGAAGCCAGGATCTGCGAACCCAATGTGACGACCGGAGACTGTAATACGGCAGCTCTGGCTGAAAAAAGCGCCGATATCTTAATGCGCGTGCTTAACGGCGACAGTGTTGAAGATGAATATAAGGTAATGCCCACGCTTATCAAAGGCAGATCCTGTGGCTGCAATGGCGCTGCTGTCGGGATGTCAAAGTTCCTGGAAATGGTAAATGATAAATCCTATCGTTATCAGGATGACATCTATGAGTTCTATGAGATGACCATGCGCATGCAGATGAGCAAGACCGTTGAAGAAATGGCGGCTGGCATATACGGGGATAAGCTGAGCGAAATGTTCTGTGTCGTCAATTCTCTGTGTTTTAACAGGGAAGTGGATTATTTCAAGTATGAGCAGGATCTTTCCGTGGTGCCTCCGGATGGGATAAGTCTCTTATATGATTCAAAGAATAAAAGCGGCGTACATCCGGTTGAAACCTATAAAATGGTCGAGCTGGCTGCAGAGCATATGGAAAAGGGCTATCCCCTTATATTCAATCTTCTGCATTATCTTAAAAAGCCTCTGGGGTATGTTTGCTTTACCTTTGAGAATTATGATATTTCCGAATATGCAAAGACGTCCGCTGTAAGCAGTTACCTGAGCATGGGGCTGGGCGGATTTGTAAATATGCGTTATCAGCAGTATCTGTTTGAAAAGCTCGAGGACAGCTACAAATTCGATCATCTTACAGGACTGTATAATCGTCTGGGCTTTCACAAGGCATTTGAGAAGCTTAAGGAAAAACATGCGGATGAGGGTGGCAGGCTTAGCGTGATAATGGCCGATCTGGACGGGTTAAAGCATATAAATGATACCTTTGGACATGATGCGGGCGATAATGCGATATCGGTTACCGCAAAAGCCCTTTTGGTATCATGCCCCGAGCATTCACTCTGTCTGCGTTTTGGCGGTGATGAAATGTGTGCCTTTATATACGGAGGCTGCGACATACAGGAAGTGATAAAAAGCGTTAATGCTATACTTGAGGCATATAATGCCACATCGGGACTGGAATACACCGTTACGGCAAGCTGCGGAGGCTACGATACCATACTTACCCCCGATTGTGAAATGGAAGGCCTGGTGCGCGTAGCTGACGAAAAGATGTATGCCAACAAAAGAGAAAGAAGGAAATAGAGCTACAGACCTAATTTGAAGGGGTTATTATATGAAACATATTCTGATAATCGACGATGACAGGATAAATCTTGATTGCGCGAGAAAGAGTCTGACCCGTCAGTACAAGATCACAGCTTCGATCTCGGGACGTCAGGCGCTGCAGTTTCTTGAGAGCAACAGTCCGGATCTTATTCTTCTGGATCTGAATATGCCTTTTATGGACGGATATGAGGTTATGGGGGAGATAAAAGCAAATCCCCGCATAGCCGATATACCTGTTGTTTTTTTGAGCGCGGAAAAGGATGCGGTAACGGAAGCACGCTGCCTGGAACTGGGAGCTGTAGACTTCCTTCCCAAGCCTTTTGTACCCAGTATACTTTTAAGCCGTATCGAAAAAGTATTCCGCTCTCTGGATCAGAAGCGCGAATTAAAGAAAGAGCTTGATCAGATAAAGGATAAGTCCCAGCGTGATGCGCTGACGGGCTTGTGGAATCGCGCCTATGCGGCAAAGAATGTAGAGGAGCGCATCAAAAACGGCGGGCAGGGTGCCCTGTTCATGCTTGATATGGATAACTTCAAGGCCATCAATGACAATTACGGTCATGACGCCGGCGACAATACCTTAAAGATGTTTGCCGATACATTAAGAACATACAGTAAAGACAGGGATATACCTGCGCGTGTGGGCGGGGATGAGTTCGTTGCATGGATCGACGGTTACGTGGATAAGGAAACCTTAAGCCGCAGGGCCGGCGCAATAATCTCCGATCTTTGCAAGAAACTGGAAGACTGTCGCTTTGAGACTAATTCTTCAGTGTCTTTGGGAATAGCCATCTATCCGGCTGACGGTGAGAGTTTTACGGATCTGTATAATTCGGCGGATAAAGCTCTTTATTATGTTAAGCAGAACGGAAAAAATTCGTATCATTTCTACAGTGATGAAATGGTGCGGAATGACACGGCGGGGGCATTGAGCATCGATTATGTGCATGAAGCGATGAGACGCGCCGACGGCAAGAAGGGCGCATACATGCTGGATTATCACGGCTTCACTTATGTATATAATTTTTTGAGCCGTCTTTCCGAGAGAAACGAGTTCATTTCCAGGATGCTGCTGATCACGCTGGATCCCGCCGAGGGGTATACCCCGGGAGATGCGGAGATAAGCAGGGTTTCGGATGTGCTGGATCAGGCACTGGTATCCAGCCTGCGGCGCGGAGATGTGGCAGCGAATTATACTACCAGACAGGTGCTGGTAATGCTGCCGGGAACGGGCGAACCCGATGCGCTTATGATCGCGGAGAGAATAAGGCATGAATATGAGAGCAGACTGCCGGGGTGCAGGATCAGTCTGCAGATAAGCCACCGTACAGTGGCAGAGTAAGAAAAGAGGAATTACTGATGAGTGGTGAGCGTTCTGAATGGGTGCTTGTTGTAGATGACGATATACAGAACCTTAAAGTTGCGAGCCGCATTTTAAGTGCGCGCGGGATCAAGGTCAGCTGCCTGGCCAGCGGGAGTGATGCCGTGAATTTCCTGGCGGAGAATAAACCGGATCTGGTACTTCTGGATGTGCATATGCCTGAGATGGACGGCTTTGAGACCATGCGTCTTTTGCAGGAAAACAGCGGGACGGCAAAGATACCGGTCATTCTGCTGACGGCGGATGAAGACAGTGAGACCGAAGCCAGGGGCCTGCGCTCCGGCGCTAGGGATTTTATCAAAAAGCCCTTTGTTCCGGAAGTGCTGGTATTGCGCACACAGAATATCATAGAGCTGGAACGATACAGAGCGAAGTACGCAGCAGATGCGCCTGCGATTGTTTAGGCAGATCATAGTTCTTTGACGGCAGGCGGTAAAGTATCGGAAAATGAGCATCGGTAAGCAGAATGATTAAGGCCGCAGCAGACGGCCTTAAGGTTTTTACGGGGGGATAAATGGATATAAATGTAAATGATATGAAGAATGGTGAAAAGGGGATGATATTTCATCTCGTGATCATCATAGTCTACAGTTTTCTGGCACTGGTGCTTTGCGCGGAAACGCTGCTGATGAACTGGGAACTCTGGATGATTCCGGCTCTTCTGATATCGATACTTCTGATATGGTGGATATATATCAAACAATCTGCTTCGGCCAAGGTTCGGCTCAATATTTATCTTGCAATGATGCTGATAGCCCTGTTTTATTACGGGATACATACTACTTCTTTATTTGATATACCCCTTATACTGCTTGTGGCACTTATGCTTTTTGTGATGGTGGATGAAGATTTCATCATCTTTTATTTTGTTGCCGACTATGCGCTTATACTGATCTGGCATGTCTTTGTGACAAAGACCATAGGCGCCGGCTTTACGGCGCTTGAATGGTCGAGGTTGTTTATGAACATTGTTGTGGTAGCCATAGCAGCGATGATATTCAGATATACCATACACAGCCGCAGACGGGATTTCAAAAACTATATGGAAGTAATAGGGCTTATGGAGGAGACCAACAAAAGGAGCGAGGATTTTCTTACCAATGTATCGCATGAGCTCAGGACGCCCATAAACGCCGTAACGGGTATTACCGCTGTTTTACAGGAGAAAGAGACGGATGATGATAAACGCAGGAATTTAAGCAGCGTACAGCGCGCCGGTCACAGGCTCTCCGATCAGATAGGCGATATACTGGATTATACGGAGATAGATACGGGCAGACTTATGATAAGCAAGTCCAATTACATGATAAGCTCGCTTATTTATGATCTGTCGATGGAACTTGATTTTATGTGGAATGACAGCGGCAACGAGCTGGTCATGAACATAGATCCTTCTCTTCCGGCAGGACTGATAGGCGATTCGGCCAAGATAGCAAAGATCATACGGCATCTGGCTGACAATGCGCTTAAGTTCACAAAAGACGGCGGTGTTTATGTAAAGGTTTACGGCATGAAGCGTGAGTACGGCATCAATCTTTGCATAAGCGTCAAGGATACCGGTATAGGCATCAGCCGTGAGCAGCTGGAGCGGCTTACCGATCATTTTTACCAGGCCGATGCAGGAAGGGCGCGCAAGGTTGGCGGCATAGGACTGGGACTTGCAGTGGTCCAGGGACTGGTAATGAGCATGAACGGTTTTATGCACATCGATTCCGAGGTAGGAGTGGGCACTACGGTGCATGTGAGCATTCCCCAGGGAGTGAGCGATGCGGAACCCTGCATGAGTCTTGACACTCCGGATGAGATATGCGTGGGCTGCTTTTTATATCCCGACAGATACAGTATCCCTACTGTAAGAGAGTACTACAACGAGATGATAAGGACTTTGGGAGACGGCCTGGGAATAAAGGTGCATTACTGCATCAGTATGGAAGAACTCCGCAAGGTTATGGACAAGTACCGTCTTACGCATCTCTTTATAGGACGTAAGGAATACGATGAATGCCGGGAGTTTCTGGAAAAATATGATAAGAAGCTGCGCATTGCGGTAAGCACCGGCAGATCTGATGAGCCGGTGGCAGATAAGTCTGTCAAGATATTAAAGAAACCTTTCACCGTTTTCTCTGTATTGCAGATACTTAATGAGAGATCGGACTTTGCGGTTAAGGAAGAAACCAAGCCTTACCTTCCGGGGATACAGACTCTGGTTGTTGATGACGACGGCATGAATCTAGTGGTCGCAAGGGGTATTCTGGGTATGTACGGCATGAAGGTGGATACAGCCGGCGGCGGAGCGGAAGCCATAGACATGGTAGTAAAGAAAGATTATGATCTGATCTTTATGGATCATATGATGCCCGAAATGGATGGCATAGAGGCAATGCACCGTATCAGAAAAATACTTAAAAGCGATCAGCATACAGTGATCGTGGCTCTTACAGCCAATGCAGTGAGCGGTGCCAGGGAGATGTTTCTGGAGGAAGGCTTTGATGAATTCCTGGCTAAACCCATAGAGCCGCAGCTTCTGGAACGCAGTTTAAGAAAGCTTTTGCCGCCTTCGGCTTTTGTGCAGAAGAATGTGACGGAAAACGATGATGAAGCAGAGGCGGAAGATATACAGAAGGAGGCAGTGCAGGAAACGGTTGCTGCGCCCGTAGAGAAGACTTTTGTTGAAAAGCTTGCAGATGCCGGCTTTGATACCGATCAGGCGATAGTTTACTGCGGGAATGACGAAAGCTTTTATGAAGAGATGCTCAGGGCGTTTGTTTCGGAGTCAAAGGATAAGAAGAAAAATCTGCAGCACTTCCTGGATATTATGGATGTCGATAATTACCGCATAGCCGTTCATGCCCTTAAGAGCGGATCCAGGACCATAGGAGCGATGCAGCTTTCGGAGCAGGCAAAGTCGCTGGAGGAAGCAGCCAAGGCGGGAAATAAGGATTATCTTTCGGAAAACCACGATATGCTCAATATCAGTTATGACGGCGCCGTATCACTGATAAAGTCGGTGCTTGGCGGTTATGAGGATACAGCAGAGAGCGCGGCCGAAGAAGAAAGCAGCGAAGAAGGCGACTGGGATGCCCTGCTTGATGAGCTTCGGAGGGCTATAGACGGATTTGATTCCGATGCGGCTCAGACTGTAATGGATAAGGCACATGGATTATCACATGACGGCAGGCCCTGCAGCGAGATATTTAAGAAGGTATTTGATGCCCTTAAAGAGTATGATTTTATGGCGGCATCCGAAGCGCTTGAAGAGATCGGGGGTGGGGTATGAAACCGATAAAAAGAATGGTCGAGAAGATCAGGGATCCCGAGATACCCCTGCATGACCGCATGTTCATGCTGATCACGCTGGTAACGGTAATTGCGGTAATTATCGTATTTATAGGCGATATCATCATAGGTGAGGATATAAGGGAGATAATCACCCTGGGGATCAGCGTTGTTGTGGCTCCTTTGATAGGCGCATTGTCGATGTATTACAGGAAACGCAATATCGGTGTGATACTGATCGTTCTGGGGATAATTTTCGGCATCCTGCCTGTATGTTTTTTCTATGGAGGCGGACTCTACGGAGGATCAGTCATCTGGTATGCATTTGCATATCTGTATATCGGTCTGGTCATACAGGGAGTTATGCGCATTGTAATGATAGTGGCGCTTACCGTGATAAGCATAGTGCAGTATGTTCTGGCATATTTTCACCCTGAATATATTTATGTGCATCACAGTGAGCAGATGTTCTATCTTGATTCCATTGTTTCCGTTATCACTGTCGGACTGGTCATTTTCCTGCTGGTAGGTTTTCTTACCAGGCTGTATATGCTTGAGAATAAAAGGGCCAAGGATGAGGCGGCAAAGGTTGAAGAGATGAACAAGGCGCAGAGCCGTTTCTTCTCTAATATGAGTCATGAGATACGCACCCCTATCAATACCATTATAGGACTGGATGAGATGATACTTCGCGAGAATATCTCGGACGAAGTGGTGGAGGATGCTAAGAATATCCAGTCGGCCGGCAGGATGCTTTTGTCTCTTATCAACGATATCCTGGACATGTCCAAGATAGAATCCGGCAAGATGGAGATAGTGCCCGTATCTTATGATGTGGGCAATATGCTTTCGGATCTGGTCAATATGATATGGTCAAGGGCCAGGGAAAAAGGTCTGGATTTTACCGTGGATGTTGATCCTTCGATGCCTTCGCAGCTTTTCGGAGATGAGGTCAGGATCAAGCAGATACTGATCAATCTGTTAAACAATGCGATAAAGTACACGAAGGAAGGATCGGTATCCTTATCCATACACAGCCGTAAGCTGGGGGCAAACAGGGTTTCGGTCACCTATGCCGTTGAAGATACTGGCATGGGTATCAGGAAAGAGAGCATACCTCATCTGTTTGATGCATTCAGGCGTGTGGATCAGGAGAAGAACCGCTATATCGAAGGTACGGGGCTTGGACTCAGCATAGTTAAGCAGCTCGTGGATCTTATGGATGGGGATATTTCCGTAAACAGTATCTATACCAAGGGCTCGACTTTTGCTGTGACTCTCGAACAGGAGATAGTTGATGAAAAGGCCATAGGCCATCTTAATCCCGAAACCTGGCATATACTGAGTTCCCGCGAGCATTATCATCAGAGCTTTGAAGCTCCGGGAGCCAAACTGCTGGTAGTTGATGATAATAATTCAAATCTTATGGTGACGGAAAAACTCCTGCGCGCCACCAAGGTGCAGGTCAGCAAGGCTCAGAGCGGCGCGGAAGCATTAAAGCTGACCTTAAAAGAGCATTTTGACGTCATACTCATGGACCATCTTATGCCGGAGATGGACGGCGTGCAGTGCCTGCATGCCATAAGGGAACAGGTAGGCGGATTATGCCGTAATACTCCCGTGGTCGTGGTCACGGCGAATGCCGGCAGCACCAATCAGTCCATGTATCAGAAGGAAGGCTTTGAGGCTTATCTGGTCAAACCCATAAGCGGAACTTTGCTTGAGGCCACGCTTTTGCATGTGCTGCCCAGGGATGTGGTGCATCTTAATAATATGTCCGATGAAGAGTTTGAAAAAAGCAGCGTGCTGCGCGAAACAAAGCACCGCGTTCCCCTTATGGTTACCACAGACAGTGTATGCGATCTGCCCGCTGAACTGTTAAAGCGTCTGCGCATACCTGTGTTGCCCTATCATGTGCATACTTCCACGGGAAGTTTCCTTGACGGCATAGAAGCGGAAGTGGAGGCAGTGCTGAATTATATTTCCAGAGATGATGCAGAGGCGAGGAGCGAGAGTCCCAGTGTAGCCGAGTATGAGAGCTTCTTTGCGCAGTGTCTTTCCGAAGCACAGTATATACTCCATGTGTCAATGGGTAAGCGTTCATCGGACGGTTTTGCCAACGCCTGTGAAGCAGCGCTTTCTTTCTATAATGTTACGGTATTTGATTCCGGACATCTTTCGAGCGGAATGGGACTTATGACTCTGGCCGCCAGAGATATTGCGGAGAGCGCCATGGGAAGCATCACTCCCGCAATGCTTAAGAAACTGGAGGATTGCAAGGAAAAGATCCAGACAAGCTTTATAGTTGATACTACGGAATACCTGCGGAAAGGCGGCAGAGTATCCGAGCGGCTTAACAAGTTCTGCACGGTGTTTATGCTGCATCCTGTCTTTATTATGAAGGACAGCCGCCTGAAAGCGGGAAATATCTTCTTCGGCAGCAGGGAGTCGGTGCGCAGGAGTTATATTCACTGGGCGCTCAGAGCCCGCAGCGGTATTGATGATTCCATTCTCTTTATTACCTATGTGGGCATGAGAGACAGCGAGCTTAAGAAAGTGGAAGAGGAGATCAGAAAGCTGGTAGACTTTAAAAAGATATATTTTCAGAAGGCATCTCCGGCGGTGGGAATAAACTGCGGTCCCGGTACATTCGGACTGATATACAGAAGGAAATAGAATTGTATGCATAGTCTTATATATTTTGATATAGCGGCGGTTCCGATATATCTTATCATTATGAGTACGATCTTTTACAGGAAGATGACCAAGGGACGTTCAAACCGTCTCTTCCTGTTTATTGTGGGGGTAACCGTTCTGGCCATGTTTTTTGAGATGATGGAAAATCTGGCCTATATTACGGATATGCCTTATGCATTACGCGGCATTTGGGTTAAGTTCTCTGTATACGGTTATTATGTGACCAGGCATCTGACCAATCTGATGTATCTGTTTTTTATCTTCTCTACGACCAGGACCTGGTACAGAGTGGCTTCGATAGGCAGAAAGTTTATACTCCTGCTGCCGTATCTCGCGACACTGGTAATGCTGGTGATAAACGAGAAAACACAGTGGATCTTTTCCATCGATCCTGTTGACGGATATCACAGGGGCGCAAAGGTGGTGATCATATATGCCCTGGCTTCCACCTATATGATCTTTGGCATCCTGTATCTTATCAGCTTAAAGAAAATGCTGGATATGGGATCATGGATATCGTTGATGTCAATGTATTTCTTTAATATTTTTGCGGTGGTCGTTCAGTTTGTTGACGGCAGGCTGCTGGTGGAGTGTTTTGCCACTGCGCTTACTTTGCTCTTTGTTGTGAGCTTTATACAAAGGCCGGAGAAACAGGTGGATATGACGACGGGGCTGCCGGGCTATCGCGCCTTTTGTGAAGAGATGGGTAAGATAAAGGTTACGGGCCAGAACGTGACCATCATGATAGTCTGTATGGGCAATGCCAATGCCATGAACAGATATCTGGGCAATAATTCCTATTATTCTTATGTGAATGTGATCGCGGATCAGGTGACCTTATACGCCAGGAAAGAAAAGTTAAACTGCGAACTCTATTTTGAGCATCCCGGTAATTTCTACCTTATCATGGATAAGGATTACAATCCCGTGCAGGCTCTTCCCGCTGTGAGAGACAGCATCAGAAAACACGGCAGGGATACTCTGCAGACAGGGGCTAAGCCTGATAACCGCGTGGTAACCGTAAGATTTCCGGAAGATATCAGTGATATTGAGGAACTGCTGCGTTTCGGCCATAGTTTTGTACGTTTTACCGATCCCGACAAGATCTACAGTAAAGGCGCCAATATTATAAAGCGCAGGGAGTACCAGATAGAAGCTCATATGGATGAGATCATAAACCGCATGACAGAGAATTCCACGCAGGTATATTTCAATCTGCTGTGGTCTTCTGCAAAGAAAAGGTATGTCTCGGCAGAAGCAGTGTTAAGGCTTGATGATCCGGTATTTGGGGAAATAGATACGGAGCTTCTTATGGGTGCTTCAGAGGAAAGAGGACTCAATCTTTTATTCGAGAACTATCTGATGGATAAAGTATTTGAGCTTGCAGGCAGCGGAAAGCTTAAGGAACTGGGGCTGGGGCATATTTCAATGCGGATCTCGGTAGGTATGAGCATGCAGATGGATCTTTGTGATAAGATATGGGAATTAAGGGAAAAATACAGGGTAGATCCCAAAGAGATAGAATTCCGAATAAAGGAATCCGTCTATGAGAATCTTAGCGTGGTGCTTGATGAGAATCTCCGCAAGCTCTCCATGCAGGGTTATCTTCTGGCACTGGACGGTTTCGGAAAAGGTTATACAAATCTGCAGCATATGCTGACCATGCCCGTGAGTTCGGTGTGGCTGGATGAAAATCTGGTCAGGGCAGCAAGGACTAAAGGCGGAAGGTCGCTTTTAAGGGGCAGCATACAGATGCTCAAGGAGATACCGCTCAGGGTTATCGCACGTGGAGTCGATGATGAGGAAAGCGTCGGGATACTGCAGGAAGATGGCTGCACATATATGATGGGCCTGGCTTTTGGAGGCACTGTCGAAAAGAGCACATTAAAAAAACTGATAGATGATGTTAAGTAAGACCCGGAGGAACAGATGAAGTCTTCACATAAAAAAAGCACGGGAGCGATAGTGATAATTACTGTACTTCTGGTGCTGGTCACTATAATGGATACGCTGATGGTCTTTAATATGACCAGAGAGCAGACAAAAGAATCAGGAGCATATCAGCTGCTTTCTATAAGCGGCAAACTGGAAGGAACGATCAATGATGCGGAAAAGCGCACCATGCAGATCGCGGTAACGGCGCAGGAACTTTTAGAGGACAAACAGACGCTTGAGTCCTTTATATACAACACGAAGAAGGAATTGCTGAATGAAGGAAAGGGCGCGCTTAATATCTATATTGCGGGGCCGGGCTGGGATATCATTCCCGACTTTGCGGACAGATCCCCTGATTTTGTTGCAACCGAAAGAACCTGGTATACGGGCGCCAGAAGAAAGCGCGGCGGCACTAATGTTACGCCGCCTTATGTTGATGTGGTAACCGGCCAGATCTGTTATACCATATCAGTGATGCTGGCGGATAATGAGACTGTGCTGGGCGTCGATTATACCATGGATCCCATTCGCGCGCATATAATGCAGATGTATGAAAACGGTTCGCGTGAGGCGGCCATAGTAACGGGCGAGGGCATAATAGCCGGCTGTTCGGATGATATGCTGGTGCGTCAGAGTTTAAATGACGCGATTCCCAAATATGCAGGCATTTTTGCACTGGCAAAGAAAAGCGATGGCGTGGTCACATCCCGCATAAAATCGGGACTGTTTTATGAGAATCTTTTTGCGACAGGCAGTGGTTCGGGCTGGTATCTTATCGTGTCGGAAAGCGACTGGATGCTTTATCGGAAATCATACCTGCAGCTTTTCATGACCCTTATATTGAGCATCATGCTTTTTGCGGTGATCATAGCGCTTTATTCCTACACTATGCGCAGCCGTCAGAGGGCAGAAGATGCGCTGGCTTCAAAAGAAGCGTTTTTAAACGGCATCAGCGGAGAGCTTAAGAGTCCGTTAAAAAAGATAATGGATATTTCCACGGTCACGGATACCGGGGATCTGGAAGATTATCATGCGGCTATGGCCGGCATACACGAAGCCGGAGAAAAGCTGTCGGATATGATAGGGCAGATCCTTTCCTATTCAAGTATCATTCATAACGAAAAAGGAAAGAAGCATGAAGAAAAGCATGAGCTTAAGGGGCGCATGAGCGCCAGATTCCGCGGGCTCATAGTATGCGTCATGGTGCTGGTCATGGCCCTGTCTTTGTATGCAAATATCAGGGCAACATATAACTGGGGCAAAGCTCAGCTTAAGAATGAAGTGAGGGAATATGAGGATCAGCTCACGCAATGGGTCAATACCCAGAAGAGCATACTCGATATGTTTGCGAGCACCATATCCACGAATCCCGAAATGCTGAATGATTATGATGGGACTATAGCCTATCTCGACAGGATCAAGAACCAGTATCCGGAAATATCAGTTGTGTATCTGGCCAATCCGGAGTTGAATCCTACAGTGTATATGAACAACGGCTGGTATGGCGGAAGCAATTGGCATGTTGAGGAAAGGCAGTGGTATATAGACACCCTGAACAGCGAAAGCGGCTGGAGCATATCCTCACCGTATTATGATGAACAGACAGGTCTTTACTGCATAACCATATCTGAGCGCGTATATAATTATGAGACAGGCAGGTTTATGGGTATATTTGCGATTGATTTTTATATGGATAAGCTGGTGGATATACTGGGCAGTTCTTATTCCGAAAAGAGTTTTGCCTTCCTGGTGGATCCGGCAGGAGGAATAATAAACCACCCTTACGGAAGTTATCAGATGACTGTTGACAATACTACCAATGTTTCTTCGCTTCCTTACGGTGAACTTAACCCCGACGGAGAGAGCACAAAGTTATTTAAGGAGTATGATAACAGTTTAAGACTGGTCATCGCCCACAGAAACAGTGAGAGCAGATTCACCGTTTATGTGGTCAGCACCATATGGAGCATCTTCGGAAGGGTGTTCATAAACGGAGGTATCTGTCTGATAGCCTTTCTTGTATGTACCGTGATGGTATACCGTCTGCTGACGGATCTTATTGCATGGCAGGAAGATGCAAATGAACGCCTGAAAGAGGCTGCCGATAAGGCTATAGCCGCAGGCCGCGCAAAGGGGCAGTTCCTGGCGCAGATGAGTCATGAGATCCGCACGCCCATAAACGCTGTGCTGGGAATGAATGAGATGATACTCAGGGAATGTCCGGATGAAAAGATACTGGATTACGCTGAGAATATACGCAGCGCGGGCCGCACGCTTTTATCCCTGATAAACAGCATACTTGATTTTTCGAAGATAGAAGACGGCAAGATGGAGATCATAGCGGTTAAATACGATACCGCTTCCATGATAAATAATCTGGTCAATTCCATACAGGAGAGGGCAAGGAATGCCGGACTGGAGTTTAATGTTATAGTGGATGATACGCTGCCGTCAATGCTCTACGGCGATGACATGCGCGTGAGCCAGGTGATCATGAACCTGCTCACCAATGCGGTAAAGTATACAGAGAAGGGATCGGTGAGCTTAAGCCTTCATACGGAGGAGACAGACGGCAACGATGTAGAGATACTGGTTGAAGTTAAAGACACAGGTATCGGAATAAAGAAAGAAGACATGGGAAAGCTCTTTGCTTCTTTTGAAAGGATAGAAGAAAAGAGAAACCGTAATATAGAAGGCACGGGACTGGGCATGAGCATCGTAACGAGACTGCTGGAGATGATGGACAGCGAGCTCATGGTAGACAGCGAATATGGCGTTGGCAGTAAGTTTTCGTTTGTGATCAAACAGGGTATAGCGGATGCAACGCCCATTGGCGATTATACGCAGAGACTTCTGGCGGCAAGAAAGAAGAACGAAGAAAAAAAGCAGCTTAAGATGCCCTGGGCTAAAGTGCTGGTAGTCGATGATAATGCAATGAACATCAAGGTTGCCATAAACTTTTTAAATCTCTACGCCATCAAGGCGGATACGGCTGATTCCGGCGCAGAGGCCATTAAGCTGTGCGCAGGCAGACAGTATGATATGATCTTTCTGGATCACATGATGCCGCAGATGGATGGCATAGAGACATTGGAAAAGCTTAAAGAGCAGAAGCTTCTTCCGGAGCAGACCAGAGTGATAGCGCTTACGGCAAATGCTGTGATAGGCGCAAAGGAGAGTTATCTGGAGGCGGGCTTTGACGACTATCTTTCAAAGCCTATAGAGATAGAGCAGCTGGAAGAAAAGCTGATCAAATATCTCCCGGAGCACGGAGAGGAGACAGAAGAAGCAAAAGCTGAGAATGCGTCCGACAGTGTGAAAACGGGAGGCTATCATCTGATCGAATTTGATGATGACGATGATGAAGAGACAGCGCCGGATGCCGCAGAGCTGGTGGCAGAGTTTAAAAAGCTGGGTTTATCGACGGAGGACGGTCTGCGATACTGCGCCGGCAGTGAGGAATTCTATCTCGAAGTGCTTAGGGATTTTATGGAGGCCGGTGAAGAAAAGAGATCTAATATCGGCAGCCTGTACGGGGAAGAAAGCTGGAAGGATTATGAGACCGCTGTTCATGCGCTTAAGAGTTCCGCAAAGACCATAGGCGCTATGGAGCTGTCCGAAGAGGCCAGGGATATGGAGAATGCGGCAAAGACGGTCGATATTGAATATATACACGACAATCATGAAAAACTGATGAAGGATTATGCTGCGCTGCTGGAAAAAATGCAGGGCGTCATGGACGGTAAAAAAGCATGAGCTATATAACTACGATAACGGGAAAACATTTTGATCCTATTGAACCGGAGAGGAGTCTGATAGATATATATGATATCGCGCATTCGCTTTCGCATGTGTGCAGGGCCAACGGGCATATGAAACATTTTTATTCCGTGGCTCAGCATTCCATGGCCTGCGCGCGAGAGGCTGTCAAACGCGGATATGATAAGGCAGTAGTGCTGGGATGTCTTTTGCATGACGGCAGTGAAGCCTATATGTCTGATGTGATCCGTCCTCTTAAGAGCATGATGAGTTATTATCTTGAGGCAGAGGACAGATTGCAGAATATGATATGGGAGAAGTTTATCGGACACATTCCCGATGAGCAGGAAAGAAAGCTTATTTTTGAGATAGACGATCAGATGCTTTCGCTGGAATTCAAAGAACTCATGGCAGAAGCCTTAAATGATGAGTATAAGAAGCTGAAGCGCGCTGTTGATACTTCTTACCGCCCGCAGGCTGATATCAGGGCAGAATTCATCAGACTTTTTGAAGAGGTAAGCAAAGATGCTTAATAAGCTGAGAGTACAATTTGTGCTGGGAGCGACGCTGGCTGTGCTTATAGCCCTTATGATGGTTATGGTGCCGGTGTATTTTCTGGTGGGCAGCGCTTTTACGGCGCAGATGGACGCCATACTGGATGTGCTGATACAAAATGACGGTGATATGCCGGTGAACCGCGTTCGAATAGAGGGCAACCGATTTATCGAGATCACCGAAGAACAGCAGTTTGAGACCAGGTTCTTTTCCGTTAAATTTGATGAGAACGGTGAAGCTGTAAATATCAACACCTCTTATGTGTTTTCAATAGATGAGGATGAGGCGCTGCAGATCGCCGGACAGATCAGACAGAGAGGACGCTTAAGCGGCAGCATATTATATGACGGCAGCAGGTATCTGTATAAATCGGCGCTGCGTTTTGATGAAACACTGATAGTGTTTGTGGACTGTACCTCCAGATACTGGATAATACATCAGGCCATGATGTACCTGATCGTTGTGGGACTGGTCATACTGCTGATATTCAGTCTTATCATCGGCAAGCTTTCCACCCGCATAGTACAGCCTTTTATCGAAAACAGCGAGAAGCAGAAACGCTTTATCACCAATGCGAGTCATGAACTTAAGACTCCGCTGGCAGTTATATCGGCCAATACCGAGATGCAGGAGCTGGAAGGCGGAAAGACCAAATGGACCGAGGCTACGATGAGACAGGTTAAGCGGCTTAATGCGCTGGTATCGGAGCTGGTCACTTTGTCCAGACTGGATGAAAAGGATGAGATAAAGCTTTCAGATGTCAATGCCACTGTGATAGTAAAGGAACAGGCGGATTCTTTTGAGCAGGTCGTGACGACTCAGAATAAGAGATTTGAGCGCAGCATAGCAGATGATGTGATAGTAAAAGCGGAGGAGAGGAGCGTGCAGGAATTGTGCTCCATACTTCTGGACAATGCAGCCAAGTATTGTGATGAAGGCGGCTGCGTAAAGATAGAACTGACCGGCGGAAAAAATGCGCGCCTTACGGTGAGCAATGACTATGCAGCGGGAGAGGGCGTAGATTACCGTCGTTTCTTTGATCGCTTTTACAGGGAAGATGAATCGCATAACAGCAAAAAGTCCGGCTTTGGCATCGGACTTTCCATTGCACAGGAAATAGCAAGGCGCCTGGGTACAAGGATACAGGTGAACTATAAGAATAAGATCATCAGTTTCAGCATAAGCTTCAGATGAGCTCTGCTTTCTTTAAGCTGTAGCTTCCTCCTTCTTCGCCGGCGATCACCAGCGTTGCGCCGATCGCTTTCAGTTTATTGCGGAGGAAGGAGATATACATCCAGACGGCATCGGAATCGGCATCTTCTTCGTGCCAGAAACGTTCCAGCAGATCTTCGGTGGAAAAGAAGATATCGGGATTGTTCATGAAAAGCTCCATCAGTCTTATTTCTCTTGAGGCCAGGCTGATGGTGTTTTTGCAGGAAAGCTCTGCTTTTTCGACATCAAGCGATACATCGTTAAGCTTAAGCACCCGGGGAGTATAATCATTGCGGCGCCTGGTCATTGCACGCACCCTGGCCAGCAGTTCGCCCATGGCGAAAGGCTTGGAGAGATAATCGTCTGCGCCGGCGTCCAGTCCGCTGATGCGGTCGTCGACCTCGGCTTTGGCGGTGAGAAAGAGTACCGGGGTAAGTATGCCCAGGCGGCGTATTTCTTTTACGGCGTCAAGTCCGTCCATAACCGGCATCATCCAGTCTGTTATGATCAGATCATAAGCATCTGTCCTGGCGCGTTCAACTGCCTGTGCTCCGTTTTCTACAGTATCTACCACATAATCGGCGTGCTCCAGCATTGCTTTTAAAACCTCGGAAAGATCGCTTTCATCCTCGGCAAGTAATATCTTCATAATCTTTATCCCCGTTATTTTCCCCTGATCAGGTCGCGTATGGTCTGCAGCGACACATCGCAGGAAGCCAGTTCTCCGGCGCAGCGCTTAAGTTCTTCGCTGATAAGCTCCGGATGGCGTATATCTTTTTTATACTTGAGTTCGTGTTCAAGAGCGGCCCAGGTGTCCATGGCGATAGTGCGCAGCTGTATCTCTGCGTAGTATCTGCCGGGAGTGTTTCCGTCCACGTCTGTACGTTCATTGATAATCTCAACTATCATGTGATAGCTGCGGTAACCGTTGGGCTTGGCGTTGCTTATAAAGTCTTTTTCACGTATCACCTTTATACCCGGAAGCGTGCGCAGAAAACTGATATTCTTGTTCAGATCGTCGAGAAAAAGACATACTATTCGTATGCCTATGGCATCGTAGATCTCTTTCAAAGCGCTGTGGGTATTAAGAGGCAGACCGTCGCGTTCGCATTTTTCGGCCATGCTGTCGGGACTCTTTATGCGCCAGCTCAAGTGCTCATAGAGTTTGTCGCCATGCTCATCCATGTAGGCGTTTGCATAGGCATTTATCTTTTCATGCAGATCCATCGCTATGGACTGAAGGGTATTTTCGTAATCGCCGTAAATAGTATTCATAAAGAATATTTTACCATAAGGAGTATTTCGAGTAAACAGCAGGTCGCGGCATGATGGAATAGTTTTTGATAATCGCTTATGTTTATGTTATAATACCCGCTATGAGTGATCTGAGGGAGCTGGCAGTATTCTGCCACAAAATGTATAATGCCATCCACGCCGGTTTTGATGTGGAAAAAGCTTTTGTCGTAATGCAGGATGACAGCGACGGCAGGCTTAACCGCGCTGTAAAACATACGCATGCCGGGATAGTCAGAGGTATGAATCTGAGCGAGGCCATGCGGCGCGATGAAGCCGTATATACTTCCGAACTGGTGGATGCTGTTTTTGTTACGGAACAGACCGGTCATATCGAAATGGCTTTTGAGCGTATGGGAAAGCGTTTTGACATGCAGCTGGAAACCCGCAGAAAGATAAGGAATGCGGCTACCTATCCCATTATAGTCCTGATCGTATTCATTATAGCACTGTTTGCCGTTGCGAGCGTTTATAAGTTCACGCCGCTTGCCATTATGATATCGGCGGCGCTTGTGGGTTTTGTGGCGGCAGTGGTCATAATGCCCTTAGGAACAAAGGAGTTGGGCAAGAGTTCTTATCTGGTAGGCAATGTACTGATCAAGCTTCCCGTAGTAGGCAAAATGGTGATGAAATCCGAGCTTGCAGACTTTGCTTCAAATATGTCGGTTTTTTATGCCTGCGGAGCGGAAGTGAGCAAGGGACTGGAATACAGCGCCAGATCCCTGCGTAATGAGGCTCTAAGGGTCAAGGTGCTCAAGGCAGCGCAGATAGTCAAAAGAGGAGTGCCGCTTTCGAACGCAATGGCGTCGAGTGGGATCTTCCCGCCTGATATCGTCAATGCGATACAGAGCGGAGAGCAGAGCGGCAATGTTGAAGGCATGCTTGATACTATAGAAAGATATTACAGAGCGGAGGTAAAAGGAAAATCGGATATCATCTTTTCCGTTTTCAGAAGCTGATATGAAAGAGAGAAAAATATTAAAGAATAAGTTTTATCTGTATCTGACGGAATTCTTTGCGGGGATGAGCGTTATGGCCGTGGAACTGGGAGCCAGCAGGCTTTTGGCCCCGTATTTTTCGTCTTCGCAGATAGTATGGACGATAATCATCGGAACGATAATGATAGCCATGGCCCTGGGAAATCTCTACGGCGGACGCAGCGCCGATAAAGATCCGGATCCCGATAAGCTTTACGGCAGGATCATCATCGCAGCCATATGGATCGCGGCCATTCCCGTGCTGGGAAAGTATATGATCACCGGCATAGCCGTGGCGCTGATCTTTTCGATAAACAGTAATTTCCTTATTATCGCTGCTTTTGCGGCCTGCATGGTAGTGTTTGTTTTTCCGCTCTTTTTACTTGGAACGGTTACGCCTTCGCTGGTCAAGTATACGGTAAGCAGCATGGATGAGAGCGGGACCGTTGTGGGAAGGCTGAACGCCGCCAATACCATAGGCTCGATAATAGGAACCTTCGTTCCCACTTTTGTTTCTATACCAGCGGTGGGAACGGCCATCACCTTCCTGATCTTTGCAGGCATACTGCTGGCGCTGGCCTTTGTTTATTTTATAACGGAAAAGATATTTGTAAAAAAGATGCCGGTATCCGCTGTGCTTTTTGTGATCTGCTGTATCTTCGGACATAACGGAAGCTTTGCTTTCTGGCAGGATGATCTGAGCTATGAGGGAGAGTCCGTATATAATTATCTGCAGGTATATGAGAATGACAGGGAAGTGGTATTATCCACAAATGTTCTCTTTGGCGTGCAGAGTGTATACCGGAAGGAAAAGGAACTTACGGGCATGTATTACGATTACGCCATGGCGGCGCCTTTTATGGCGGGGGTTAAGGAAAAGGATAAACTGGATGCGCTGATACTGGGCATGGGCACGGGAACTTTTGCCACGCAGTGTAACCGTTATTTTGACAATATGAACATCACGGGAGTGGAGATAGATGAGAGCATAACAAAACTGGCCAGGGAGTATTTTGAATTATCGGATGATGTGCCTGTGGTCACTTATGACGGCCGCGCCTATCTTAATGCTGATGATAAAAAGTATGACCTGATCATGGTGGACGCCTATCAGGACATTACCATTCCGTTTCAGATGAGCTCTGTGGAATTCTTCAGTCTGGTAAAGGAACATCTGAACGAAGACGGTGTGATGGTCGTTAATATGAATATGCGCAGCGGTGAGGAAGGCGATATCACTCAGTACCTTGCAGATACCATAGCATCGGTATTTGATAATGTTTATACCGTGGACGTATCCGGCAGCAGCAACCGTGAACTGTACGCCTTTTGTGACGCATCCTGTCTGGTGCGTTTTAACGAAGAAAGACAGACAGAGCAGGCGCCGGATCTTAACAGGATGATGGAGCGCGTGGCGGATGGTATTACCGCATACAATGGCGGTGATCTGATCATGAATGATGACAAGGCTCCGGTTGAGCTGCTCGGAATGAAGGTGATCGACAGCCTTATAGGTGAGGAAGCGTCTTTTTATAAGGAGATATATGAGGAACAGGGACTGGAAGGTCTGCTGAACTGGCTTTGATATAAGAGTTAAATATCGGGCAGCTGTTTAACAGGTGCAACTTGGCGGTTGAAAAGTGCCGCTTGCGGGTAACGGTATTGTTCCCGCATTTTTTTTATGTTACAAAGGTTTTACAGAGACAGAAGGAAAGGAGAAAAACATGGAAAATGTTATAAGCATTAAAAATCTGACCAAGACTTACGGCAAAAAAAGAGGCGTGAGCGATATCAGTTTTGATGTGATGAAGGGAGAGATATTTGGCTTTATCGGACCGAACGGCGCCGGCAAATCCACTACCATCAGATCGATGCTGGGCTTTCTCAGATTTAACGGCGGCAGCATAAGCATCCTGGGCATGGACAGTGTAAAAGAGCACGAAAAGATACTTAAGGAAGTGGGATATATGCCATCGGAAGCGCTCTTTTATCCGGCTATGAAAGTATCGGAAGTGATAAAGTACGCAGCTGAAGTGAGGGGCCGGGATTGCAGTGAAGAGGCAGGGAAGCTCTGCGAACGCCTCAAGCTGGATACAGGGAAGAAGATCAAAGAGCTTTCGCTGGGCAACAGAAAGAAAGTGAGCATAGTCTGCGCGATGCAGCACAAGCCTAAGCTGTTTATCTTTGATGAGCCTACCAGCGGTCTGGATCCGCTGATGCAGAACATATTCTTTGAACTGATAAAGGAGTATGTTGACAAGGGGGCGAGCTGTATGCTGTCCACTCATGTGCTTTCGGAGGTTAAACGATACTGCGACCGCGCAGCGGTGATGAGAGAGGGACATCTGATAAGGCTCTCAAAGGTGGAGGAGCTGCTGGAGACTTCGGTCAAGAACGTAAAGCTCACCGAAGGCGGCGAGCATAAGGAATACGTATTCAAGGGCGATATCAATGAACTGATAGCGGAGCTGTCGAAAAAGAAGATAGAGAACCTCTGCATAGAGGAACCTTCGCTGGAAGATCTGTTCATGCATTTCTATGACGGAAAGGAGGAAGCATAAGATGTTTGCGATATTTAAACAGGAACTGAAACTTAATCTTAAGAGCCTGCTGATCTGGGCGCTTACCGTGGGAGGACTGGGTTTTATCTGCGTGCTTATGTATAAGAGCATGGAAGGCGATATGATGGAAATGGCGGACAGCTTTTCAAATATGGGGGCCTTTTCGGAAGCCTTTGGCATGAGCACATTGAGCATAGCCACACTGGGAGGTTTCTTTGCGACCGAGGTCGGTACGGTACATGGGCTGGGCAGCGCGATGTTTGCGGCGTTTCTGGCTTCGTGCATGCTGTCGAAGGAAGAGGACGGACACACAGGTGAATTCCTTTATTCACTGCCGGTATCGAGATGGAAAGCAGTCACATCCAAGTGCATGGCGGTTATTATCAATCTGGTACTGTTTACTTTGATCTGCGGTATCTTTTATGTGATGGGCTTTGTATGCCTGGGTGAAGAGGTTATGTGGAAAGAGCTGATAAGATTTCTGCTTTGCATGCTGTTTATGAATGTTGAGGTAGCTTCGCTTGCCCTGCTGGTATCGGCGGTATCACAGCGCAACCGTATGGGAGTGGGGCTTGGCATAGCGCTGGTATTGTATGTGAGCGATATCACCGGCAGGGTCGTGCCGGATATGAAGGATTATCTTTTCGTTGAGCCTTTCTCATTTACGAATGCATCGGAGATCTTTGCCGGGCTGGATGCACCTGAATACAGCATGCTCATCGGGCTTATCGTTACCGTAGCTGCGCTGGCGGCCGCCTATACAGTCTATCTTAAGAGAGACCTTGCCAGCTAGGCCGCAGGGGCCCCACCGTCTGGTATCGGTAGGACCCCGCGCTCATGTCATCCTGA
>CAMOEK010000023.1:0-24242 GCA_946612125.1 uncultured Lachnospiraceae bacterium | reverse complement strand
TCCGGCGATATAGCCCTTACTGATGTGACGATCAATTCCAGACTGCTGGCTGACATATATACAGACATTAATGCTAAATCATATGCGGTATTCTATAATGCCGGAGCAGTTGATGGAATGAACGTGATATTCGGAAGTGATGTTGAGTCTATACCGGCTAATCTGTTCAGAACTTATGAGGATGAAACAAAAGCAGTTTACGCCAAGGTAAAGAGAGTAGAGATCAATTCGTCATTAAGATCACTCGGGAACTATGCTTTTGGTAACTGCTACATGCTTGATGAGATACATTTCTATGGTAATGCTCCCAAGGAGTTTGCTGATAATGCATTCTATAATGTTAAAGCAGATGCATATTATCCGTCTAATGATAAGTCATGGAAGAGCGATGTGCTCAAAGATTACGGCGGAACGATCACTTGGAAAAAAGAGGATGGCAGCGATGTGCCTGTAAGCGGTATTACTTTGGATAAAACATCTGTAGAAATTAAAGTTGGAAGGACGGCAACGCTTACGGCAACGATTACGCCTTCAAATGCCGCCAACAAGGATGTAAGCTGGAGTACAGCTGACAGCAGTATTGCCACCGTGGATAATGGTGTGGTTAAAGCAGTGGCTGTTGGTGAGACAACGATAACGGTTACGACTATAGATGGTGGAAAACAGGCCAGTTGCAAGGTGATGGTTACAGAAGGGGCAGCCAACGACGGGGGAGAGATAACGCTTCCCGGAAAGAAAAAAGTTCCTGTTACAGCTTTTGTTACCTTTGTGACCAATGGCGGGGATGAACAGGATAGTTATTACACAATCAATAAGAAGGGGAATAAGGCGTCTCTTCATAAGCTTGTCAGAAAGGGTTATACTTTTAAGGGATGGTATTGCACTTACACGGATAAAAAAGGTAAGGAAAAGACCAAAAAACTATCAGCTTTAACCGCAACAACACTTACTAAATATGCTGTGGATGGAGAGCTGATCCTTGAGGCTAAGTTCAGCGCAAATAAGTATACTGTTAAGTACTACAAGACAGCTAAACTGGACGGTAAAAAGGTTAAGATGAAAGGCAAGGCAAAGAGCTGGAAGGGAGCATATTCACTGGATAATGAGAACGTACAGAATGTGACGATAGCTGACGGAAGTACGATAGCAGCTAAGGATACCAACCTGGAGCTTATCGGATGGACAAGGGTTAAATATGGGACAGAGGCAGAATTTGAGACGGGTGACAGCGTGTCACTTGAAGATCTGATCCCGGAAAAAGGAAAGACTGTTAAACTCTATCCTGTATTTGCAAAGAAGCAATAAAAACATAAAATATATAAGAGAAGAAGATGAGAGCGAGTGACATAATACTGTTTCTGTAAACCGCTTTACATAAATCAGCTTATGTTATTTCTTCGATGACGTAATTTATTTATTGTTAACCGCTATTGTGCGGAATTTTAACCACAGGTTGCTGACTTGTGGTTAATTTATTTATATATAAAAATATTATAAGTATAATATCGGATTACGGAGGGGTAGCTCCACCCTTTTCGTAAGCTGCTTTTTCTCCGAAAGCAGTTAAAATATACTAAAAAGTATGAAAGGATGGAAAAGGACATGGAGAAAAATCGTAAGAAGATGAACGCCTTCAGAAGATTTCTGTATATTCCTCTTTCGGCCATCATGCTGCTGGCACAGGCGCCTATCGGTGCTTTTGCTGCAGATGATGCTGTTTCGGGAGATGCAGACGGCAAGGATGCGGTCATCGAAAGTGAAGCGCTTGTATCCGATGATGCGGACAGCGCAGTTTCTGCCGACGAAGCAGAGACAGCCGATAAAGCTGAAGAGGCTGATGCGGCAAAGGCAGCTGATGAAGCTGCAGAAGAAGCTCCTGTTGCAGGCGAGGGGGAGCAGAATAACATCGAGATAAACCAGGGCATGAGTATACATACCGGTTTGAACGATGGTAATGAAACTTATATGAATACCTTTGTTGCAAAGAAGACTACTTTAGTCATGATGAAGATCCCCGGATCGGATTCAATGACCGAGGAGCAGGCTAAGGAAGCAGTTGCAAATTATAAGGTAGAAGCAAAGGCTGTGACCAATGGTCAGGAAGCCGATAAATGCGAGCTTACCGCTTCAGGCGCTGATCAGTTCAGCGTAAAGCGTACATACACCGCAGATTGCGATGTGGCTGCAGGATGGTATGCTTGTGTGAAATTCCCTACGGGTCCGGATAAGGGCACCTATAATTTCCACTGGTACAGCGGTGACAGCGAGATCGCAAAGTACGAAGGCGTGACCTTCTACGAGACTAAGGTTCTCAATATACTGGTAGTACCCGTAAAAGGTTACTGGGGCAAGAATTATGAGGGCGGCGCGCCTTCAGCAGGCGCTTTCAGCTGCAAGGACGGCAAGTATAAGGATCCCTTAGGCAACGAGAAGGAATGGAGCAGCCTTATCCCCGAGCTTAAGAGTTATATACTTGATGTATATCCCGTAGCTGATGTTAATATCTCAGAAGCAAATGAGCTTGATGCAGGCACCGCTGCATATGATATGTGTAACGGCGACGGCCAGAAGAAGCTCTGGGAAGATGTTTGCAAGCTTCAGTCCAAGGATAAGGACGGCAAGGACCGTTATGATCTGATACTTGCATTCGTTCAGTACAGACAGGATCAGGGCGGCGGACAGGGTTACACCTTCGGACGTCCTACCAACATCATCACATATTCTGATGTTGATATGCTTCCTACCGTTGTTCATGAGATAGCTCACTGCTATCAGGTGGGTGATGAGTACGACGGCGGCAGCTTCAACGACGCCGTAAACTTCCCTCCCAACAACTATAAGGGAAGAAATTTCAGAGATGGTAACGAGATAGCAGCTACCAGTGGCGCAAATGCATACTGGAAGGCTCCCAAGGAGTACAAGGCAGCTACCAGCAGCGATAAGAAAGATAAGATCGATGAAAACGGCGCAGCTACAATGGTATCCCTTTCACTTCATCCTTACAGCCTCTCACAGGATAAGTTTATTACCTGGGGCGGCGTGGATGCTGAAGGCAAGGCTACAGGCGATGTAGTCGGACCTACCGTCACTTACATGGGATCCGGTTATTCAGGCTGCGACGGTTACTACTGGACTTCTTCTGTTATCTGGGATCACCTTCTTAAGGAGTTTACCGTAAAGGAGAAGAAGGGCGAAAACAGCCAGCCTCCTGCAGAGGGCGAAGAGCAGCCTCAGGAGCAGACCAACGCACAGGTATTTGCAAATGCTGTAAGATCAGGCGTTAAGCTTGATGAAAACTCGATCTTTGATGATGAAGACGATTTCTATTTCAGCGATGACTACCGTTTCGGTGATTCCAGAATGGTAGAAGTTTACGGCTGGATCAAGACTGTTTCAGGCAACACCGTATTTTCAGTAGATCCTCTGTTCTCTTATGACGGAGATCTGGAGTATATGGATGTTCTTGAAGGCGTTTACAAGGACAACCCCGAGAACTATACTTTTGCAGCGCTTGATTCCGAAGGAAACATCATCAAGTCTCCTGTTGACGGAAAGTGGGCTGTAACTGAGTTCTATGGCGGTTTCTACAATGCAAGCAATAACAGGATGATGGATGAAGTTAACTTCAACTTCGATGCAGAGTATCCCGAAGGCACCGTTGATTTCATCATCTTCAAGGGCAAGGTTACCGATGACGGCAAGTATTCAAATGTTGTATGGCAGGCATCCAAGGATGACAATTTCTATGCAGAGTTTGACTATAAGCCCGAAGGTTACCTGACTTATGCTGATGTTAATTCCGAATATGCAGATGTTGAGTGGGAAGTTTACTATCCCGAAGGAGCCGAAGAGCCTTACAAGAATGAGGACGGAGTTCTCTATACTGAGGTTTATTACTGCCCCGAAGGTGATGACGGCGAAGCTTATTATGTAGGCTGCAGCATGGATGAAGATTGGGAAGAAGGGCATATCAGCTTCGAGACCGACAGCCAGTTTGCAACCAAGTGGACCAGAAATGCATATGTATGGGTTAAGGTAACCAACGGCGTTAACGCTGTTGATATCTATTCCGATGCTAATGAAGTTACTCTTTGCAACTCTAAGATAGCGCTCAGCGGCAAGGGCATCAAAGCAAGCGGTAAAGGTGACGATATCTCTTACACCGCAGAGTTCACAGGTTTTGCGATCACTCCCAATGTAGTGGTAGAGGCTTACAATCCTTTCACAGGCAAGTATATCAAGCTTAAGAAGGATGTTGATTATACCGTAAGCTATGAGAACAACACAGACATCGGTTTTGCAAGCGTTATCGTACAGGGTATCGGTAATTATGCTGGCAAGAATACCCTGGAGTTCGAGATCGTAAACAAGAATCTTGACGGTGCAGCGGAGAACATCCCCGACTTCAAGTATTCAGCTGATCTTGACAAGGAAATACTGCCTTACCTTCAGATGAAGGATAAGAACGGCATACAGCTTACTTATCTTAAGGACTTCTATGTAACCTTCACTGCAGACGGCGTTACCAAGCAGACTCTCAGCAAGGTTGTTAAAGAAGCTCCCAAGGATACCGTATACGTAGACGTTGAGTTTATCGGTCTTAACAATTACAGCGGCACATTAAAGAAGGGTGTAAGCTTCAGGATACTGCCTTTAGAAGCAGCTGTAGAAGAGCTCAGCTCCGACAGCATCACCATTAACCTTAAGTCCGATACCGTGCAGTACAGCGGCAAGGCTGTTAAGGCAAACATCAAGTCTGTAGTTTACAAGAATGCAAAGGGTGAGGAAACCACTCTTGGCAAGAAGGATTACAGCGTGGTTTATACCAACAATGTTGAAGTGGGCACAGCAAGAGTGACCGTAGTAGGCAAGAACGGTTATGTGGGATCTGCAAGCAAGACTTACACCATAGCTCCCAAGGAAGTTAAGACCCTTAAGGTCAGCAAGATCAAGACCCAGCCGTATACCGGTTCTGAGATCGATATCAATGCACTGCCTATAGTAGTAAAGGCAGGCAATATCGTTCTTACCAAGGGTGTTGATTATACTGTTGAGAAGACTGCCGGTGTAGATTATGCAGGAATCGGCAAGGCTTCCGTAACAATTCGCCTGATCGAGGATAAGGGCCAGAAGGATACACCTAAGGCTGTATGGAGCGCAAAGGCTAAGAAGACTGAAGTTATCGCCAAGTTCGATATCGCAAAGACAAACTTCAAGTCTGATGCTGTTGTTATGCAGGTTAGCAGCAACAATGTATCACAGAATGTTGTTAAGGCTAAGGACGGAAGCGCTGTAGCGATCATCAGAAGCGCAAGCAAATCCGAACTGGCAGCAGGAAAGAACAAATATACCTTCGTTATCGAAGGTGAAGCTGATGCTCTTGCAAAGGGCGCTGATATTTCCTCTGCAGTAGTAGTTAAGGCCTTTGGCAAGAATGTTGATGCTAAGGATTACACCATCACTGTTACCGCAGCTAAGAATGGCAAGATCGGAAAGATCACCATTAAGCCTGTTAAGGGCTCCGGCATCTATACAGGTGTAAAGAACATTAAGTTCATGTATTTAAAAGCGGCAGCAGAAGATAATGGCGGTTCAGAAGAATAAGAAGCCTGATCCTGCTTAGTTGTAGTAAAATAAACCCTGCGCGAAAGCGCAGGGTTTTTGTTTGCTTTAAATGTTTTGTAATGAATGTTTTATACCTTAGGGATCATTATCCCGCCGAAGTAATCAGGCTGTCCGTCGATGTCGGCTAAGACAAAAGCACGGGAGCTCATTACTATATAGCTGCCATCGGGCCGGCGAACGCGGTAGTGTATGGGATGTACCTCAGGATGCCCGCTGAAGGCTGATTCAAGAACTCTGTCATAAGCTTCCACATCATCCGGATGGATGTATTCCCGCCATATCTCCCCGGCATTATACATATATAATGAGTCAAGGCCAAAGTCGCAGACCAGCGACAGGGACCATCTGGAATAATCATAGCGCATGTCGTTTAAGAATACATATCCTTCTCCGGCAGTGGTATATAATGCGCCGAATAAGCCGTCTAAGAGTCGTTTTCTTTCCGCAGTAATGAGAGCGTTCTCAGAATTTTTGCTTACCGGCAGACAGACGGTGTTGCCGTCTTTGATCTCGTTTTTGTTTTCGTACATATGCTGATCCGCGCGCTCGAAAACCGAATCAAAGTTTTTATCCCTTCCGGGTTCGTATTTTGCGATGCCGGAGGCTACGGTGGGACCGGAATGAGAAACAGTGTTTGATATGGATTCTGCTCTCAGTTCTTTAAAAAGCTTATCGCTGTTATCGTAATCCTGATCGCTTATGATGACAACAAATTCGTCGCCGCCTATTCTGAATACGGGACTGTGTTTGAAAATATTGCATATCAGATGGCTGGCCTGCTGCAGGGCTTCATCGCCGAAGTTGTGCCCCTGTGTATCGTTTATATGCTTCAGCCCGTTAAGATCGCACATGACTATGCCAAAAGGAGGCTGGGTTCCGGCAGCTATCATCCTGTCGATCCCGGCTGACGTTTCCTCATAGGCATTACGGTTTTTGATGCCGGTCAGTCCGTCAAGATGCGCCATGCGCATGGCGGAGCTTAAATTGCGTTCCTGTTCCTCTTTTTCGCGTATCTCGTCGTCGATGTTTTCGAGGCAGCATATAACGTGGGTCTTGTTGTCGCATTTTAAAAGAATGTGCCTTAAATGTGTGAGTTTTCCGTTGAGCAGACCGCGGCATATGCAGGAATAGGAATCACTGTCGCCTAAAAGCGAAAGTATTGAATCCTTATCATACATTTTAATCAGTGCTTCCTGGTCGGAAGGGTGCACGAATTTACGCGCATTTTCACGGGCCAGCTTAAAGAAATCATCGCCTGTATTGGGCAGGCTGACGGTTTCGATCGAACGGTCGGGGAAGAACTGTATAAAGTTTCCTGATTTGATCTCGACATAATAGAGGCTGTCGAAATGCCTGGTCATAGTTGTGGCGATCTGACTAAACACAGACTGGTCGATTGTCATGTAAGAACTCCTTTGCTGGTATGCCGACGCTAACGCATCTATTATAAACCATGATATGCCTTCCTGTAAATATGCGGTAGTTAAACCGGCGTTAACATTCACAGCCGAATCGCGCACTCGCTGCGCGATTACGGCCCAAGATTTGTAGCGTGAGAAGGGTTTTGCCCATCGCCGCAGGCGATCTTAATTGGCAAAACCCGTTACTATCACGGCCTGAGGGCCGTGAATAGTAACAAACCGGCACAGATGGATTATGCTTTTTTGGGGACAGCGCATGAATAAAGAATCAAGCGCTATGAATAACAATTGATGATGCCGGGGGGGTATGTTAGCATAAATCTGTATGTCAACGGGTATTATGACCCGGAAAAAGGAGGTTGTAACCATGAAAAAAAGGCTTTTAGCCGGTCTGCTTTCGCTCACCATGCTGTTCGGACAGCTTATGCCCGTTATGGCAGCCGATGATGCGGATGCAGCAGTAAGTGAAGAGGTAATGACAGAAGAGGAGACGCAGGAAGAGGAAACGGCTCCGGCCGCGGTGGAAGAGGGCTTTGATATTGAAGAAACGGAAATATTAACGCTTCCTGCCGGAGTAAAAGTAAAAACGGTACTGTACAACCATATAGTAGGCAAGCCTGTAAAGATCAATAATGTGGATTACTGTTTTAACGCTTATGTTTCCTATTACGGAAAGATCCAGTATCTGGGCAAGGGGAAAAAGGTAAAGCCCGCCGAACATCTTGAGGCTGAAGTATATGTGACAAATCTTGACGAACTTGTATGGGATGTGACCGGTCAGGATGTAAAAGGTCTTATAGACTGGAAATTTACCGGATATAAGAATACAAAGGTAGGAAACAAGGCATACTTTAAGGCTAAGGCAGTGTTGAATAAAAATGTAAAGAAGGCGCTGGGCTTAAAGGGCAAACCCTTAAAGTATATTAAAAAAGGTATAAGCAATATAAACAAAGCTGCATCAAAGACCAGGTTTTACTTTGAGATAGTTAAGGAGTTTCCGGCGGAAAACCCTGTGGATCCCGATGAACCGGTGAATCCTGTAGACCCTGTAGATCCCGTGGATCCCGATCAGCCCGAGATAAAGGAAGTAAAGATCAATTCCACGACTTTTCCCGACAGTAATTTCAGGGCTGTGGTAAAAGCTGATTTTGACCGTGATAAGAATAATTTCCTGGATAAGGATGAGATAATATATGCCAGAAATCTCTGGTGCGTAAATAAGGGCATTAAATCCTTAAAGGGTATAGAATATCTCGTTGAACTGCGCGGTATCTATTGTATGGACAACCAGATCAAGAGCTGGGATCTGAGCAAAAATGTATTGCTCACCGGTATCTGGTGTTCGGGAAACAAGTTTACTTCACTGGATTTTACCGTAAATCCGAATCTTGAGTGGGTATACTGTTTTGACTGCAATCTGACATCGTTGAATGTGGCAAACAATCCTAAGATGTCATATATAGAGTGTAATACCAACCCTCTGACCACGCTTGATGTGAGCCACAATCCTTTGCTGGAGCATCTGACCTGCGGTTCCTGTGAACTTACCACGCTGGATGTGAGCAATAATCCAAATCTTCAGCATCTGGATGCGTTCAGGAATCACTTTAAGACCCTGGATCTTTCTCATAATCTTAAGATGAAGAGACTGGATATCTGGGATAATCCCGGGCTTGGAAGCATTGATGTCAGCATGCTTGAAGGACTGCAGTATTACAACTGCTCACATAATGATGTTACATCTATTGATGTGAGCAATAATCACGAGCTCACCAAGCTTATCTGCAGCTATAACAGAGAGCTCACAGAGCTTGATGTTTCCAATAACCCCAAGCTGGTATACCTTGACTGCGCATACTGCAGCATAGACAGTCTGGATATTTCCAATAATCCTTATCTGTATTTCCTGCAGGCGTTTATAAATGAGTTTGATGAGCTGGATATAGGTTACTGTCCTTTCCTGGTAAAAACCTTTAATGAGGGCGAGAAAAAGGCAGAGAATCCGGATGTTACCGGAGCGGCTCATTCCTGGACTATAGATTACGGCGGGGATACATCTACAGGAAAGGATAATATATTCTTTATATGTGTCAGTGATGAGGTTGATCTGCTGACAGAGGAACATCCCGGCGCGCTGCCTGATCTGGATCCCTATCCTTATTCGGAACTGGATCCCGGTGTATCCGAAGCGGATCTGGTAAAGCGGGAAGAAGTGGTGCAGAAGCTTTATGAGATGGCCGGAAAACCTTCCGTAAGCGGACTTAAGAGCAGATTTAACGACGTAAAGGGAAGCAAATATGAAGCAGCCATTCTTTGGGGCGAAAAGGTATCGATGTGCATGGGCTTCCCTTATGTTGCTTCCGATGAGTTCGGTATGGGCAAGTGGATCACCAGACAGGATCTGGTATTCATGCTCATGAGATATTCGGAGTTTAAGGGCTATAAACGTGATATCGACTTTGGCCGCAGCGACGAGTATATTGATTATTATGATATAGACTATTATGCATGGGAGGCTGTCTGCTGGGCGGCTACCTGGCATATCATGGAAGGCAAGGGTGCGGAAGGAGCGCCCAAATCCGAGCAGAGGATCGACCCTCACGGCAGAGTGACCTACGAAGAGATGGATGCGATCATCGACAATATGCTCAGGGAAAACGGAGTTAAGTAAGTATTTGAAAAGCACCGCCCGATAGTGTAAGATACTATCGGGCGGTTTTGCATTTCTGCCGTCACTAGATACAGGAGCGAATGAATGATGATCCCTATCGGTCAGGTTGCCATAGATTATCTGGTGATCCTGCTGCCTCTCAGCCTGCAGCTGCTGGGGATGTTTTTTGTTGTCATCACGGATCCGTATATAAGCAAAAAACACAGAGGCATATTACTGGCTATCGTTCTGCTGGAATTTATGCTTATCCTGCAGAATAATGTTGAAGATATGCTGTCTGTATATGAAACGCTGCCACATTTCCGTATCGCGGTTTCCGTAGCAGGGTATATCATCAGACCGGTCATACTGGTATTGTTTCTGTATATCGTGGATCCGCTGGATCATACGAAAGAGTGGCTGATGATACTGCTTAATTCACTGGTCTATCTTACGGCTTTCTTTTCGCCGGCTACCATCAGTTTTACTCAAAACAATGTTTTTCACGCTGGTCCGCTTAAGAATGTCTGCTTTATCGTAAGCGCTGCGCTTCTGGCCGACCTTTTGTATCAGACCATAAAAAAGTATAAAAAAGAAGGGATCAGGGAGCTGGTCATACCGTTTATCATAGTGGGCATCATAATCGCGTCTACGGTGATGGACGCCAATGTGGGCGGTGGGCGACAGGTAGTCAGTTTTCTTACGATAGCGTGCGTGTGCAGCACCGTGCTGTTTTATATCTGGCTGCATCTGCGGTTTGCCAGGGAACACGAGGAAGATATGGCTGCCAGGCAGAGGATAAGGATCATGATATCCCAGATACAGCCGCATTTTCTTTTTAATACCCTTTCGGCCATACAGGCTTTGTGCGAAACAGACCCTAAAGCCGCAAGGGAGACGGTGGAAAAGTTCAGCCTTTATCTCAGGCAGAATATCGATTCGCTGGGGCAGGAGGAGCTGGTAGACTTTACAAAAGAACTTGAACATACACGTACCTATACCGATATAGAAAGGGTACGTTTTGAGAATATCGTGATAGAATTTGATATTGAAGATAAGGACTTTAAGCTGCCGGCGCTAAGCCTGCAGCCGGTCGTGGAAAACGCCATCAGGCACGGCGTGCGCATAAGGGAGAACGGTCTGGTTAAAATAAGCAGCAGGCGCATGGATGATCATCACGAGATAGTGGTGTGTGATAACGGCAAAGGTTTTGATGCGGAAAAAGCATTTGAAGCCGGAGAAGGGCATGTGGGGCTTAAGAATGTTAAGGAGAGACTGGAGAGAATGTGCCACGGGCATATAGAAGTGGAGAGCGTAGCTGATGAGGGGACAAGGGTGAAGATAAGCATACCTTTTGAAACAGGTAAAAAAGAGGATGGCAGATGAAAGCTGTATGTGTTGACGATGAAAGAAAGATAATGGAATATACGCTGGCCCTGTTAAAAAAACAGCGGCTTATTGATGAGGCTTTCGGTTTTGTGCGTTCAAGCGAGGCGCTTGACTGGCTTAAAGAGAATGATGCTGATATAGTCGTTCTGGATATAGATATGCCGGATATGAATGGGATCGAGCTGGCGGAAAGGATAAAAAGCTTAAGACCAGATGCAGCTATCATTTTTCTGACAGGTTATTCTGATTTTGCAGTGAAAGCTTTCGAATTGCATGTTTCGGGTTATCTTTTAAAACCGGTAAGCGAAGACAGGCTGGCTGCAGAAATAGAATATGCCCTGGCGGACAAAAAGCCTGATATGACGGAGCATATTGTTGCCAGGACCTTTGGGGGGTTTGATCTGTTTGTGGACGGGAAAGTGGTTTCCTTTAAACGCTCAAAGAGCAAGGAACTGCTGGCTTATCTGGTGGACAGACAGGGCAATAATACCACCCGCGCCGAGGCTTTTGCCATATTATGGGAAAACCGCATGTATGACAGACCGATGCAGAAACAGCTGGATGCCATAATCCGCAGTCTGCGCGATACGCTTAAGGAATATGACATAGAGGAAATATTTGAAATGAAGGGCGGGAATATCAGGATAAAACCCGAAATGATACGCTGTGATGCTTATGAGTTTTTTGCCGGAAACACAGATGCAGTCAATTCGTACAGGGGTGAATATATGGGATCCTATTCCTGGGCCAGCATGACAGAAAGCTATATGACCTGGAAGATATTGTCCTGAATAAGAAGCTGGACAATTGTTGGACAAAAATTGCTATTATAGCCTTTAACATATATGGGGAAGTGGCAAATGTTGAGAAAAGAAGAAAGAGATTTTCTCAGGCCGGATCTGGACGGGATTTCTGCCCGGGAAGATAAGACTTCCGGGGATCCGTTTGATCTTCTGAGAGAGCACAGGGAAGATATCAGGGCAGCACATCAAAAAGGAAAAAAGCTTTCTGAGATCCTGTCGGGGAAGAAACTGCCTGAAAGCAGGCTGATAGAGACAGAGACGCTGTTTTTTGAAAGACAGAAGATACTCTGCCGTCTGTCGCGGCGTTTTCACCCCTTATGCGCCTACGGCAAAAAGGTGCTCAAATATATCACGGATCAGAGAAAGGCTTATGAGAAAAAGGCCGGACGTCTGATCTGCGCCATAGACAGGAATGATTCGGAGATTTTTTCATCTGTTATGAGCGCCGATATGCGTGAAGCTGTGGATGTGAAAAGGTACAAGGCTATAGGCATACTCTCTCACGGCGATAAAGGCATGCATGGCGTAGGCAGTCTGGCATATTATTATGACCGCAGCGCTGATGGCAGGGAGAGGCTGCTGCGCATCGTATGGCTCTACGTCCATCCGGCCTGGAGAGAGCGCGGCTGCGCTGATATGCTGCTGGCGGAGATACTCTATGCCGCCATAAAGAACAATGCAGCAGCTGTTACCACCGAGATCGATACGGATGAAAACTGGGAAAGTCTTGGTACATTGCTGGATAAGTGGTTTTTCCGCTTTACGCCGGGATTTGATACGGCTTTTGTCTGCCGTATATTTGATATTCCGGATATCAGAAACTTTAAGGGATATATTGGCAAAGCTGCATGCTTGTCAAAGCTTGCGCCGGAAGATGCAAAACGCATGATAAAGCGTTTCTTTAAAGGAAAAAAGCAGGCTGCATATATTATGACTGATGATCTGCCGGATGGTTATATTGATGCGGAGCTTGGTTTCTATACGGGCAGCCTTTCTAAACCGGGAGCCATGATACTGGGCCATAAAAAACCTTCAGGTAAGATAGAAGTTGAGTATGCCTGCGTTTCTGCGGTGGCAGAAGATGATATAGAGATACTTATCGGTAATCTGGCTGTGGCGGCAGTTACAAAATATGGCGGCAGTACCCGGATCAGCATGATGGTCGATAATGAGGCTGACGGGGATATGCTGGATGATATTTTCCCTAAACAGATGGGCAGATATATAGCTGAGGCAATATTAAAAGAGCCTGACTGGGAGGCAGACGAGGCAGACATAAAGGCAGCGATCCAAATGGTAGGCGGAATAGACATTTGATCTGAATAAGGAGTGTGGAAATATGGCCGGTCCCGAGAAAACAATACAGAACAAGAGTTTAGACAAGTTTAAAACAAAGTTCGATATGACGCAGACGCAGGCACCTCAGATGAGGCGCAGTATGACCATACCCGGGCAGCTTCAGAAACAGGAGAAAAAGCAGGAAGAGAGCATTATCGATGATTTTGAGTCAATTGAAAAAAGTGATTCTCTCAGCTCTATAGGGGATGAGCCGCCCGCTGAGCCTGAATATATCGGTTTTGACAGAAAATTCGCCGAATACAGGAAGGATGACGGCGAAAGAATGATCAAGGTCAGGGATGCGCTTTCAAAATATTTTGAAAATAAGGATAAAGGCGAAGAAGATCCCGAAAATCTAAAGGAGATAATCAGCGCCTGCAGTGATTACGGACGCTTCCGCTTTGCGATATTTAAAGGAGAGAGGGCAGCTCAGCGGCTTAA
This sequence comes from uncultured Lachnospiraceae bacterium, assembly GCA_946612125.1. Lineage (GTDB taxonomy): Bacteria > Bacillota > Clostridia > Lachnospirales > Lachnospiraceae > NK4A136. The sequence continues at coordinate 10,575 of CAMOEK010000023.1, read as the reverse complement.
AGAGATAGAGAGGCTCAAACATAGGGCAGAAGATGAGCTGGAAGACTATACGCTGCAGAATATGGCAGAATACGGTAATCTGGCGATGGTCGAGCATCATGCTTCTTTTGATGAGGATAATATCACCCAGCCTGAACTGGCTCCTCCGGGATTTGTTACATATACCATAGGATATTCAAGGAAAAAGCCGTTTACAACCATATCAATTCCATTCTGGGTGCTTAATGATAAAGGCGGCAAGCTGAAATACCTTAACCGTAAGCTTTATGAAGAACGTCAGAAGAGACTGGCTATGGAAGATGACGATGAGGAAGAAAGCGTTGTAAGCAAAAAAGAACCTGTTGAAAAGAAGGAAGAAAAGAAAGAAGAGAAGAAGGACGAGAAGAAGGAAGAAAAGAAGGAAATAGAAAACAAAGAGGAAGATCAGGAAGCAAAAAAACTGCGTGAAGAGATCGAAAAGAATATACGGGAAGAGGAAGAACGTAAGAGAAAAAACGAGATACTGAGAGAGCAGGCGCGTATAGAGCAGGAGAATCTGAAAAGAAAACAGAAGGAAGAAGAGAAGAAAAAAGAAGAACTCAGAAAGAAGGAAGAGAAGAAAAAGGAAGAGCTCAGAAAGAAGGAAGAGAAGAAAAAGGAAGAGCTCAGAAAGAAAGAAGAGAAGAAAAAAGAAGAGCTCAGAAAGAAAGATCAACAGACATGAGTAAGCCGGCAAAAAAAGAAGAGAATAAGACTATACGCTTATTGGTCGACAGCCTGGTCTGCCTGTTTTCGGTGGCTTTAGTGATAGCTGTTGTGATCTACCGCGGGGCAGAGAACATACCTGCAGCATATCTGATCAATATCATCCTGGATATAGCCGCAATGGTAACGGGGTATGTGATCTATATATGCTGTATGATAGATGTTTCAAGAGGCGGGAATGGGAATCTTTATTATCAGTACCTGCTTAATGCAGTATTTCTGGGGCTTTTTACCGATGCGCTGGCCTGGCTTATAGATGGCATACCGCTGATGCGCATTGCGAATATTGTGGATAATACAGCTTACTATATCTGCCTTCCGGTATCATGTTTCTTTTTCTGGCGATATATAGTAGAGTTTGTGAATCCGGAAGAGAAAAGAAGAAAACTCTTTGATAAGATAATACGCGTCGGGATGATATTGAGCCTGATACTGTGTATTGTTAATGTCTTTGCGGGGCAGTATTTTACCGTGGATGAGCAGGGCGTATATTCACGCAGCGCTCTGTATCCGATGCATCAGGCATACGGCTTTTTGATACTGTTCTTCTGCCTCTGGATGCTGATCAGCGAAAGACGAAAGCTCAGACGTTTTCATTTCTTTGTCATGAGCCTGTATATACTGGCGCCGACCGTGATAAGCGTGATGACCATCCTGATATACGGACTTTCGGTGGCTTATCCCGTAATGATGGTGATAATGCTGCTTATGTATTGTGTTGTGAATGTTTCACGCGGACGGGAACAGGTTGAGGCGGCAAGAGACCTGGCTATGGCAGCGGGCATACAGAAATATGTTATTCCCGATACCTTTCCGGCCTTTCCGGATATAAAGGAATTTGATCTTTATGCATCGATGAAACCCGCGAAGGAAGTCGGAGGGGATTTTTACGATTTCTTTATGGTGGATGAAGACCATTTGGGCGTGGTGATGGCCGATGTTTCGGGAAAAGGTGTTACTGCGGCGCTTTTTATGATGATAGCCAAGTCGCTGATTAAGCTCAGTATGCAGGCAGGAGAATCCCCTTCACAGGCGCTGGGAAGTGTTAACAGGCAGCTTATGGAAAGCGGGGGGAGCGAGATGTTTGTAACCGTGTGGGCTGCTATGCTGGATATAAAGACCGGAGTCGGGCTGGCGGCCAATGCCGGCCATGAGGATCCCATACTGCTGCATGCGGGCGGGAAATACGAGGTGGTGAAATACCGTCATTCACTGCCGGTGGCGGTAATGGAGGATCTGCCTTTTGCGGAACATGAGTTTAAACTTGAAAAAGGCGATAAACTCTTTGTTTATACGGATGGAGTTACTGAAGCAATGAATATTAAATCTGAGCTCTTTGGCGAGGAACGTCTTGTGGGAGCATTGAACAGTGATACGGCTGCAGATCCGCAAGATGTCCTGAATAACGTTAATAAAGCCATAGCGGAGTTTACAAACGGAGCCGATCAGTCAGATGATATAACTATGCTGTGCCTGGAATACAGGGGAGCGCAGGCTCTTAAACAGTGATAAAAGGAAGGAGAAAAAATGAAAGAAGCAATGTACAGAACACCGGAGAAGATCGACATCAGCACAAATCCCAAGTTTTCAGAAGACCTGAAGAATCTGATCGCGGAAGGAAAGACGGAGATAGTTATCGACATGGAAGATACGGTTTATATTTCTTCCGTGGGGCTGCGTACTCTTTTGGCGACACACCGTGATTGTGCCGGAAAAGGCGGAAAAATGGTTATCCGCAATGCGGGAGATATGGTTAAGAGCGTTATGGAAGTTACCGGTTTTTCGCAGCTTTTCAATATAGAGTAAACTAAGGAGAGACGAGGAATGATAACTGACAAGATAATGGTTTACAGCGAGGGACCCGGAATAGATAAAGCTCTGGCCGAGACTGAAAAATTTGCGAAGTATGAAAAGCTTGGAGAAAAAGACGGTCTTTATCTGAGGCTTTTAAGCGAGGAGATGCTGGGCATGGTGCGCGGCATAACCGGAGGTTTTGAAGGGCAGTTCTGGCTTGAAGGCGGAGACGGGGAATGTCGTATCTGCTTAAGGGCTGATACTTATATGGACCGCAGCAAGAAAAAGAAGCTTATCGCGCTCTCTGCCAGCGGAAAGAATGAGAGCAGCGTAGGTATTATGGAAATGCTCAGGAATATTCTGGTCAATATGATAAATGATCCCGACAGCATGGACGATCTGTCCAAAGAATATGATGACGGCTCGGTCATGTACGGAATGATGGGGGCGCGGTCTGACGGAAGCCTGGATCCTATGGATTTTGAATGGTCACTTATACAGTATAAGAGCATGGTGGAAAAGGACAAGCAGCAGAAGAAGTCCGTGGAAGCATGGGATGAGCTTGAAAAATCCATAGTAGCAAATATAGCTGATGATGTGAAGGTGGGCGTGCGTGGTGATATAGTCGAGATGACGATCATAAAAAGGTTTGACTGAAACGAAAGGCATTCCTATGGTAAAAAGAACTTTCGCAGCGGATGTAGGAAAGATGAATGAGGTGCAGGACTTCGTATCCGAATGCATTAAGGCGGACGGAGCGGATGAGATGACTGTCATGCAGATAGCCCTTGCCGTTGAAGAGGTATTTGTCAATATAGCAAGTTATTCCTATCCCGATTCGGAAGGCGATGCGGAGGTGACTGTTGAGCGCCTGGCTGATCCGTCTGCGATAAGGATCACTTTTGCGGACAGCGGCATTCCTTTTGACCCGCTTAATGCCCCGCCGCCGGATGTAAATCTGCCTGCCGAAGAAAGGCCTATAGGCGGACTGGGCATATTCCTGGTCAGAGAGCTTATGGATGATGTGAGCTACAGATATGAGAACGGTAAGAATATACTTGCTTTTGAGAAAAGGCTGGATACATGATGGACACAACGATAGTCCGCATCAGGGATGACGAAAACGGGTTAAAGCGCTTTGGACTGCTTGATGATAAAAATGAGTTGATGGCAGCGCTGGAGCTGGAACTTGGCGGGGGCATGGCTTCTGTCAGGCATATCTATGTCAGACCGGAGGCAAGAAGACGCGGAGCAGGTACGAAACTTCTGCAATCAGTGCTTAATATCATTGGGGACATGGACATATTCATGCCTGTGGAGATGCTATTTGCCACAGAGGAAGAAAACGGCAGAGCGCTTTTTGATTTCTTGAGTGCTCAGGAGAATATAATCATAAGAGAGAGCTCGATGCTCTTTTCCATAACGCCTGAAATGCGCGGCCGGAGTAAAGCATGGCAGCAGATGAAGGCAGAACACTCCGATGCGCTTGAATTTTTTTTCCTGGATGAGGAAAAAAGAAGGGCTTTTTTTGAAAAACTGAAAGCTGAAGGAAAAGCTTCATATATACAGAAAAATGGAACGATATATGACAGAAATCTGTCTTTTGCCATGCTGAAAGATGATGGGGTCTGTGGTGCGCTGTTTGTAAAAGCTTTCGGACATGAGGTCCTTGAGATCTCGTACCTTTATTCGGACGGCAGGGATATGAGGACCGCGCACAGTCTTTTGTGCGCAGCGATCAAAGCGGCTGATGAGCTTTATCCGGAAGCGGAGCTTCGTTTTGTGGCTGTGAATCCGGAGATCTACAGCCTGGCGAGGAAAGTGTTCGGAAATGAGCTTCGGCTCAGACCACTCTACAGGGCTGTGTGGAACGGAGTCAGCGAAAAGATGAAAAAGGATGCTGAGGCTGTGAAGACATCTTTCTGAGCAGACGTATTATTTGAAAGGAGTGGGCTTTTTTGGAGACAGATATGCTTTTCGAAGAAGAGTTTGAAGCAAAGAGCGCTTTGATGGAAGATATATTGCAGGAACGAAGCGATGCGCGAGTGCGCGAAGCTGAAATGCAATATCTGTCATCCGAACACGGCAGCAGACTGGCGGATTATCTGTACGATAACTTTGGAGGACTCGGGAATAAGGCGCGCTGCAGGGCCATAGAGGAATATGCCATGATCAGCGGCGGGTTGATCGAGGAGCTTGCCGGAGTATACAGAAGCAAAGATGGTATCAGGCGTGAGCGCAGTCTTGCAGCGCTGGGCGAAAAGATGCGTGGAGCATATTTTAACACAGTCATAAAGAATAAAGAGCGGCTTGCTGAGGCTATGAGCATTAACAGGCTGCATGCATTGAATAAGAAAACCGGCCACATGTACTTTAAACAGGACAATAAAGGAGAGTCGGATGGAGATCATTGAACTTACTGAAGACAATGTGGAAGAGTATTCGGAATATCTCGGGCCTGACAAGGCGGAAAACATCGGACGCGAGTATTATCGCGGCATAGTTGTGATCAATGAAAAAAAAGTTCCTGAGTCCGCTGCTATCTGGGAGCTGCTGCATCTGGAGGACGAGAAGAGGGATACCGAAGCCAGGGTGGAGACTCTTCTGGCTTCGGATGAGAGTGCCGCCGAAGTACTGTTGAATGAATTTGAACATCATTTTGAAGAAGACGATGTCAGGAAAAGCTATCTGGAACTGCCTGCGGATGAGAAGATATTTACGCCTGAGCTGCTGGAAAAAGCAGGCTACAGCTGCAGCAGGGGAGAGAGCAGGGAAATAGAGATACTGCTGGGAGATCTTCTGAAAATGCCGATCGCCAGGAAGAATAAGGCGCCTTCTTATATCAAGGAATTGGGAAGCCTGATGGTGCGTCCGTTCAGAAGGGGCGTTATGGACTGCATCTTTCACAGCAAGCGGCCGCTTATGGATGACCTGGGAACAATATCAATGAGCTGGTTCGATCAGCAGATCTCAAGTTATGTGGAGACAGACGGCAGGGTCAGCGGATTTCTGCTGATCCATAAGACGCCATTGAAAAAAATGAGGATTGAGGTTTTTTCCGCTTCGGGACCGGATGCGCGTAAAGATCTTTTATATATGATCATATTTTCGCTGAAACAGGCAGAGAAATACTATTCTCCGGACACCGAAGTGCTGCTGCGCAGAAAAGATGAATATGTTAAGGCTCTGACAGATTATCTGCTGCCTGATATTACAGGAAAGGAAATGCTTTGCGCGAGCAGAGAGGAGGGCTGAACAATGACGAATACATCTGTTATTACTATATTTGCCGATTCTTTAGCGTTTATAGCGATGCTGGCTGTACTGATATTGTCTTTGAGCAACAGGAAAAAGGAATCCGGACGCGTGCTGCTCAGGATGATGATAATCTGCATTATGATCGATGCCGCATGTAACGGAGTGGCTTTTGCAATGCGCGGACAGACATTTGAAGGGGCTGCGGCAATTGCGATGATCAGCCAGACCATACTGGAGCTGGCGCTGGTAAGCATATTATATCTCTGGCTGCTTTTTGTTGATTTTCAGCTTTACGGCAGCAGGGATCACCTGAAAAGACACTACAGGCTTTTCTTCCTGCCTGTTATCGTATTCTTTATTCTGATCCTGGCCAATCCGGTTACAGGGATACTTTTTACCCAAAAGGTAGACAACGGCTTTATGCGCACTACGCTTTATAATGTGATGCTGGTGATAGAGTATTCATATACGCTGGTTTCGGTCTGGCTGGTAGTAAGGTACCGTAAGGAAAACGGCAAACTTAAGTTTTTCAGGGCGGCGCCCATGCTGCTTCCGATAGCCTGCTCTATACTGGTATCTGAACTGACCGATTATTCCTTTGTGTCTTTAGGTTTTGCGGCTGGTATGCTTAATATCTATCTGTTTATGAGAATGCACGGAAAGTATGAGGATGAGCAGGAGGGCTTTTATAATGCCAGCTATCTGTCTCAGGTTAAGGAGTGGGAAGAAAAGGGCCACAGGGATAAGGGCGTTCTCATACGGTTTATGTGCGAAGGCAATATAGCTGCTCTGGCTAAGATACTGAGGGAAGAATTGCCCAGGGATGCGGAGATCCTTCATATAGGTGAAGGAAGATATCTTATGATGGCCAGTGGCAAAAACAAGAATTTTTTTGACCTGGTAATTAAAATGGTTCAGGAAGCTACGGATGAGTTTAACAGAGAGAACCCTAAGGACAGGATCAAGCTTAATGTAGATATCATTAATCAGGAGGAGCTGTAGCTAAAGACAGCGTAACATCTGCTATGGCGGTTTATTTCTTGAATGAAAATGATGACTGGTTTCCCACGGTCGAATATGCGGAAGAGGACGGTCTACTCGCGGCAGGGGGGGATCTGACGCCCAAACGGCTGCTGGCGGCATACCGGCTGGGAATATTTCCCTGGTATCAGGAAGGGGGACCTATCCTATGGTGGTGTCCGCACTCAAGGTATGTGATAGTTCCGGCGGAGATACATGTTTCGTCATCTATGGCTAAATTTATGAGAAAAACAACAATGAGGGTAAGTTTTGACGAAGATTTTGCGGCAGTGATACATCACTGCCGTATCTTGCGAGAGGATAAAGAAGGCACATGGATAACTGATGCGATGGAAGAGGCTTATTGCGTGCTGCACCGTATGGGCTACGCGCACAGTGTGGAAGTGTGGGAAGAAAAAGAGCTTGTCGGAGGGCTTTACGGTGTCAGGCTGGGAAAAAGCTTTTTTGGTGAGAGCATGTTCTCCTTAAGATCTAATGCTTCCAAACTGGCGCTTATAAGTCTGGCAAGACAGCTGGAATCGGAGGGGGCAAAGATGATAGACTGTCAGTTCAGAACGGAGCATCTGGAGAGCATGGGCGGGAAATATATTACTTATGAGCAGTATATTGATAATATAGAAAGCGGTATGAAATAAACAGGTCCTGGGCACTGGCCGGGGCATTGATCAAAGGAGAGAAACATGAACAGACCTGCAGGATGGAATCCTTTTATGGAGTATAATGATATATATATTGTCAGTGAATCGACGGAAAAGACTGTCCTGGTCGCTGCTATCGGAAAGAATTCAAAGAATCCTTATGGCTACGTGCACGGCGGCCTTATATATACGATGATAGACTGTGCGGCGGGGATAACGGCCAGAGCAGACGGGCACTCTTATGTAACGCAGAACGCATACGTGAACTATCTGGATAACGTAAACGATGAGGAACGCATTTTTGCGACAGCTCAGGTGGTGAGACGCGGAAAAACCGTTGTGGTGGTGAATGTGAGCGTTCATACGCAGGATGATAAGAAGCTGGCTGACGGTGTTGTTGATATGTTCCGTATAGAAGATTGATCGGGATGAATGGGCAGCAATGTGGTCATCAACTGAAAAAAAACAGTTGGTAAAAATTAACAAAAAAATATTATCAGTTTTGGGTGACAAGATAAGTCTTAGTATGTTACAATAAATTGCGTTATGTTAACCTTACATCTTAAAGCGGATATTAGTGATAAATGGATAAAATAAAACTTAAAAGAGGCGAGTATATTGACTCCGAAGGACATGTAAGACGCCGTTCGGAAAAATACTATCAGAGAGTAAGACAGATGCGCATACGTTATAGTATTGCCGGCGGCATCTTTGTAACGATCTTAATAGCGCTTATATGCATCATAGCGGGAAAAGGAAAGGAAGCAAAAGCTCAGACGGACGAAGTGGAGACTATATTGCCGGCGACCACGCTGGTAATGGCAGCCGAACCTACAGAACCTACACCCACACCGGTGGAGGAGAAAGTTCCCAAAGTAAATGAAAACGAGCATCCTGATATGTTTTATGAGGGGTATCAGGTATTTAAAGATAAGGATACACGCGAAGTAACAAATGAGGAAGTGATAAGCAGTTTCTGCATACTGGTGGACTTAAAGGACGGACATGTGGTGGCGCAGCGCAATGCTTTTGAACGCATGTATCCGGCGTCTATGACAAAAGTGCTTACCATTCTGGTAGCAGCGGAACACATGCAGGATCCGGAGGATACATTTACCATGACTCAGGAGATCACTGATTATGTGTTTTCACACGGCTGTTCGCAGGTGGGATATTCCGTTGGCGAGACTATGACCGTGAAGGAGCTGCTTTTCGGCACTATAATGCCCAGCGGCGGAGATGCTGCGATGGCGCTGGCGTATTATACGGCGGGCAGTATGGAAGCATTTGTGGACATGATGAACGAAAAGCTGGTCGAACTGGGGCTTGACGGAGTAGCTCATTTTACCAATCCGGTCGGCGTATATGATGATCAGAATTATTGTACTCCCGCAGCTATGGCCATGATCATGAAGGCAGCATTGGAAAACGATCTTTGCAGAGAGGCGCTGGGACAGAAGAAATATACTACTGCGCCTACCGATTATCATCCCGAAGGAATGATAATATCCAACTGGTTCCTTCGCAGGATAGAAGACAAGGATACTCACGGCGAGGTGCTGGGAGCAAAGACGGGGTTTGTTAATGAATCCAGAAACTGTGCAGTGAGCTATGAAAGATCAAATGACGGCAATCAGTATATCTGTGTTACAGGAGATGCCCACAGCGCCTGGCGTGCGATATATGATCATGTAGCCATCTATGATGATTTTGTTAAATAAAAAATAGTTCTTGACAATTTACTTCTGCTGGAGTAGAATAACCTTCGTCTGTGAGAGCAGATGAAGATATGGCGAGATAGCTCAGTTGGCTAGAGCACGCGGTTCATACCCGCGGTGTCGAGGGTTCAAATCCCCCTCTCGCTACTTTGAGATTCCTGCGGAAGAGCCCGATGAGAGCACTTCCGCATTTTTTGTATAATACAATGTGCTTTTACAGTCCAAAGCGGACTGCAGGCAAATATATCAAAAAAAGGGAGGGTGTAGAAATGTATTTCAATGTTAAGAAAGGTCTGGATCAGCTGTTCCTGTCACAGGTCCTGGAGATCGTAGTTGCCGTATGCAGCCTGATCGTAGGTGTCTTCGGGGTGCTGACCGTAGCTGCGGCATTTTTGGGCAGTGGTGCGCTTACGGCTATCCTGGGAGTGCTTACGGTGATCGCTACCATCGGTCTTATAGGCGGCGGCATAGCTGCTTTCGTACTGGGCTTACTGGGTATCCTTAATGCTAAAAAGGATGAGCTGAGCTACAATAATGCGCTTGTCTGGCTGTGCGTTGGTATTGTTGCATCTCTGCTTACCAGTGCTATCGGTAATGCAAGCGGTTTCTTCTGGGGGCTGGTGAAGGCTCTGCTTGGGGCTGTAGACGGCTTCTCAAACTTTATGGTGATGTACAGTGTGATCAATGCTACAGTTACTGTAGCGCAGGCAATAGGCAATATTGAGATCGTGAATCTGGGAACCCAGAGGGCAAATTCATTCAAGACACTGTATATTGTGGCTATTATACTCGTATTCCTGGGATTCATACCTGTTATCGGCGGTATTCTTGCTCTGGTAGGTATTATCATCGAACTTGTTATCTTCTTCCAGTATCTCGGTTTCCTCAGCAAAGCCAAGATGATGGTATAAGCATTAAAATGCTCAAGCCCCTCGCAAGAGGGGCTTTTTTGTTTCTGATACTCCAATGTTTACAGCTTAATTTTGTGAAGTATTATATTTAAAATGCTTTGCAATTATGTCCGTTTAGTGTATAATCTTTTTAAGCGGCTTTAAAAGTGTTTTTTTTGTTGTTGAAATTTTCTAAATCAGGAGGATAGTATCAATGGCTAATATCACCTGCCCTCAGTGCAGTCGTTTTGTGGATGACAGCGCAAAGTTTTGCCCCGGGTGCAAGTACAATATCAAAAAGTACGTTAAAGAGATGAAGAAAAAGGGCGGAACCGTGAGCGGGTCTATTTCCTTTGGCAGTGTCTACAGTAAGACTTCGGCAGGTACAGATGCTATTCCCGAACTGGAATTCTTAAAACCGGCAGCACAGGGTAAACCTGAACCTGTAAATGAAGAACCGGAGATCATGACATACGAGCCTGAACCGGAAGC
>CAMOEK010000022.1:0-24466 GCA_946612125.1 uncultured Lachnospiraceae bacterium | reverse complement strand
ATGAAGGAGAGTATCCTCAGGAAGGCTATGAGGGAGAGTATCCTCAGGAAGGCTACGAGGGAGAATACCCTCAGGAAGGCTATGAGGGAGAATATCCTCAGGAAGGCTATGAAGGAGAGTATCCTCAGGAAGGCTATGAAGGAGAGTATCCTCAGGAAGGATACGAGGGAGAATACCCTCAGGGAAACCGGGAGGGAGGGTATCCTCAGCAGGGCTACGAAGAGGATCCCATCGAATCGGTGCCCGGAGAACTTGCTTCCGAGCCCGAAGGAGTGGAGGATCAGACCCTGTTCTTTAACCCGGTTGATGTATCTGCAGTAAGCCGTCAGACACAGACAGAGAAAAAGGACGAGGTATTCTTTGAAGACCGTACCGATGATATAGTGATCGACAATCTGCCGTCAAACACCAATCCGGATTATGAAAGCGTGCTCAGTAAAGCGCGCGCCGTGCAGATGGAGGAAGAAGAGGAGAGAAAGAGCCGCGCCGTTTATGTCGGGGATGATGTAGAGAGACGCACTGTTCGCACAGATAAAAACGGCATGGATGGAATGTTCTACCTGGGCGATGACGGTCAGCTGGGGCTGGCTGTGCCCGAGCGCAGTCCCGAAGAAAAGCAGATCACGGGACAGATACATTTGAGCGATTATCTCGCAGAGTGGGAAAAGACTAAAAGACGCCAGCGCGCAAAGCAGGATGAGGAGCTTCACAGAAATCTCTTAGAGCGCACAGGCCCTATTTTCAAGGATTATGAAGAGGACAGCAGGAACGGCCTGATCGTTGAGCTTGAACGTGAGCAGAAGATCTTTGAGGATAAATATCAGGCAGATGATATAGAACTTCGCAGCATAGATGAGATAAGCGAAGAGATTGCTGCAGAAGACAGCGCAGCAGAGGAATATGTTCCGGCAGCTGAAGAAGCAGTTTCTGACGGAGCTGTTAGGTCTATCTGGGATGATGTGAAGGACGCCATGGAGGCGGATAAAAACGCAGGCATAGGTCTTGTGGATGCAGCTGTGGCAGGAAGCAGCAGCCTTCTTGATACTAAGAATCTTGATAAGATGGTAGAGATAACCGCTCCCGAAGCTGCCGGCGAAAATGCTCCCGAAGCCGAGGCTTCAGCCGAAAGCGCAGAGCAGGAGCCCGAAGCAGAGCAGTCTGCAGCCGAAGCGGAGCAGGAAGCAGATACTGCGGAGGCGGACAGTGTAAGCTGCGCTGCAGAAGTGAGCGTTGCAGCGGAGGAGAGTCCTGAATCCGGAACTTCGGCAGAAGAAAGCGCAGCAGAAGCATATGAGGAAGACGGATACGCCGGCGAGAACTACGAGGAAGACGAAAAATACGGCGAAGAGTATTCCGAAGATGACGGCTATTACGATGAAGACGGGTATTATTACCTCAAAGAGGGCGGCTACTACGACCCGGAGGGGAATTATTATCCCGAAGAGGGCGGTTATTACGACCCGGAGGGGAATTATTATCCCGAAGAAGGCGGATATTATGATCCGGAGGGAAATTATTATCCCGATGAGGATGAGGACAGCGCCGAAGAACAGCAGACAGGGGACATTGAGGAAGCTGCCGCAGAAGAAGCTCAGACCGAAGAAGAAACTCAGACCGAAGACGAAGCTTATGGTGAAGATGACAGCGCCGCAGAGGAAACCGGAGACGGAAACTGGGGCGGCAGCATGAACACCGAACAGATAAATGAGATATCCGGAGCTCTTGAGGCGGACGCGGACCGCGTGGGTCACGAGACAGTCGATGAGATGAACGATGAGTTCGATCCCGGGCAGGAGAATGAGCTGAGCATGGAAGAACAGAAGCTGTTTGCGGATTTCCTCTATTCAAAGAAAATGCGCACCCAGCTGCTTGAGGTCATTGATAAGATAAGCCTTGCGGCTTATGTGGGAAATGCGATCATAACCGGTGATAATGAGGAGAACGCTCTTAAGCTGGGGAAAAATCTGATCAAAGAGATACAGATGATCGATGCCAACTTTGTTTCGACCCGCATCGCCAAGATAAGCGGTACAAAGATGAACCGCAGGGATATCCCCATGATGCTCAACCAGCTTTCAAACGGCGCTTTGATGATCGATCATGCATCGGATATGAACAGGGAGACTATGGAGACCATAGCCAGGACGCTTGAGAGCATGTCGGAAGGCCTGTTCATCGTGATGATCGATAAGCGTAAGGATATGGACCGCCTGCTGGAAGAGTACGAGATGATAACGGGATATTTTAATGCCCGCATCGACATAGCTCCGATGAATAATAACGCGCTGGTCGATTATGCAAAGAAATATGCTTATTCCAAAGAGTATAAGATAGATGAGGAAAGGGGCGTGCTGGCGCTGCATCAGCGCATCAGCGAGCTGCAGATAGGCGAGCACAACGTTACTACCGGAGAAGTTGAGGATATCGTGGATGAAGCGATAGAGCATTCCAGGAGGCATCCTCTGTCTGCATACTTCCAGGTCCTGAGCGGAAAACGCTATGATTATGAGGACATGATAATACTCCGCGAAAAGGACTTCATTCATAAGTAAGACTTTCCTTTTTAGCTGATTTGTGGTATAATAAGACCTCGGGGGATGCCCCGGGGTTTTATAATATGATTTGGAGGTTACGATATGGCACCAAAGAAGACGGAAAAGTCTGTTCTGTCACTTCAGGAGGAGACTGTTTTTATTTCCGAGGCAGATCAGTACGTGTTCGGACAGGGCACACATTATGACATCTATAAGAAGCTGGGCGCTCATCCCTGTGCAAAGAATGGGAAAAAGGGCGTCTTTTTTGCTGTCTGGGCTCCTCATGCCAGGGAAGTGCACGTGGTTGGAACGTTCAATAACTGGGATGTTAACGCTCATCCCATGACCCGCATAGGAGAGGGCGGCATCTATACCTGCTTTATCCCCGAGGTGGGAGAAGGCGAGCTTTATAAATATTTCATTACCACCCAGAGCGGAGAAGGGATCTACAAAGCCGATCCTTATGCAAATTACGCGGAGCTCCGTCCGGGCACGGCGTCAAGGATCTATGATATCAATAAATTGAGATGGTCGGATGAGAAGTGGATGAGCGAACGCGCAAAGAAGAACCACTTCCAGGAGCCGATCGCCATATATGAATGCCATATAGGATCGTGGATGAAGCATCCGGACGGAACGAAAGACGGCTTTTATACCTATCGTGAATTTGCAGACCGTCTGACCGAATATCTGAAAGATGTTAAATTCACCCATGTTGAGCTTATGGGCATAGCAGAGCATCCCTTTGACGGATCCTGGGGATATCAGGTGACCGGCTATTATGCGCCCACTTCGCGTTACGGTTCGCCCGAAGATTTTGCATATCTGGTAAACAAGCTGCATAATGCGGGCATAGGCGTGATCCTTGACTGGGTTCCCGCGCATTTCCCCAGAGATGCCTTCGGCCTGGCTGATTTTGACGGCGAGCCTCTTTACGAGCATCCTGATACCCGTCTGGGAGAGCATCCCGACTGGGGAACGAAGATCTTTAATTATTCAAAGAATGAGATCAGGAATTTCCTGATAGCAAATGCCCTTTACTGGATACGCGAGTTCCATGTGGACGGCCTCCGTGTGGACGCTGTGGCCTCCATGCTCTATCTGGATTACGGAAAGCGCGACGGCCAGTGGGTAGCCAATAAATACGGCGGAAACGAAAATCTTGATGCCATCGAATTCTTCAAGCACCTGAATTCGGTCATCCGCGGACTTAACAACGGCGTTATGACCATCGCGGAGGAATCTACCGCATGGCCCAAGGTTACGGCGCGTCCCGAGGATGACGGCCTGGGCTTTACTTTCAAGTGGAATATGGGCTGGATGCATGATTTCTGCGATTATATGAAGCTGGATCCTTACTTCCGCAAGGATAATCATAATAAGATGACCTTTGCCATGAGCTATAACTGCGCGGAAAAGTATATCATGCCCCTTTCGCATGACGAGGTGGTCCATCTTAAATGCTCCATGGTAAATAAGATGCCGGGATATAAGGTAGATAAATATGCAAATCTGCGCGTGGGATACACCTTCATGTTCGGACATGCAGGCAAAAAGCTGCTCTTCATGGGCCAGGAATTTGCGCAGGAGCGTGAATGGAGCGAAGAACGCGAGCTCGACTGGTTCCTTCTGGGAGAGGATCTGAACAAAGGCATGCTGGAATATGTCAAGGAACTGCTCAAAGTCTACAGGGATAACCGCTGTCTGTATGAGCTGGATGATTCCTGGGACGGCTTTGAATGGATAAATGCAAACGATTCCTACAGGAGTACTTACAGCTTTATTCGTAAGAGCAGGGACGGAAAGAACAATATGGTCTTTGTCCTTAATATGACGCCTATAGCGCTGGATGATTATGCTGTGGGCGTGCCCAAAAAGGGCAAGTACAAGCTGGTGCTTAATTCCGATGAAAAGCGCTTTGCGGGCAATGGCGCAGAGCTGCCCGAAGAGATAAAGGCGCAGGAATTTGAATGCGATGGCAGACAGTACGCCATCAAATTCAATCTTCCTCCTTACGGCGCTGTTGTGTATTCATTCTCATATTAAAGAGTTTGAGCTTTTATGCCGAAATAAAAGTCAGATGTGTTTCACATCTGACTTTTTATTTACGATACGCCGTCAGCCTGATGCCCAAAGGAAGGCCCTTCTCGCAGTACTGTCATCTTGATGCGGGATCTACTTGCGGCACTGTCATCCTGAGCGAAGCGAAGGATCTTGATAAAGGAGAATTGATCCATGAACGTAAACTTCAACAACATCCCCGATGAAACGATAAAAACAGCCCCTGCGCAGCCGCGCGATGTATCCGAAGCAAAAAAAACAGACGGCGGCAAAAGCTTTCCCGGCTACAGTCTGGATATAGGGAACAATAACTCTCCCATAATCAGCGATAAGAAAAAGACCGTGGAGGAGCTGATAGAAGCGGGCAGTCCCGCTGACGCAAAGAACCGTCAGGACATGATGATACTTATGTCCAATACCGTCAGTCCCGAAGCCTACGGGAAAATGCAGGAGGAAGGTTTTGACCCGGGCAGGCTGGATCCGGAGGATGCCGTAAATATAGTAGATGAGATAAAAGCTACCATGGCTAAGAACGGCGTGGTGATAGCCGGATATAATGATGATCTGAGTCCCGAGCAGCTTGAGGCTGTTACCGGCAGCGCGGCATACGCGCAGGAGATAGCGCGTTCCTTTGAGCAGCAGGGAGTTCCCTTAAATGAGGATAATGCAAAGGAAGCGGCCGCAGCCATAGAAAAGCTTAGCGGTATGGAGCCGCTTGATGCTTCGGCAAAAGCATATATGGTAGAAAATAACATGCAGCCCACGCCCGACGCCCTTTACAGGGCAGCCCACAGCGGCAGCGCTTCCGCTCACAACGCGGCGCAGGGATATGTGCAGAGCGGCGGCTATCTTTCAAAGACGGCGGCAGCGGATGCAGCGGGGCTGGAACGGTTAAAAGGACAGATGGAAAGGCTTATAGAACGCGCAGGCGAAGATGCGGATGAGAGCAATATCGCCCTTGCGGAGCAGATGGTAAAGGAGGGCCTGCCCCTTACGGAGGAAAGCTTCCTTCTGATGAAGAAGCTGGATGGGCTGAAGCTGCCGATGAGCGTGGCAGATGCTGCGGATAAGGCTGCCATGGCCCTTGCCGACGGGATACATCCTTCGGATTATGATGTGAGCAGGGAAAGCACCCTCCTGGAGGAAGCTGTTGAACTGAGCGATAAGGCGGCCGGCGTTAAAGATGAGGCTGTGGACAGGGCTGTAGCAGAGGATATGCCCTTAAATCTTAAGAATCTTTCACGCCTCAGCATGACTTCAACCGGCATCAGCGTGCAGATAAGCATGGAGGCCAGGACTGTAACAGCCAGACGCCAGCTTGAGGAAGTGCGTCTTTCCATGACCGTGCAGGTAAGCTATCATATGTTAAAGGCCGGAGTGAATGTGGATACACTGGAACTCTCCGATCTTGTGGATAAGTTAAAGAGCGCCGAGCAGGAGATGCTGGGCAGCAGATATAATACTCCCGATGCAAAAGAAGCGCTTGACAGGGCGGGGATCTTTGACCGGACCATGGACAGCTTAAGGCAGATACCGGGCATGCCTGTATCTCTGCTGGGAGATTTCCTTAAAGATGCGTCTGAGAGCTTTTCGTCCTTAAGCAGTTTTACCTCGGCGGGGGCTTCGCTTAAGCTGCAGTATCAGGCGGCGGGCATCAGCTACGAGACTATGCAGACGCAGGTGCGCTCAGACCTGGGCGACAATATCAAAAAAGCTTTCACCCATGCGGAAAGCCTGCTGATGGAACTGCATATAGAGAGCAGCGAAGAAAATCTCCGCGCTACACGCATACTGGGCTATAACAGCATGGAGATAAGCATGGCCAATATAGACAGGGTCAAACAGGCCTGCGGCATAGTGGACGATATCATGGACAGGATGACTCCCGAGAATACGCTGCAGATGATAAGGGACGGCGTCAATCCGCTTAAGATGAGCATGGAGGAGCTGGACAATTATCTGGTAAGGAACGGAAAGAGCGGCGAAAGCTACAGCGAATTTCTGGTAAGGATGGAGCAGAAGAACAATATCACTGCCGATGAGCGTGAGAGCTATATAGGCGTATACCGCATGCTGCATCAGATACAGAGCAGGGACGGCGCGGCTGTGGGAACACTGATAGACCAGGACCGCGAACTGAGTTTTGAAAACCTGCTGAGCGCAGTACGAAGCAGAAAGAGCGCGGGCATGGATGTGAGCGTAGATGACAGTCTTGAGAGCGTTGAGGGCAGTAATGCAAATGATATAGCGCGTCAGATAGAGACCGCCCTCTATAAAGAGGCAAAGAAGGATCTTAAGGAAGCTGCCGATGTACCCGTGGAATTATATGGCGAGCTGATACAGAACGGACTGGATACCGATGCGGACAGCCTGCTGGGAATAAAAGGCTTAAGGGAACGCAGGGGCGAGCTGTTCGATCTGAGCCGAAGGGCTGCTGCGGCGCCCCACAGAAGACAGCATACCACTGCGGATGGGCGCATAGTGAGCGCAGACGGCGCAGATCCGTTTAAGCTGACGGAAGACATAGTGGATGCGGCTCTTGAAGATGCCTGCGCCGGTGTGCTGGATAATTTTGATTCCGAAGATGATGCGCAGCAGGCTTATTCGCACATGGCAGATGTGGCGGAGAGGGTGCTGGCAGATGCAGCCATGGATCCCGACGGAACCATAGATCTGAGAGCGATAAGCAGCGCGATGAAGCAGCTGGGAACAGCCAGGGCGCTGGCAAATGAGGAAAGTTACGAAGTGCCTATGGAGCTGCACGGTGAGCAGACTGCCGTGAGCGTAAAGATAAGGCACGAGGAAGGCGTGAGGGGCCGCGTGGACATCAGCATGGAGAGCGCTTATTTCGGCAATATGCATGCGGCGTTCAGCGTGATGGAAGCCGGACTGGATATATATGCCGTCACGGACAGCGCTGAAGGCAGGGATGCGGCGCAGGCGCTGGAGGATAAGCTGCGTTCGCGTTACGAAGAGGCCGGCATAAGCATTTACGCCTGCAATTTTGCATATTCTTCGCACTTTACTCTTAAGGATCGACCTCAAAAGGCCGATGATAATATTGACGGTTTTGATACAGCCACTCTTTACAGGAGCGCAAAGATATTCCTTCGCACTTTGGGAGAGGCATAAATAAATAAGCAGGCCACGGACGGCAGCGGATCAGGGGATAAGGATATTCCCGGGAATGGAGTCAGTATGAGAATAAATTATAATGCATCCGCCGTGATCACGAATAAGTCGCTCAACAATAATGATAAGATGCTGAGCCAGTCTTTGCAGCGCCTGTCTTCGGGCCTCAGGATAAACAAAGCCATGGATAATCCGGCCGGTCTGGCTATCGCACATCGTATGGATTCACAGGTAAAAGGCCTTGATATAGGAAAGAGAAATTCCAATGACGGGATCTCTGTTATTTCCACTGCAGAGGGCGCTCTTGCTGAGATGTCTTCCGTGCTGCAGCGTATGAACCAGCTGGCTGTACAGGCGGCTAACGGCAGCAATACCGACAGCGACCGCGAACTGCTGGATCAGGAAGTGCAACAGCTCAAGAAAGAGCTTACCCGTATCGCAAAGGACACGGAATTCAACGGCATGCCGCTTCTGGACGGCAGCTTTGATCTGAAAGCATACACGAATAAACCCGATCAGGCTAATGTGGATTATTATTCACAGGATGTTCCGCCCAGCAAGGATTATAAGGTCGATTTTTCGCAGCTCTTTAATAAGGCTCCTGCAGACCCGGACGCTTTTACCATTCCGGGCATAGAGCCTCCTGCAAAGCCTTCGGGGAGCGGATACAGCGCGGATATCAATGAAGAGGGTGATAAAGTCACACTCACGGGCCCCGGCGATTTTAAGATGATCATCGGCATCGATCAGGACGTGATAAAGAATGCCAAGACACTGACAGAAAAAAAGAACGCCATTTCCGGCATCGGTAAGATGGATATAGACATTACCGGCATTGGCGCGATGAAGATACAGGTTGGTGCCAATGAAGGCCAGGAACTGGCAGTGCAGATACCTACCGTTTCTCTCTACCGTATGGGACTTGACGATCTGGATATATCCACGGTAGACGGAAAGCATAAAGATCCCGCCGACGATACCAGCGAGCTGGTAGGCGGCGCGTCAGCAGGCATAAACGCCATCAAGGGCGCTCTGGATTATATAAACGATATACGTTCCAGACTGGGCGCATATGAGAACCGCCTTGAGCATAACGTTACCAGCGTCGATGTTTCCTATGAAAATCTGACCGCATCCTATTCACGCATAATGGATGTGGATATGGCTGAAGAAATGACGCAGTATACTACTCAGCAGGTGCTGGTGCAGGCAGGAACATCCATGCTGTCACAGGCCAACGAAAGGCCGCAGACAGTATTGCAGCTGTTACAGTAAAGTCCCAAGGAGGTTTCCGGGGACCCTGCAGATCGTTGAATATACTATAAAGGGGAGCAAACATGACAGATGAAAAAAGACAGGAGTTTATCCTGAGGGTCAGTCAGGCCAATCCTTCGGCAATGGTAGTGGTAGTGTATGATATTTTTGATGTATACTGCGCAGAGCTTCTTGCAGCGGATACGCAGAGCGAAGACTTTAAGGATCTGATCTGGAACTGCCGCTGCTGCATAAGGGAGCTTATCGAAGGCCTTAACATGCAGTATGAACTGGCTCGGAATTTTTATGAAATATACAGATTTGTCGACCGTCAGCTCATCACCTGCGGCGTAAGGCGCGAGACAGTTGACCTGGACAGAT
Organism: uncultured Lachnospiraceae bacterium; assembly: GCA_946612125.1. Taxonomy (GTDB): domain Bacteria; phylum Bacillota; class Clostridia; order Lachnospirales; family Lachnospiraceae; genus NK4A136. The sequence continues at coordinate 15,104 of CAMOEK010000022.1, read as the reverse complement.
GCAGAAGACTGATAAGATCCTTAAGGGATGCCTATGCGGAGGCAGCGGCCAACGACAGGTCCGCTCCCGTAATGAAGAATACCGATGTGGTATATGCGGGCATGACTTACGGACGAAACGATATTAATACGGAAAGTGTGGCAGCGGGTACAAATCGCGGATTTCTGGCATGAGTGATAAAAAAGCATTGATAGCAATGAGCGGCGGCGTGGATTCTTCTGTAGCCGCCGCTCTTATGAAGGAAAAAGGATATGACTGCATGGGAGTGACCATGAGGCTTTTCCACAGCGAGGAGCAGCGGCTGGATCCGAAGAGCTGCTGCAGCGTCAGGGATGTGGATGATGCCGCAAGGGTCGCTCTTTTATTGGGCATTCCTTATGAGACAAAGGATTATTCCGTCGATTTTAACGAGAAGGTCATAGAGAAATTCATACGCACTTACAGATGCGGAGGCACGCCCAATCCCTGCATAGACTGCAACAGATATCTCAAATTCGAAAAACTCCTGGAGTATGCGCTTTCCAGATCCTGCGATGTGATCGTGACGGGACATTATGCAAAGACGGAGTATGACGAAGAAAGCGGGCGCTATCTCCTTAAAAAAGCGGAAGATCCCACTAAGGACCAGAGCTATGTCCTTTATAACCTGAGTCAGGAGCAGCTGAAATACTGCCGCTTCCCCCTTGGAGAGCTTAACAAGAGCGAGGCCAGGCGCATAGCCGCGGAATACGGTTTTGTAAACGCCGATAAGGCCGAATCCCAGGATATCTGTTTTGTGCCTGACGGCGATTATGCTTCGTTTATAGAAAAACAGACCGGTACCGTATATCCCGAAGGTGATTTTGTGGATCCGGAGGGGAAGGTGCTGGGACGACATAAGGGCGTGATACATTACACCATCGGCCAGCGCAAGGGCCTGGGGCTTCCTGCGGAATTCCCCTGGTATGTGACGGGCATAGATGTGGAGAACAACAGGGTCAGCTTAAGCCACGGCGAGGGGCTGTTTAAGAACAGCCTTACGGCTACGGATATCAATCTGATCTCGGTGGCGCGCATAGAAGGAGAGATGCGCGTAAAGGCAAAGGTCCGTTACCGTCAGAAGGAACAGGATGCGGTCGTGACCCAGCCGGATGAAAACACTCTCAGGGTAGTCTTTGATGAACCCCAGAGGGCCATAACAAAGGGCCAGGCGGTGGTTCTTTATGACGGCGACAGGGTAGTCGGAGGCGGCACCATTGCTTGAATAATATGGACGATTTTGATATAATGGATCCGTATTATGAAAGAGCGAAAGAATCCACATGAGATCACCATGCTAATCTGGAGCCTGCTGGGGGAAACAGCAGCTTATATTGTTGCGCTCCTTTTTCGTTATGTGATACTGGAACCCATGTATCCGAATAAGACCAGAGAGTATGAATTCTACAGGATGTTTTACATCTTTCTGCTCCTGGCTTATTCTTTTGTTTTCTTTATGCGCCGCACAAAGGTAAGGCATGCATGGGAAATGGATTTCTGGGGAAAGATCGCCGAGGTCATCAAATCGCAGACGCTTCTTCTTTTTATAGAACTCTTTTTTATTTTCTTCATAAACTGGGATAAACGAATATCGCGGACGGTTGTTGCCATACTCTTTGTTTTTGGCATACTTTTTGATATATTCGCGCGCAGGCAGTACGCCCGCAGGTATATCAGGAAATACGGCAGCAGCGTTAAACACAGGGATATAATAATGATCGCCGAAGCAGAGGAAAAGGACAGGCTTAAGTTCTGCATCGAGCGTTATGGTTATCTGAATGAGAGGAAGGATATCTGGGATATCCATACGGTGGTCGGCGTCTATGAAGCTCAGGATGTGAAGAAGGAAAAACTGAGCATTCCGAAAGGCTGCGCGATGATATATGTTTCCGCGGCTGCTGCGGAAAAGCTGGGAGAAAAGGAAAAGACTTATCTGCGCTCGCTGGGCATGCCTGTTTCGTATGCGATAAAAGCCGAAGGCAGATCCCTTCCCGAAAGAGTCATGATCAACGAGGGCGGAAGCGCTGCGGTATTTGAAAGCTATATGCACCGCAAATTCCCGGTATTGGGAGTGGAATATACCACGGCGGGCTGCACGGAGGCTGCGGCTTATGTGCTGGATCATGTTAAGGAACTGGGCGGTAATTATATCTGCTTTTCGAATGTGCATACCACGGTGATGGCCAGCGATGATAAATCCTACAGGGATATCTTAAACGGCAGTGCTCTTACCTTCCCCGACGGTAATCCCATAGCATCAAAGATAGCTCTTGGAGGATATCCGGAAGCAGAGCGTGTGGCAGGACCCGATTTTATGGAGGAGGCTTTCAGGCTCAGCATGGAGAGCGGAGAGAAGCATTTCTTCTACGGCTCTTCCGAAAAGACCATTAACTGCCTTAAGGAAAAGCTTAAGGAGCGTTTTCCCTATATGAACGTGGTGGGCATGTATTCCCCGCCTTTCAGGGAGCTTACGGAGGAAGAGGACGCCGCGGATATAAAGATGATCAACGACAGCGGCGCCGATCTGGTATGGATAGGACTGGGCGCGCCCAAGCAGGAGAAGTGGATGGCTGCCCATAAGGGAAAGATAAACGGCGTGATGCTGGGCGTGGGCGCAGGCTTTGATTTTCATGCCGGCACGATAGACAGGGCGCCCAAGCTGATACAGGGCATAGGGCTTGAATGGCTGTACCGGCTTTTCCAGAATCCCAGGCGTCTCTTTAAGAGATATCTTGTGACCAATACCAAGTTCATACTTTATTCGAAGTTTAAAAAGAAGAAATGAACATAGAACCCATAGCACATATTTATACCGGCTTTCCGGAAAAGTTTGGCATCCCCAGGCAGAGCGGTCTTGTGGCCGGGGCCATGGGGCGCATTGTGTTTGAAGACGGATACCGCCGGCCGGATGCGCTCAGAGGTCTGGAAGAATACAGCCATTTATGGCTTATCTGGGATTTTTCCGAAAATCACCGCAAGGGCTGGAATGCGACCGTGGCGCCGCCACGGCTGGGAGGCAAAGAGAGAGTGGGCGTATTTGCCAGCAGGTCTCCTTTCAGGCCCAATCCCCTGGGCTTATCCTGCGTCAGACTGGAGAGAATAGATGAAGACGGAAGCGTGATCGTGAGCGGAGTGGATATGCTTGACGGCACGCCGGTTTATGATATCAAGCCCTATCTGCCTTATGCGGATTCACATCCGGATGCGAAGGGCGGATTTACCGACAGGGTGGGCTTTAGGCAGCTTAATGTGGCAATTCCCGAAGAACTGCTTGAAGGCGTTGATGAAAAGACTGCCGCCGCCATAAAAGACATATTAAAGCAGGATCCCCGTACCAGACATATTCATGACGAGGAAAGGATATGGGGCATAAGCTACGGCGGCTACAATATAAGATTTACTGTAAAGGATGATGAATTGGAAGTGAAAGAGATACAGCCTTTTAAAAAGCTGAAAGCGGATGCGGTCTTTCTGGACGTGGACGGCACACTTTGGGATTCCACGCCCCTGGTGGCGGGAGCCTGGACGCGCGCGCTTAAAGAGACGGGTATAGACAGGCCGGTGCAGCCTGATGAATTAAAAAAACTCTTTGGCAAGCCCATGGATGTTATTGCAAATGAACTGCTGCCTGAGCCGGATCAGTCCGTGCGCGACGCGGTTATGGATAAATGCATAATCTACGAGCAGCAGGTGCTTGAGGATAACGAAGAGGATATAAGCTATCAGGGCGTTGCGGATACAATACGCGAATTATCGAAAAGGATCCCTGTATGCATAGTCAGCAACTGCCAGTCGGGATATATCGAGCTGGTGATGCGTAAGCTGCATATCGAAGAATATATCAGTGATAAGGAATGCTACGGTGATACAGGCCTTTATAAGGCGGAAAATATAAAACTGGTAGCGCAGCGCGGCGGCTACAAGGCGCCTGTATACGTAGGAGATATACAGGGCGATCAGGATGCGTCGCACGAAGCAGGCGTGGCTTTTATACATGCGGCATACGGTTTTGGCAGCGCGGATGCGCCCGAGGCAGTGATACACAGCTTTGGTGAGTTAAAGGAACTGCTCGAAAGAGCTGATGAGGAATAAGTAAATGAATATAGTTCTGCATGAGCCCGAGATACCCGCAAATACCGGAAATATAGGCCGCAGCTGCGTGGCAACGGGAACAAGGCTGCATCTGATAGAGCCTCTGGGCTTTAAACTTACGGAATATGCGCTTAAACGCTCGGGAATGGATTACTGGCCGCAGCTGGATTATGTCCGCTATATCAACTACGCGGATTTTCTTGAAAAGAACAAGGGAGCCAGGATATTCTTTGCCACGACCAAGGCCAGGCGTACTTATTGTGATGTGGAATACGGCCCTGATGATTACATCATGTTCGGCAAGGAGAGTCACGGCATACCCGAAGAGATACTGGTAGACAACGAAGAAAACTGTATACGCATACCGATGCTCCCCGGGATAAGATCGTTAAATCTGTCAAACTCCGTGAACATAGTGCTTTATGAGGCACTCAGGCAGCAGGGCTTTAAGGGAATGGAATTGGAAGGACAGCTCCATGAGCTGGAATGGAGATCATGAGTAAGATCGTTAAAAGAGCGTTTGTCTTTATATTTGCAGCGTTGTTTATGGCGCATTTATGTTCTGTGCAGGCAAGGGCGGAAGACGGTGATGCCGTCAGACTGAGCCCGGCGCTGATAGCAGGCAGCGGCGCCGGAACCGCAAATATTACAGACGACAGTTATGGCAGCAAGCTTGATCTCAGGGCCGGTGACAGCCTTACCATAAGAGTCGGCGAAGGTGAGAGCATAGGCGGCATATATCTTAAATGGCACAGGATACCGGGCGAATGGAAACTGAGCTATGGCGGCGGCTCTGTGCTGGAATGTGGCAAAAACGGCTTTCTGCATGAGTATGTTTCGATAGAAGACGGCGGCGTAAGCGAGTGCGTGATGGAGTTTTCCTCCGATGTGGCGCTGTGTGATATATATGTTTATTCACCCGGAAAGCTCCCCGCAGATGTCCAGACCTGGAAAGCGCCGCTTCAAAAGGCAGACATGCTGGTATTTTCCACTCATGCGGATGATGAAGCCTTATTTTTGGGCGGCGTGCTGGCAACCTATGCGGGCGGCAGGGATCTGGATGTCCAGGTGGTATATATGACAACTTACTGGGATATCCTGATCGTAAGGGAGCACGAAAAACTGGACGGCCTCTGGACTATGGGCGTTAAATATTATCCGGTCAACGGTTTTACTCCCGATGAATATGTCACTACCGTGGAAGAGGCGGCAGCTCTTTACGGAAGGGATAAGTGGGTAGAGTTCATCGCCCAGCAGATAAGGCGCTTTAAGCCGCAGGTGGTGATAAGCCAGGATTTTAACGGCGAATACGGACACGTGGCGCATATACTGAAGGCGGACTGCATAAAGGAAGTTGTGGAGAATTCCATGAATGCGGATTTCTGCCCGGCTTCCGCGGCACAGTACGGAACCTGGGATGTGCCCAAGACCTATTATCATCTGTATTGGGAGAATCAGATCCACCTTGATCTGAGACAGCCCATAAGCGCGCTGGGAGGAAAGACAGCGGTAGAGGCTGCAGCGGCCGCTTATCTCTGTCATCAGAGTCAGCAGTGGTGCTGGTTCTATGTAAGCGACGATCCCAACGATCCCAAAGCGGATAAGATAAACTGCGCGGAATTCGGCCTTTTCAGGAGTACTGTGGGAGCGGATACAGGCAATGACATGATGGAGCATATCGTTCCTTATAAGGAGCAGGAGCGCATAGCCGAAGAAGCCAGACTGGCGGAGGAAGCGCGCCTGGCAGAAGAAAAGAAGGCAAAAGAGGAAGAAGAGGCAAAGAAAGCGCGTGAGCAGGAGATCAGGATAGCGGCTGCGGAGGAAGATGAGGCTTTAGAGAAAAAGAAGCTTTCCGGCGGCGGGGTTGCTGCCGGCATACTGACGGCTCTGCTCCTTGCGGCGGGGGTTATGGTATATACGGCGGATAAGCGAAGATAGGCTTTATCCGTTGACTAGGTTTCAGGGAGAAGGTAAAATATTATTATTACAACTATGCGAAAAGGGGGGTAAGACATGACTATCAGCGAACGTATTTTTGAAAGACTCAACGAGATGCACCTCTCACAGAAGAATTTTTCGGAGAAGACGGGCATCCGCCAGTCCACTATCAGTGAGTGGAAGGCGAAGAAGACCAATCCTTCTTCCGATAAGATAATGATAATCTGCGAAGTGCTGGAGGTATCGCCGGAATGGCTGCTTTCCGGCGCCGAAACCAAGGGAACATATCGCAATCAGGTAGACCGTTTTGTTATCGACAGGGACTCGGAGCTGGGAGAGCTGCTTATCGAATTCAACCGCATGAGCAGCAGGGACCGCGCCAGGGTCCAGGGCTATATCGATGCGATGAATGAAAAGAAGAAATAAAGAAACAGATATTTTGTAATGAGATTATTGAACAGCCCCCTGCATGAGCTTCCTTTTTTCGAAGGGCTAAGAGGGGAGATCGCAAATAATAAACACGGACTGATATGCGGCTGCGCCGATCCGGCAAAGCTGCATATCATAAGCGCGCTTAGTGAAGGGGTGGGAGATCCCCTTATTTTGACGTATTCGGAAAGACGCGCGCGGGAGATCGCGGAAGAATTCCGCTTTTACGACAGGGATGCATTGGTATATCCCGCAAAGGATCTTATATTCTATCAGGCCGATATCAACGGCAAGGAATCCGCTACAGAACGTATAAGAGTCTTAAAGCGCATAACCTCGGGAGAAAGAGGAGCGGTGATAACCACCATAGATGCGCTCTTTTCCGACTGCCTGCCGGCGGATGTGTACAGGGACTGTGTCATAAGCCTTTCGAAAGGCAGCATCCTTAATGAGGATGCGATATCCCGTAAGCTCACAGACATGGGCTATGAGAAGAATTATCAGGCGGAGGCGCCCGGGCAGTTTTCCATAAGGGGCGGCATAGTCGATATCTTTGATCTGTGCTCGGAGAATCCTTTCAGAATAGAGCTTTGGGGAGACGAAGTGGATTCACTGCGTTCTTTTGATGTGGAGAGCCAGCGTTCTATTGAAGAGCTCGAACGCATCGAGATCTATCCCGCCAGTGAGATGATGCTCTCCGAAACACGAAGGGCCGAAGGATACAGAAAGATCAAACTGGAAACACAGGATCAGATAGCGGTGCTGCGCGATCAGGGGAGACCCGAAGGCGCTCAGAGGCTTTCTCTTGCAATGGAGGAGATAGAGCAGTATCTGGTATATCACAGCGGAAGCGTCAATCTGGAAAGCTATCTGCATTATTTTTATGATAAAGAAGACACCTGCACTTTTCTGGATCTGTACGAAAGAGCGCCGATCATCTTTCTGGATGAGCCGGTAAAACTGGGTGAGCATGGGCGCGGAGTTATGCTGGAGTTTTCCGAGAGCATGTCAAACCGCCTTGAGAAAGGCTATGTGCTGCCGGGGCAGGCGGGGCTGCTGCGCAGCTGGGAAGAAACGCTGGCAGAGCTTTCTTCGCATGGCTGCGTATCCTTAAGCACGCTGGATGCATCCAGCGGGCTGCTGGGAGATGAGAAGGCGTACAATATCAACTCACGCACGCTGGCTTCGTACAACGGCAGTTTCTCAACGCTTACCGAAAATCTCAAGAGCCTCAAAAAAGAAGGCAGCAGGATAGTGATAGTATCCGCTTCGCGCAGCAGGGCCGAGCGTCTGGCGCAGGATCTGCGGGATGAAGGCGTTGAGGCCGGCTACAGTGAAGATGAAAACAAAACTCTTCTGCGTGGGGAAGTCGTGACGATTTACGGCCGTATCCACAAGGGCTTCAGCTATTCGGATATCAAACTTACGGTCATAGCGGAAACGGACATCTTTGGCGCGGAGCACAAGAATAAAAGAAAACGCCCCAAGTACAGCGGCGGCAAGAAACTCTCTTCTTACGGCGAACTGCATGTGGGCGATTATGTGATCCATGAGGATCACGGCGTGGGAATATACCGCGGCATAGAAAAGATCGAAGTCGAGCATGTCCTTAAGGATTACATGAAGATAGAATACCGCGACGGGGGCAGCCTGTATGTGCTGGCGTCTTCGCTGGACAGGGTGCAGCTCTATGCGGACAAGGATGCAAAGAAGCCCAAGCTCAACAAGCTGGGCACCGCCGAATGGAACAAGACCAAGGCGAAAGTGCGCGCTGCGGTCGTGGGAGTGGCCAAGGATCTGGTGAGCCTGTACGCCCAGCGCAGCTTAAGACAGGGTTACGAATTCGGAGAGGACACGCCCTGGCAGAAGGAATTCGAAGAGCTCTTCCCTTACGAAGAGACCTATGATCAGATGCAGGCCATCATGGCCACCAAAGATGATATGGAGAGCACCAAGATCATGGACCGCCTGATCTGCGGTGATGTGGGCTTCGGAAAGACGGAAGTGGCCATACGCGCGGCGTTCAAGGCGGTGCAGGACGGAAAGCAGGTTGCTTATCTGGTGCCCACCACTATTCTGGCAGAGCAGCATTTTAATACCTTTGTAGAGCGCATGGCGGCGTATCCCGTAAGGATATCGATGCTTTCGCGTTTCCGTACCCCGGGGCAGATAAAGCAGACCCTGGCAGATCTTAAGGAAGGCAAGGTGGATATAGTCATAGGCACCCACCGTCTGCTTTCAAAAGATGTGGAATACAAGGATCTGGGGCTTCTGGTAATAGACGAGGAGCAGCGCTTTGGCGTTGCCCATAAGGAAAAGATCAAACAGATAAAGGAAAACGTGGATGTGCTTACGCTTACGGCCACGCCCATTCCCCGCACCCTGCATATGAGTCTGGTGGGCATAAGGGATATGAGCCTTCTGGAGGAGGCACCCAGGGATCGTCTGCCTATCCAGACCTTTGTCTGCGAATATAACGAGGAAATGGTCCGTGAGGCCATCAACAGGGAGCTTAACCGCGGCGGACAGGTATATTACGTATATAACCGCGTGGACAGCATACAGGAGATCACCGCGCAGATAGCGGAGCTGGTGCCGGAGGCAAGGGTTTCCTTTGCGCACGGGCAGATGAGTGAGAGGCAGCTGGAGGATATCATGATCGCCTTTATACATAAGGAGATCGATGTGCTGGTATCCACTACCATAATAGAGACCGGCCTGGATATCCCCAATGTTAATACTATGATCATTCATGATTCCGACAAGATGGGGCTGGCTCAGCTCTATCAGTTAAGAGGACGCGTGGGACGTTCGGACCGCAGCAGCTATGCATTCCTGATGTATCGCAGGAATATGGTGCTTAAGGAAGTTGCGGAAAAGCGCCTCACTGCCATAAAGGAATTCACCGAGCTGGGCAGCGGCTTTAAGATAGCCATGAGGGATCTGGAGATACGCGGCGCCGGAACGCTTTTGGGCAAGCAGCAGCACGGACACATCGAAAGCGTAGGCTACGATCTGTACTGCAAGATGCTGGAAGAGGCTGTGCGCGCGGAAAAGGGAGAAAAGGAAGAAGCGGAGAGCGCGGGCTGCACCGTCGATCTGGATGTGGATGCATATCTTCCGGCAGAGTATGTGGTAAATGAGATGCAGAAGCTGGATCTGTATAAACGCATAGCGCAGATCAATGACGCTGCGGATAAGGAAGCCATGAGGGATGAGCTTAAGGACCGCTTCGGCAATCTGCCCGGACAGGTTGAAAATCTCCTGCGCATTGCGCTCACAAAGAGCTATGCGCAGGCTATGCATATAACCGAGATCAGAGGGCGCGTGGGCCGCATACGTGTCAAGATGGAAAGAAATGCCCCGGTGGAAACGGCAGAGATACCGCTTCTGATAAATGAATACAGAGGCGAGCTCAAGCTGGTTACCGGCGCCGTGCCGGAATTTATCTATACTTACGATATAGTTGGAGTGGCGGCGCCTGATGAAGCGCTGCTGATGGAAAATACCGAAAAGCTGGTTGAGAGTTTTAAACGGCTTTATCCCGATAAGTACAGTAAAGAATGAAAAGATTTCATCTTAACAATAAAGGCGGGGCGGAGTTTTCGCTGCTGACCTGTATAGTGATAGTAGGTCTGGGTGATCTGTGTCTCCTGACGGCTTTGTGCAGCGGCTGGATAGGCCGCGGCAAAGAGGCCGACAGGGGAAGCTATGCTGCTGCGCAGGCGGAGCTTGCCGAGGAGGAGCAGGAGAGACAGCGGCTTCTGGAGGAAGCTAAACTGGAAGGCAGCGCCTGGAGCTCGGCCACCGGCAATTACTATTTTACGCCGGAGAACGGAGAACTGTATTTTATAAGCGATAAAACGGAGAATTATATACAGGCTTCCGTATCCGTTAAGGAAATGGGGAGCGAAGAGCTGATAGGAACCGAAGGCGCGGCAGTGCTGGTAAATGCAAAGGATGCAAAGTATTACAGGATAGATGCGCTGGTGCTGCAGGAACTCTACTATGGCAGCAGGCGCGGCGGATACAGCTATATAATGTACATGGGAGTCAGCGGCGACGAAGCATATATATATGATTCGGGCTGGGGCGAAGTGGTATCCGCAAAGAAGACGGAATATCCGCTGCAGGCAACCCTTGACGATCACTTTAAAGAGCAGTATGTAACCTCCACTGATCTGTGGGGGCCTGCAGGCGATCCTTCGGTATTTGCGAAAGAAGATATAGATTTTGACCTGAACGAAAATATCAAGGAAGCCTGGAACGCAATAGAGATAGGCGACTCTGTCATTATCAAGCGCGGGGATGATCTGAGTAACGCGCTTTATATAACCGAGCTTAACAGCACAGAGGAACCGCGGCTTTTATATAAGCCCGATGACGGTAAGGTGGTCACTGTATTCGGCACGGACGGCAGGGATCTGATCTTTGGCGTGGGCAAGGAATATACCGGCGGCTATACGACGGAAGAGCTTATGTACATGGATATGGGCAATTCTCATGTGAGCAGCCTGGTAAAGGACAATGTGCAGGATTTCTGCGTGGTCGGAAATATCATTTATTATACGGATTATAACCGCCTGGTGCGCCTGGACAAATACGGACGGACCGATGAGCTGTGGGCTTACGGAGTATACAGCTATGAAGTGGCGGATGACGTGGTATTTGTATATGACGGTGACGCATGGGAACTTATAGATGCTGACAGCGGAGAGGATTACGGTTATGTCTGCAGCGGACTGGGGTATACTTATGAATGCGATCTGTGCATCCATACCGAAGATTATCTTTTCTATGTTGCGTATGATTATAACCGCGAGAGCATTTCCCTTCGCGCCCTCAACAAATGGACCGGGGATGAGCGTATAGTAGGCGGGGAATACGAGGGCAGAAAGAGCGATACCTATAATGTCCTCTTCAAGGATACTTATTGTTATTATACCGCGCAGAACGGTGAGAAGCTGATACGGGTCGATGTCAGTACCGGAGAGAGCGTGAGCAGGGATCTGTCAGACGCCGGCTGGTGGTATGCCACAGAGCTTATGGAGATCAACGGAGAGTGCGTGATGCACGCCTATGATATGGACGGTTATGAGATATATCTGAGCGTGGGCAGCGAACTGCAGATGACGGAGATCCCTTCCTTGTGTGAAGAGCGGGATCCTTAAGGGGAATAGAGCGGCGGTCTGATATGTGTGGAACAGAGCCTTTTTGACAGCTGACTTCAAACTTGACACGTAACAAATGTTACGATATAATGACTCGTTCGGAGGTTTAAGATATGGCAGAAAACATACTCAAAATACAGGACCTGCATGCAGGCATAGAAGGCGAGGAGATACTCCACGGTCTTAATCTTGAAGTGGCAGCAGGCGAGACACATGTGCTCATGGGGCCCAACGGCGCCGGAAAGTCCACGCTGGGAAATGTGATTATGGGCAGCCCGGTATATAACGTGAGCAGCGGCAGCGTGATCTTTAACGGAGAGGATATTACAAAGGAAAGCGTGGACAGCCGCGCAAAGAAGGGCCTGTTCCTTTCTTTCCAGAATCCTCTGGAAGTGCCGGGACTTTCCATGGAGGCTTTTCTGAGAAACGCCATCAGGGAGCGCACAGGCAAGCCGGTAAAGGTATTTGCTTTCAAGAAAAAGATAGAGGAGACCTGCAGGCTTCTTGAAATGGACCCTTCCTATGTGGAGAGGGATCTTAACGTGGGCTTCTCCGGCGGCGAAAAGAAAAAGGCAGAGATATTCCAGCTGCTGATCCTGGAGCCTAAGCTGGCGATACTCGATGAAACGGATTCGGGTCTTGACGTGGATGCGGTGCGCACCGTTTCAAAGGGCGTGGACATTTTTAAGCAGAACGGCGGAAGCCTTCTGATAATCACGCATTCAACACGCATACTTGATGCGTTAAAGGTAGACAGGACACATGTACTGGTAAACGGAAAAATAGTCAGGGACGGCGACGGCAGTCTGGTTGATGAGATAAATACCGGCGGTTTCGCTAAATACACAGAGGGATAAAGATGGCAGAGGCAAGAAAGGACAGCCCCATAGATCTGGCAGAGGACGGCAGGGGAAAACTGCTGGCCGACGTGGAGCGGGGGCTTTATGACTTTAAGGATGAGGAGAGGGATGAAGACTTCTACAAGGTTGATGAAGGCCTTACGGAAGACATAGTCCGCCGCATCTCGGAGGAAAAGCACGATCCCGAATGGATGCTGGATTTCCGCTTAAAGTCGCTTAAGATATATAACGAACTTGAGATACCCGACTGGGGACCGCCGATCGACGGGCTGGATATGCAGCATATCGTAACTTACGTAAAACCCAAGACCGGCATGAAAGGCAGCTGGGATGAGGTGCCGGAGGATATAAAGAACGCTTTCGAAAAGCTGGGCATCCCCCAGGCTGAGCGCGAGGCTCTGGCAGGCGTGGGAGCGCAGTACGATTCCGAGCTGGTATATCATAACGTGCGCAAGGATGTGGAAGCGCAGGGCGTGGTATATACGGATATGGAGAGCGCGCTTACCGGTGAATACGAGGAGATGGTGCGCAGCCATTTCATGAAACTGGTGCCGCCTTCGGATCATAAATTTGCGGCGCTTCACGGCGCGGTATGGAGCGGCGGATCTTTTGTATATGCGCCTCCGGGCACAAAGGTGGAGATACCGCTTCAGTCTTATTTCAGACTCAATGCTCCGGGCGCGGGACAGTTTGAGCATACGCTTATAATAATCGATGAAGGCGCGGACGTTCATTTTATCGAGGGCTGTTCGGCACCCAAATATAATGTGGCCAATCTTCATGCGGGCTGCGTGGAGCTCTTTGTCGGAAAAAATGCGCATCTGCGTTACTCCACCATAGAGAACTGGTCAAAGAATATGTACAATCTGAATACCAAGCGCGCGATCTGCGAAGAGGGCGGCACCATTGAATGGATATCCGGCTCTTTCGGATCGCATGTATCTTATCTGTATCCCACGTCGATACTCAAAGGGGATCATTCCCACGGCGAGTTCACCGGCGTTACCTTTGCAGGCAAGGGACAGAACCTTGATACGGGCGCAAAGATGATACATCTGGGGAAGAATACCTCTTCCTTTATAGATACCAAGTCCATCTGCAAGAGCGGTGGCATAAGCACATACCGCAGCAGTGTGGAGATACGTAAGCAGGCCGAGGGGTCAAAGGCTTCCGTCAACTGCGGCTCCCTTATGCTGGATTCCGAATCGCGTTCAGATACGGTGCCGGCAATGGATATACGCACGGATAAGGCGGATGTGGGACACGAGGCAAAGATAGGCAGGATAAGCGACGAAGCGGTATTTTATATGATGAGCCGCGGCGTGAGCGAGGCAGAGGCCAGAGCCATGATAGTCAGCGGCTTTGCCAATCCGGTAAGCAAGGAGCTGCCGCTGGAATATGCTGCCGAGATGAACAATCTGATAAAGCTTGAGATGGAGATGGGCTGATGAGTGAGATTAGAGTGAACCCTCTTTCGGTGCTCACCTGGAATAAACTGGATTTTAACCATGCAAAGTTGAGTGTGCCCGAAGGTCTTAATGCCGAGGACGGCCCCAGAGAAAATAACCTGCCCGAAGGCGTAAGCTTCGGAGGGATACTGGATGAAGCCGCTTATAAAGAGTGGCTGTCGGAAAACGGCATCAAATATGTAAGCGAAGCTGTCGTTGCGGGTAAATATCCCATGCCGGATGAGCAGGCGTTTCCTTCGGGAATGGGCGCAGAGGCAGATAAGCTTTTTGACGACAATAATGTGGGCGCCGTGCTTTATGAAGTTAAGAAAAGCATAGAAAGACCGCTCAGATTTGATTATTTTTATGCTGATAAAGATGCGCTTCTGGAAAAGATGATAGTGCATGTGCGCAAAGGCTGCAGCATCACGCTGATAATGAATATCACGGGTAAAGAAGGCAGCGGTTTTGTGGGACATTCGCTGAGGGTGTATCTTGAGGAAGGCGCAAAATGCGAGCTGATAAGGCTGCAGATGCTGCCGGCCGGGTTTACCTATTTTGAGGATGCCGGAGTACGGCTTGATGACAGGGCGGAGCTTAAATACATAAGCCTGCAGCTGGGAAGCGGGAAGGCTTACCTGGGAGGCTTTTTCGACCAGTGGGGATATGAGAGCAGAGTGTGGTCCGGACTGGGATATATAGGTGTTAAGGACAGTTTTCTGGATCATAATTTTGTAGACTGCTTCAGGGGCAGAAAGAGCGAGGGCATCATGCGCTTTAACGGCGTGCTGCTTGATAACGCCGTAAAAGTTTCCAGGGAGACGCTGGATTTCAGACAGAACTGCGCCGGAGCAGACGGCGACGAAGAAGAAAACCTGCTGGTGCTGGGAGAAGATGCTGTTAATAAAGCAAATCCCATGATACTGGGTGAAGAAGAGGACGTGAGCGGACGCCACGCCGTATCTGTAGGCAGGCTTTCTGCCGATATGCTGTTTTATATGCAGAGCAGGGGCATTGATGAAGTTAAGGCAGAGGAGCTTATGGTGCGCTCGCGCATCATGCAGCTGGCTTCGCAGATCCCCGACGACGAACTTAAAAAGAATGTGGAGCGCTATCTGGACAGATTGTACTGCGACCGCGAAAACTGC
>CAMOEK010000021.1:0-24518 GCA_946612125.1 uncultured Lachnospiraceae bacterium | reverse complement strand
TTCAGTACGTAGATGGGGTCTGTCGCAAGAACGGGATACTGTTCAAGCAGCGCGTCTTTATCATCACCCTTCTTGAGTTTATTGATATCGTACTTCTTGTACATATCCTTAACCATGGAAGCATCGTTCTTTTCCATCTTCTCACGGTAAGCATCCATTTCGGCAACACGTTTTACCTTAGGTATCACATATTCTCTTTCAACCTTACCAAGGGTATAGAATAGTTTTATGGTATCGCCTTCTACCTGAATATCATAGATAGAGTTATCAACACTCAGTGCCTTGGTATCATAAATGGTTTCCAGACCGGTCTTGATAGTATAGGTAAGAACCAGATTGGACATCATATGATTCTTCTCATCAGACAGTGCCCTGCTGTCGCTCTCTGCATCTTCTATATATGAAGACCATACCTTACCGGTTGATTTCTTGGTAATATTGAAGTGAGTGGTAAGAGGATCCATCTCAAGCTTGATCTCATCATTTTCAACGACAATGGGTTCCTCTGTACCATTGAATCCATAAGGCTGTATATTGACCTCTGTTTCCGTAGGATTTACGAAATGGATGATCAGGAATACGCCAAGAGCCAGCAGCGCACAGAAAATAACCGGGCCTATAAGACTCTTAAAGAAATCCCTTACTGCGTTCATGCGCTCAGTATTGGTCTCTCCCCTGGTCCTTCTCCTGGCAACTTTAACCGGCTTTTCCTTTTTTTCCGGTTTTTCCTTTTTTTCCGGTTTTACTTCCTTTACAGGCTTTTCCTTAACTTCCGGCTGTTCTTTTACTACCGGTTTTTCTTTTTTCATGTTATTATCTTCGCTCATGGCAACTCCTATCCTTTATGGTCTTTCCTAGTATTCAGTCGTCACATTCGGAACATCAGCTCACGGCCGATGGAAATAAAGTACGATACACCCTGGGTAACCATACTGAAGAATATCATCAGCAGGAATATCATAACCAGTACTGCAGCAAGAGATGCTATGGTAAACAGCAGGGTCTTGGCTGCCGAATATGCATGTATCTGTCCCATTCCGCAGATGATCAGGATCAGACACCATACAAGCGATAAAACACTCAGAACCGAATAGAACTGGCCTTCCTCTATGGTTACAAAATTACTTAATATCATAAGAGGAAGCTGGATAACGGGATAAGGAAGCATACCATAGCAGGCACCCATATATACGTCGCCCAGACGTCCTTTACCGTCAAACAAAGTGGTCAGCGCCCAGTTACCCACAACCCATAATGCAAGAGGGAAGAGTATACTGGCTATATACAGGAAAACGTTGACATCTTCCCAGTATACATTCAGGAACAAAAAGCTGGTGTATTTCAGCTTGATGATACGCGTGAAGATAGCCAGAATAAGGATCGTATTGGCTGCGGCATAACTGCCCCTGTGTTCATGGGTAAGTTTCCAAAACCCGTCCAGGGGATGTGTCAGGCAATAGAAGCCGAATTTCATCGTCTTCCCCCAGTGCTGCATCCAAGCGGCACGCCTCATTCTCTTTTCTTCTTTAGTTTCTTCTTTCTGATAGCTTCTGGATCTGGCCATTATTGTCCACCCTTTTCATTCTTGATATTTGCACTTACTTATCTTCTAAGCTTGAATATATCAGCGTTATCTATCTCTTCTTTCAGTGAGAATACCTTTCCTATAGCCATAGGTATGATAGCTGCAACAGCAATGATTATAAGTATTGCTACGATATGCTCACGTATCCACAGTTTGCGGTACTGGGCAAAGGCCCTGGAATAATTCTCGTCATCATACTTTGCTTCAAAGTACTGCATTGCTTCTTTGTACTGCTTCTTGCTGAGCAGATTTCGGCCTATTCCGATGTACGCCAGCTCATAGTTACCATTGAGCATTTTTACCTGTTCCCAGCAAGCCTGTGACTCATCATATTCACCTACATCAAAGTGAGACATCGCATCAAAGATCAGCTGGCCGTAATGTGTAGGTATAAACAGAGTGATGGTTCCGTCAAGCTGGTCAAGCACCATAAGGTCGTTGTTCATATGCTCGATGGAAACAGCCTTACGGAAGTATCCTGCCTGGTTACCGTTACCTCCAAAGGCGTATACCATGCGTCCCTGATCGTCGTAACCGAAGAGTCTTCCACGGTTCTGATCCAGACATACATAAATATCATTGTCAAGAACCGTTACATCCTTAAAGTAGGAAGGTCCGGTAACGCCACCGGCGCCACCCATATACAGATCACCGTAAACCGGATATTCACCGTTACGAACCAGTATATCATTACCCATCAGGTTAAGCTTACGGACAGCATCTACGGTTTCATTCTTAAGGTCTTCTTCTGCCAGACCGCCTGCAACCGCATATATAAAGCCCTCTTTATCAATATAGACATTATCATACTCTGTAGGAACGAAGGAAACCATCTGTGCACGCTGTTCCTGTGATGCAAAACGTTTCCACAGATAATCCATAAAGTCATATGAAACTCGGGTAGCTCCCACAAATCCTGAGAAGGTACCGTCTTCCTCAAACTTGAGCAGACCCTTGTTGATACCGGTGGACTCGCAGTAAATACGGCCTGCGGTATCAGCTACTATCTTATCAGGTCTGAAGGTCATTTCAGAATCGATAGCCTGATCGGAAGGTCTGGTAAATTCCATCTTGAAATTCAGATCTTTATCAACACGAAGTACTCTGTTATTCTCACGATCCGCGATATACATATCGCCGTCATCATCTACAGCGATATCCGCAGGGCCGTTAAAAGTCGCAGGCTCCACACCCTTAACCTGATTGATCTCCCTTACAAAGTTAAAGGAATCCGAACCGCTGCGCTCAAGCTCTAAAATACGGTTATTTCCTGTATCGCAAAGATACACGCTGTTTCCCTTAACATAGAGGGATTCAGGCGCCTTTAAATTCTTGTCTATTCCAAGAGCATGATAATCAAATACCTTGGCAACGGTATAAGCATCGGGACTTTCCTGCACATCACCCCAATAATCGTATGTGTATGTGTAATTGTCTTCTCCCGCTTTTACCGTAGCAATACTTGAAAATCCTACTCCCAGCATAACAGCTACAGTTGTCACGATCCTTGCGATCTTTCTTTTCATGCTCTACCTCCGGTCATTCATAGATTTACGCAGAATGACAAATATATAAACTCAGAATGACTAACTTACTCTTTAATACCTGAACTTGCCATGGTCTCAAGGATCTGACTCTCTGAGAACACGAAGATCAGGATAGGTACTATCATAGTAACAACCAGCACGGCTGCGCCCTGTCCGGTTCTGGCGATACCGCCGGCCTGGATCTGCTGGAGTGCGAATACCATGGGCTTCTTTTCCTCAGAATAGATATACATGGATGCTCTGTTGTTCCACAGCGCCTGTACCTGGAAGATGATCAGTGTCATCCATGCAGGCTTAACATTAGGCATAACTATGGTTGAGAAAACCGTCCATTCATTTGCACCGTCGATCTTTGCTGCTTCGATAAGAGCAGTGGGAAGACCTTCCATGAACTGCTTCATCAGGAATAGTCCTATAGGAGCAGCCAGCGCGGGGATTATTATCGCCCAGTATGTATCTACCCAGCCAAGCTTGCTGATTATGATGTAGTTAGGTATAGCACAAACATACCAGTTAAACATCATAGCGGTGGTTACTATCTTGAAGAAACCCTGTCCGCCGGGGAAATCATACTTTGCAAGCACGAATGCTGCCATTGATGCAATGAAAAGATGTCCTGCAGTACCGACAAAGGTAATAAATACGGTATTAAACAGATATCTGGAGAAAGTAACCCAGCCCTTACCCATGGTAACAAAAAGGTCTGCAAAGTTGTTCATTGTAGGACGCCTTGCAAATACTCTGGGCGGGAACATAAACAACTCATCCAGAGGCTTAAGTGCTGCCTCCACCGCATAGATAAGCGGGAATGCCATTATCAGCGCCACCAGAGCCAGGAAGATATAGAGGGCAATATCACCACCTACGGATCTGTTTGCCTTTCTCCTCTTGATCAGCGGCTTCTTATAAGGCTTTTCCTCGATCACTTGGTTTTTTTTCTTTTTGCTCATAATTGATCTTTACTCCTAAAGAATTTTCAGAACACTCTTTTCACTATCCGTTATCAGGTACCTACTCTTCTTAACAATGCCTGTATTGCCTTGTTGCAAAGTATCATCATCAGGAACAGTATTGCAGCAATGGCGCAGGCATAACCCATTTCAAATCTCTGCTGACCGTAGTCGATAAGGTGAGCAACTATTGTACGCGCTGCATAGTCCGTACTCGGGAAACCGCAGAGCTGCATCGTTACATCAGCCACACCGAATGAAGTTGTGATGGTCATAACGGCACCGAACATAAGCATGGGTTTCATGGAAGGAAGAGTGATGTACCACAGCTCCTGCCAACGGTTACGTACACCGTCGATAGCGCCTGCCTCAAAGAGGGAATTATCAACGCCCTGCAGACCGGCAACGAATGAAAGGAAACCGGTACCAAGACTCATCCACAGGATAACCACCATACATATCGGAAGCATGTATCTGGGATCCACAAACCACAGGATAGGATTGTCTATTATACCCAGGTTCATAAGGAATGCATTTGCATATCCGTAAGCATCACCGCGGAAGAACACTGAGAAGATAACGAAGCAGTTACCCGCGATCGAAGGAGCATAGAATATGATGACCGCGATACTTCGTATCCATCGGGGAAGCTCATTGATCATCCAGGCGAACACGAAGGACATTATATATCCCAGAGGTCCGGTGACCAGAGCTATGATAAGTGTATTCTTTACACCTATCAGGAAGATATCATCCTCAAGCAAAAGACTCATATAATTGCTGAGCCCGATAAAACGGGGGGGCTGCAGTATATTATAATAAGTGAAACTGAAGAATATTGACGCTACTACCGGGAATAAGTAGAAAAGCGTAAATATGATCGCATAGGGCGCAAGGAAAAGGTAACAGTTCTTGTTTACCTTTGCCTTTCTCCATGCCACCTTAAGCTTATGCTTACGAAGTATGAAATACTTCTGAAAGTAAGTCTCATTCCCCGACAAAACAGGCATCTGTACAATCGGGCTATTATTCTCTTTCGCCTTATCCTTTGCCATTTCTCTACCTCTTTATTCTACGTATTGGATCATTCCTCGTAAACGGGCATACCGAACTCGTTACGCTTCTTGGTGATCTCTTCATCGATCTTTATTGAGTAATCGATGATGGTCTCACGTGTATCAGCTTTCTCATTGATGCACTTACGTACTGCATTTGCAATATGACGACCTGTAAAGTATCCGCCGGGAACTTCCCTGATACCTACTGTCTGATCCCACTGCGCGCCCAGTACTTCTATATCTTCTACACTCCAGGAAAGTCTGGAGAATGCATCCCTGTTAGCTGTATTATATCTTGCGGAAGCTCCGAGCAGTGCCTCTATCTCACGGCCGAAACGAACCTGGGTATCGGCATTAGCCCACCACTTCATGAACTGCCAGGAGTTCTGCTTTTTCTGCTCATCATCTGTAGCGATCATCATAGTAGCATTACCTGTGATGAAGCAGCTGCGGTCGATCGTTCCGTCAGGTTTTTCGGTGCCCGGGATCAGAGTGAAGTCCCACAGACCTCTTATCTCAGGCGCGGATACCATAAGTGTATTATACATTGAGTAAGGCATTACGCCTATAGGCATCTCACCGGAACGGAAACGGCTTACGAAGTCAAAGAATACCGGTATACCGTAATCGTTAAAGAAGCGAACCGTATCATCGAATGCCGAAATACCGGCTTCGGTATCAACAGCAGTCTTTGTACCTTCTTTATTGTACATATCACCGCCATACTGGAACAGCAGCGTGAAGTACAGTGAAAGGTCAGGCTGGTTGGATGCTACTGTAGTGGTAGCGCCCGCGCTTGATGAAGATCCTGCTGCGCTGGGCAGAGCTATCGATAAGTTGTTACCCTGAATGGTGGGAAGCATCTCTATAACTTCCTGCCAGGTATTGGGAACCTCAAGATCAAGCTCTTCAAGTACATCTTTACGGTAGAAGAGCACATTGAAGGTCTGCTGCTCGGGTATACCGTAAATATGTCCATCCAGACTGATCTGCTCATATGAGCTGGGTGAATAGTGGCTCAGCACTTCCTTGTAATCAGGGAACTGGGTGATATCCTCTGCTGCTCCACGCAGAGCGTAGTTAACAGGCTGATCCGCACCTACCGAAAGAACCACATCAGGTCCGCGGCCTGCAAGCACTGCATTAAGGAGTGCATCAGCACCAACTATCTTAACATTTACCTTAACCCCTGTTTCGGGTGTAAAGCCATCGTCTATCATGGACTTCAGAATGGTACCCTGATCACGTCCTGTAAGAACCCAAACGGTTACGGCGTCAGCTGCATCACCGCCGGTATAAACATCACCGACTGCATTATAGTCTACAAAGAATGATGCAACGAAGGATCTGATCTCATGCCATGCAGATTTGAAGAAATTGGTCTTTTCATTTGCAGGTGTAACATCAGCACCGGTTATCTGGAGATAATCCACATCCAGCTTGGTCTCGCTTAAGTTAAGAGCTGCGGTACCAAGAGCAGTGATATTATCCTTAAATGCTGTAAACTCAAGAGTTATCTTCTGAGGCTTTGCAACAAATCTCTCAAGCTGCTGAGCTATGGTCTGGGCGGTTGCTATATTATCAGCCTTCTGTCCGCAGTATTCAACCATATCGTCAACCAGCTTATAAAGTCTCTTGGACTCAATGTCCATAGCCTCGATAATCTCGGGATAAGTGGTATCGATCTTATAATCACGATACTGATCAGGGGTTGCGCCTGTGTAGATCAGCAGACGTCTGTAAACCTGATTAAGTCTGTAAGTAGAGTTTTCCAGATCGGAAAGGAGCTCGCCCAGGCGGCCCAGAGTAGCCTCTAGGCGGATGGTGTGCTTACCCTTTGTAAGAGCGATCTGATAAGGATTACCGTTCTCATCGGCAAGTCTCTTGCAATTCCAGTCATTATCATAAGTAAAGGATATTTCTTTAAGCTCCTCAAAAGGAACCTCACCGTCTATATACACGGTTCTGTTAGCCATGCTGCCACGGGCATAATTCTGGCGTGCCTTTATCATGATATTGTAAAGGCCGTCCTGAGGAACTTCAAATTCCCATTCAACCCACATGCCATTGCTTCTCCAGGAATCGCCACCCACATAGTTGAGAACAGTGGTGGTAACGCTTGAAGGAGATGTGGTCGGTGATGAACGGTCATATTTTGCATAAAGTGAAGATTCGGAACGTGTTTTGGATTTTTCACCTTCGATCTTAAGGTCAAGTGAAGAATCACCGTTGCCCATGGAAGACTTGGATGCTATATACTCGGAATAAGCAGGAAGCTTTTTCTCACCCATAACAACAAACCTTCTGATAGCCATAGGCTCATTGTCAGCCTTAAGGCTGATGGTATTTGATCCTTTTTCAAAATAGAACAGATAGGGCTCCGCAACATAACCCATATCATCTCTGAAATACGCCTTCTGCCAGTCAAATACCTCGATCTGCATGGGACGGATCTCATTACCCTGGTTATCGATCTTGGGATCGGTAGCATCTGTCCAGATCCTTGTAAACTCGATATTTGATGCATCATCAAAAGGAAGCTCACCGTTGATCTTGAGGGTACGTTCTACAGCAACGCCTCTTGACTCGGGAGCAAAATACTCAAGATACAGATTATAAAGACCTGCTTCGGGAACATTTACCGTCCAGGTAACTTCGGAACCGGGCTGTGTCAGAATAGCCTTTGAACCACTGTAATTGTCCTCAACGCTCACTTCGCCTTCGCTCTTGTAATTGAACAGATCGACCTCGGCATCCTTAGCGGGTCTGGGAGTATTTGCATTATTAACAAGATACTTGCTGTAAGTACCGTTTCTTTCCGCGCCCTCTATCTCCTTTGTGAGGTCCGCTCCCGCATATTTGTCATGGAAATCATAGACCTTTTTGCTGTTGATCACCATGATGACTATGATCAGAACAGCAACTGCAGCTACAGCGATTAAGATGATATTCCGTTTTTTAGCCATTTCTTCCTCCGAAACCCGGCATCTGCATGCCTTTTCTTTTATTCGTCCGATCCTGCAAATACATAAAAGCAGGGTTTAGGCTCATAATTTTCATCAAAGAGCAACGGGCACTGGGGCAATCCCGTTGTGCTTCCTCCGCCCACATTCGATCTGGACTGCAGCCATGAATAATGATCCACTGTCCCCCAGAAAGTCAAGCCGTCTACAACCTGTCCGTCTTTATTGGCATTCTTTGCAGAATACCAGATGACATTGTAGCGCTTTTTGAGCTTTTCGTACTCATCAGGCTTTGCAGCTTCGCTTCCGTCATATCCGTCGCTGGCTCTTACGTCAAGTTCCGTGAACTGGACCTTTCCCACCACTTCCGAATACTGTCTGATCGCGCTCTGTATATCGGTAGGCCCGGGATCATCCATTCCGTAATGTCCCTGCATGCCCATGGCGCTTATCCTGGTCCCTTCTCCGGGTGCGCCTTCCTGCGCCTTTATCTCTTCAAGGAGCTTGATAATGCCGTACTTCTTTTTGCTTACACATTCATTGTAATCATTGTAGTACAGCTCAAGATCCGCAGGCGCGTACTTGTTTGCATATTTAAATGCGTTGATTATATACTCTTGACTCTGATAAACGTGCCACCAGCTGGAATTGCTGCCGTGCCTGTCATCGCTCAGCGGTTCGGAAGGATTCTCATTATCGCTGCGATAAGTTCCGGTACCGTCGCTGATCGCTTCGTTTACCACATCCCAGCCGTAGAACATGTCTTTATACTTGCTGTCTTCTCCGGTAAAATGCTCCAGCACGGTCTTTATGTACCATTCCTGACGCCTGTCCATTTCCGCGGCGCTTACATAAGGTTTATTCTTGTCATAATCCTCATGAAAGAACCATTCCGGCGTCTGCGAATGCCATACCAGCACATGGCCTCGTATCTTTATCTGTTTGTCAGGGTTCTTTGTGTTCCAGTCAAGGAACTTATCCAATATCTTTTCAGCTCTCTTATAGCTGATCTTAGGCACTGTCATCTCCTGCCCGTTTAGTTCCGTAACCACCGTTCCGGGGCAGGTTGAAACGCTGTAATCAAACAGCGCATCAGGTTTAAGCTCATTTCCAAGCGTAACCGCTTCAAAATGTGTGGTGACTATATCCCATACGCCGGGATCATCTACCTCCATGCCTGTAACTGCGCATCCTGCAAATCCCCCAAGACCGTCACGGACCGAATCTCTTAAAATCGGAACCTCCTCCGCTTCTGTAACAGTGGTTTCTGCTTCTTCCTCCGGCTTGTCCTCCGGGGTTTCCGTGTCACCGACTGCAGGTTCCGCGTCCGCTGTATCTGTAGGGCTAACCACAAGCTCAGGCTCCGGAACTGCTGTCCCGTCCGGCTTTCCGCATGCGCATAAGGCCCCCGTTAATGCAAATATAAAAACACCACGCGAAAATTTCACAATTGAAATTATAAATACTGCTCTTTTTATGTGCTTATCAAACAATGCTCCATATTGCTCATTTCTTGCGTTGTTTCTTTTACATAAATTCACGCTTTTTTATGAACTTTTCTTGTGCATTTTGTCAAAAAATCACTCTTTAAAGCTCTCATCAGGGCCCAGGAACGACCCGGGAGCTTTGCAGCCTTTGCGCACAATGATCACACGCTCCAAAACATTCTCCGGATCCGTCCCGTAAAATCTTAAGTTATTGCTTCCGGCCGTCAACTTAACATCCGCCTCAACAAGATGCACATGGTTCATCACGCCCATTCCCCAATCATAAGATTCACCGGCCACATACTTCTCCGATACAGCGTCACACTTAACAATCTCCGTACTGTTGACAGAAAAGCAGAGTTTCACCTTTCTGCCTCGGATCCAGGGATTGCAGGAAAGCAGCTGGAAGTATACAGTATATTCGCCGTCTTCCTTTATATTAAAGCTGTAATCAAGGTAAGGAGCGTCTTCAGCTTTATCAAAATAAGCCGTTACAGGCATTAACGCCATAGCATCCTCACGTCGTCCCAGACCGGGCACAAGGCAGAACCTCGCCCCGCTTACATCCTGCCTGCCGCTGTAATGAGCCGCATCAATAGCCACGATGCCGTCACACTCCGCAAAACTGTCTCCGATCCTGCTGCCTGCAGGAGCATTAACCTTAAACTCTATCTTTCCGCCCGGGTAGATTATCTCAAGCTTTGCGCTTTCTCCCTTAGCAGCTTTTTTATCAACGCAGAGCTCTATGATACGGAAAGGATCATCTTCCGAAAGCAGCTCTTTGGTGTATTCGGGAACCAGCCAGTCAGCACCGGATCTGATCTCAAATTCCACCTCTTCCCTACCGCAGGAGGAAACAAAGATATCAGCCCACGCATGCTCGTCATCTTCCCTGTCATAGCGCTTAAGCTCCAGGACTCTCTTAGTCCATTCCATTCCGCGGCTGGCTCCGTTTTCACCGATAAGTCCCGCTACAAGAGCCTTGCCGTTAACCGGCACGACGGTTTCGATCACGGGATTGCGGCATTCCTCGGAATTCCAGTTCTTAAAGCCTATATGCAGCGCCTCCCCAAAGCCGTCCCATTTGCCGCCGGCTATGCTGTGCAGCACTTCCTTAAGGCTCTCATCCGCCTTTAACATCTGCTCCATCATATCGGCATATACATTTGCCGCCAGCGCGCCTATTGATGCATAGTAGTGGTTGAAACTCCTGCAGAGCCACAGACTGATCAGGTTCATTCCACCCATCAGGCTGTAACCGATAAGCTCAAACAGCGCATCCTTGTACTCTTTCGGACACTTTTCCGCCAGTTCGTCATATTCGTTGGATATATCCACGATCTGATCCAGCATGCGGCTGGCCTCATAATCTTCCTGAACATGATAAACAGACTCATTCATATGCTCGGGTCTTCTGTTATGGATAAGACGGCTGGCGCGCATCTGGACATCGGCCAGTCTTATGATATCCGCCGGCTCAAAAGCTGCGCCGAACTGTCTGCGCATCCAATAGTCCATATATTTCTTTGCGCTGTCCGGTCCGCACTTGCCCCATTTGTCAAAATCATATGCCATATCAAGGAAATAAGACAGCGGCAGCTCCTGCAGACCCAGATCGCCCACATTGACTATCCAGAGCCGCTGTATGCCGTATTCATAGGCGGTGTTCATCTGCTGCCATACCTCGGGCAGATAGGTCGAATTGATCCACTCATAGGACACGGGACCGCCATGATAATCAAAATGATAATACATGCCGAACCCGCCGGGATGCTTGCGCATCTGCTCATCGGGGAGACTTCTCAGATAACCGTGATTATCATCGCAGAGCATCAGGATAACATCCTCAAGCTCGGGACAGCCTTCCTTCAGCCCCGGAGTTGTCTCATCCCCGTAATAATATGCTTCCACTTCCTTATATAAAGCCAGCATGCGGGGTACTTTGCTCAGATCTTCATTAACTTCTTCCTTTATAAGCTGCTCCTGTGTTCTTAACACATCACGCAGCAGATTAATGTTATCCGCAAGCGTGGCTTCTTTGCCCAGCACGGTCGAATCCCTTTCACCGCGCATGCCGACAGTGATAACATTTTCCAGATGGCCGTTGCGTTTCAAACCGTCTCTCCAGAAACGGGTAATGCCTTCCTTATTCGAAATGAAGCTCCATGCGTCCCCGTATATGGAATCCTTTCCGCGCACATGGCTGTATTCCTCACCGTGACGCAGGCAGGGCTCATGATGCGAAAGTCCCATGATAACGCCCAGCTCATCTGCCAGTTCCGCGCTCGCAAGTCCCGGGCCGTCCTCCGCAAAGCAGGAACTCCACATTGCAGGCCAGAGATAATTACCCTTAAGACGCAGCAGCAGTTCAAATACATTCTCATACATCTCTGCCGTAAATCCGCCAAAGTGCCTGCTGCACCATTCACCGAACGCGGGCCATTCATCATTTATAAAAAATCCTCTGTACTCAACGGAGGGCTCCCTCGAAATAAAATAATGCGCATCATCTATAATGAAGGAATCCTTCTTTCCCGGAGGAAGCGCAGACCAGTTAACAAAGGGTGATACGCCCAGAAGCTCGGATAAATGAAAGAGCCCGTAGATAGCACCGCGCTTATCGCTTCCCGCTATCACCAGAAGATCGTCCCTGACCGGAAAGAATCCGTAAACCTCTCTTCTTCCCCTGACGGCGCTTACATCAATGATACCCTTCTCCGCCATATCATCGATCAGCGGACTCTGCCCCACTATACCGAACACAAGGCTGATCTCGTCGATCACAGGCATAACGCCGCCGGCTGTCTTTCTCTTTTCAGGCATATCTCCGAATACTTTATAAAGATCCTCCCTTACTTTGGCAGCGATCTTTTTAACACCGGATAAACATTCAGTCTCGATGATAAAGCAGGGAAGATAATCCCTCTTCAAAACCATGCGGCTCATAGATATTCACGGCCCCCCTTTGCTTGAATTTGCATTGGAGAGATTATACCATAAACAGCTTACTTAAAACTACTCAAAAATAACTGGAATAATTGAACAAATTGTGAGCATGTGATATAATCTGGGCAGTGTAGCAATATTTGAGAGGTTCTATATGGAATATAAAAACGAAGATCTTAAATTCACACGCGAACAGTATTATTCTGTCAACGCCGATTTTGCATCGGCAAGGCACGTGACAAACGGTCACGAGGTTGTCGACTACCAGAGCGGGAATCCTTACAGGATCTGGCATAACGATATAAATAAGGGTTTTACCCCCCACAGACATTCCGCACTGGAGATAATATTCCCTGAGGAGAATGTCTATACCGTAATATGCAATAAGAATACTTACGAAGTGCAGCCCGCGCAGATACTGTTCATCCCGCCCGGAGTAACACATGAGATAATAGCTCCCCCTAACGGGATGCGCTATATCTATCTGATGAATGTAAGCTACTTTACTTCACTGCGCAGCTTTGCCCGCATAATGTCCATCCTGTCCCAGCCCCTGCTCATCACCCGCGAAGACAACGAGCAGGCTTACGACGAGATCTACGGGATACTCATGCAGATGAACAGGGAGTATTTTACCGAAAAAGAATACTCCGATCTTTCAATACCGTCGCTGCTTTTACAGCTTTTTATAAGCCTGGGCAAAAATTACGAAAAGCAGATAAACAGCTGCGCCAATACCCTGCCCACAAAGCGCAAGGAGTATATGGACCTGTTTACCAACACCCTTAAATATATTGACGAACACTTTACGGAAAGACTCTCTCTGGAAGACATGGCAGCAAAGACAGGCTTTTCCAAATTCCATTTTTCCAGACTGTTCAAGAAATATACAAACTATAATTTCAGCGACTATCTGTGTCTGCGGCGCGTAATGGAAGCAGAAACCTTATTGCTGCGCCAGGACATACCTATAACAGATGTGGCCATCACATCCGGCTTTTCAAGCATTTCCACATTTAACAGGATATTCAAACAGCAGAAGGGCTGTTCTCCAAGCGAATACAGAAACAGAAATGCCGGCAATTAATGCCGGCATTCCTTCATTTCAAAAGCTGTATAGTTCTTTCTTTTAATCCACTACACCAAAACCCAGGAAGGTAAAGCGCTTGTCCTTATCCTGCTCGGGCACTCTTATCTCCACCTCATACTCTGCTGCGGGGCCGCCCCTGTGCGCGATATACGCGTTGCAATGCGCCCAGCCTATGATATGCGGATCGATGGTGAGCTTCTTATCGCCGTTCACGTATACTTCCACCGTGCCCACTTCGGGTGATGCTGAATCCATGTAGGCAACAACCAGAGCGCTGCACTTTATCTTTGCCTTAAATACGGCCTCACCGCCCTTGCCTTCATACAGCCAGTTCTCATTAAACTCCGGAGTTCCGCCCAGATCCAGATCACGCTCGACAAACTGCACTTCGGTGCTGTGTCCCGTAAAGGCTCCGCAGTCATAGCTTATAACTGCAGGACATTTATCGATATTTGATCTGTCTACCAGATAGATGTTCTCAAACTCTCCGCCCTTGGGAGGAGTGATGCCGCTTATATCAAAGTCCTCTTCGTCATCGGAAGCATCCGCTGCTTTGAATATATTGATAAGTCCATCCGCCATGATGCGATGTCCCACATTTGTGGGATGGAACATATCGTAGAAGTAGCGTCTCTTGCTTACCACTCCGCCATCCTCTTCGCTTAAATAGAACTGATCGTAAACCGCATCCTTGATGCTGACCATGGGCAGATGGTATGCTTCGCCCACGCATTTTAAGCGGTCCTGCAGATTATAACCGTCAACAAATACCGAATACAGCAGTATAACGGCAGGTTTCTGCGGACTGTTATATATCCTTCTTACAAGCGAATCAAAGAATTCGCCCTTGGTCTCATCACCTTCATCATTCACGGCAAATTCAACGATCACCACATCGGGTATCTTTTTGCCGCCGTCGGTCACATCGTGATCGTAACGCAGTATGCCCACCTCGGAAGGGGTGCCGCCTACGCCGGCTTTGGTATAGCCAACATTGTCTTCATAGCCGCGTCCTGCAATATCGCAAAAGCCCTTGAAGGCATTATAGGCATAACAGCCCGTGTTGATCGGGATCGCGCCTGCGCCCTGGGTTATGGAACCGCCTATGCAGGCAAATTCAAGCTTCTCGCCTCTGCGCGCCTTTTCGATGGCTGCTTTAAGACGATGAACATTGCCCTTCTGCATAAGTGACTTTGCTATCATGTTCTTGTAAGCTTCACTGTTATAATCTACTTCTTTATCTTCCTTCTGCTCGGGAGCGGTATATCCGTCATTCAGATAAAAAGCTACCGAAACCTTTGCCATTATGCCGGGCTCCGGAAATTCAAAGCGTATCTGCCCCACCACATTATCATCATCGGACCATTCGAATTTATCCAGCTCCATTACCATTTCCATGCCGTCGGTATCGATGTCCATGGTAAGGGTGGTTCCTGAATTATAAGGGTCCTTATGTCCGTACATCTGGAAAGCAAAGGTGGCTTTGACAGGCTCGCCTGCTTTCTGTATGGATACGCCCACGCTGTGGACCTGTTTTCTGAAAGTATCAACTTTGACCAGTTCTTCGAGCATGGTCTCGTCTTCCAGATTGCCTACCAGCTTGGCGCTGGCCTTTAATCTGCCGTCACTTTCATATATGAAGGTAATGCCTCTGCCATCCGGCTGGGGTAAAGGACAGATCTCCTTATCCCTCATTATGTAATAAAACGGTCTTTTAGCTGTAGGATCTTTAGGTGCAACCGGTCCTCTTGATTCTGCCATTGTCTTATTTCCTCCTTTTCTGTTTTCTTATATGATTGAGATCTTACTCATAAATAAAGTCCGTAAACACTGCGCTTCCGCCGCATTCTTCAGTAGAATACACAAAAAGTCCGAAACGCGCGCCGGTAAAATGATCCAGCTTAAAACAGAGCTTTGCCTCCGCTCCAAGCTGCTTCTTTTCCCCATCTTCCACATAATACATACAGGCAGTATCCTTCATCATCGTAAAGTCCGCTTCCGCGCGAAGCACAGCGCTGCTGCCGTTAAGCTTTACAGCCGCCCTCTCCCTGCCGGGAGTTGTATCATGTCTTTCTCCCCACAATCCTTCAGGCGCTTCGCGGTCATACATTACCAGATACAGTTCACCCTTCCTGCGGGTGATCGCTATAAATGCATACGCGCTCTCAAGCAGGCAAAGACCGGCGTAATCTCCTTCTTTAAGGCTGCTGCCGTCAACGGTTACCTGCGCAGCGCAAACAGGATATGTTGTACGCTGCGTAAGCGTATTTTTTGCCTGCACCAGATTCCTGCATACCTTGCCTGTAGTTATCCTTACGCTTCCGTTTACGCCGTCATGTTCCACCAGTTCCGGCTCCGGCTCATGATTAAACTGCCAGCGGCTCTTGAAACCAAAGCTTCCGCTAAAGCGGGATCCCTTTCCCGGAGCAGGATCCTTAAAGTCATCGCTGCCGGTCAAAGGCTCGTATTCATAGCCCTCCTTACCATCGGGAACTTCAAATTCAAGAGGCACTTTTCCGTTATCGCCAAATACAGGTATCTCATCATCTTCATTAAAACTTACGGGCATAAGTACGGGTATGCGGCCCACCGCGCCGCTGTCCTGAAAGAGTATGGCATACCACTTCCCGTCGGGAGTATCCACTATGCCGCCCTGCGCGCAGCCGCTGCCGCAATAGCCGCGGTCGTCATCCATCACGTCGCGCCCTCTGTACTCTCCGTCTATCGAATCGGCAACAAAGCAGGCTTCCGTCCTGCGTCCCGTTGCCCTGGGCATATGTATGAAAAAGATATAATACTTTCCGTTTATCTTATAGATATGCGCGCCTTCGTAACCCAGATATGCGTCGTCACGGTCCTTAACGATCATTTTATTTACGCCGCCCTCTTTGGGCCCGCTCAGATCGTCCTTAAGCTCCGTAAGATACACCTCACGGTTTCCGTATACGATATAGATCCTGCCGTCATCATCAAAGAGCAGGGAATTATCATGATAAAACCCTTCTATCTCGCTTTTTTTCCAGGGTCCCTCTATTGCTTCGGATCGATACAGATAAGTCTTATGCGTATCGTTGGCCACAAAGATCACATAAAAGCAGCCTTTATTGTAACGCAGGCTGGCAGCCCACATTCCCTGTCCGTATATGTTCTCCTCACCCTCGAGGCGCTGCGCCGGGGTAGAATCAAGCCTGTCATATACAAAAGCTGCATGCTCCCAGTGCAGCAGATCATAAGAGCGCAATATCTCACACCCCGGCATGAAATACATGGTCGTGCTCACCATGTAATAGATGTCGCCGACACGTATCACATCCACATCGGGATAATCCTTTTTCAAAAGAGGATTTATATCTTTAACTTTCATTTCTACTCCTTTTTCCCGGTTCACTGCATACCGTATTTTTCCCTGATCTCTTCCGAAGGTACATAATCGCCAAGATATTCATCCGCCTTTTGGATGAATTCTTCGTAGGAAAACCAGGGGATACGGTAAGTTTCGTAATTGTCACCTACCAGTATCAGATCACCGCCGTCCCTGCCCGAAATAAGGCCGGTCTCACAGACTATATTAAACTTATCATCCAGCAGATATGACTTGGTACCGCTGATAATATAGCATTCAGTCAGATCGTTATAACGGAAATCATAAATCTCTTCCTCGGGCTGCATAAAAGTACTGACACAGGTCTTTGTTTCAGTATCGAATATCTTTATCACCTGATCTATGAACTGGACCATAATGTACTTTTTATCAACCGAATACAGAGCAAAGGTAACCGATTCTTCGTTCACATTATATTCCTTGTCTTTAAACATGTCACGATCTGCCATTTCACAATACTCATCATCACCTTCCAAACCATCTTCAGCTGTCGCCATCGAACTGATCTCAGCAGAATACCTGACCATGTAATTGCTTGCCCCGCCTCTGCAGAAAAGATCCCCGTTCCTGAATACCGCATCATTTACTTCTATCGAGGGCTTTATGGTATAAAAATCACGTATCTCTGTAACACTGTCCTGATCGCAGTAGAAGACGCCACCGTCTTCCATAATAAAATGGAACCATCCTTCATCTATCCACCATGAATAGATCATATCGGAAAAAGTATGTTCTTTAAGAACTTCTCCGCTTTCCCTGTCCAATACCTGTATATCATTCAGTCCGCAGATCATTAATAATCCGTCCGTAACGGCTAAACCTGATTGTTCAAACTTAAAATCATCTATCTTCTGTCTCCACAGCTCACGGCCCGTCTCTGCATCTATGGCGTATACATGCGTATTGAATCCTGCAGACTCTGTTGCCGGCAGCAGGGCCATATAGATAACGCCGCTGTCTGATACACAGCTCACATCATAGAGTTCCTCAAATGTCCCCGTATACTTTACTTCTCCGCTGTATTCATCAATAAGGCATACCCGGCATTCTCCGTCAGCCTGAATACCCAGCAGCGTATCACCGTCGTTAAAACTGATACTGGAAAGCCAGAGATCATCGCAGTCCGTTACTTTTCTCAGATCCAGGGTATAGATCACTTCTCCGTAATTATCAACAGCATACAGTATGTCAGTAAAGCAGGCATAGGTAACAAACCCATCATCACTGGCATAGAGAAAAGTTTCCGAATCTATATCTACACTCTTTGAACTGTTATCCGTTAAAGAGTAATATGTTGCTTCTCCGTTATCACATATCAATACTCCCTCTTCTCCGCAAAAAGCGGCTTCAAACATACCTTCAGGGCCGGAGTCTTTTCTTTTATTGATCTTTTTTACCGGTTCCGCGTCAGACGCTTCAAAAACATATACACTGTCATCATCCGTCACGATCACATAATTGCCATCGCAGGATACTTTGCTGTCATTGATCCATCCTTCAGTTTCATAAAAGCATACCGGAGAATGCTCGCATGATATCTTATAAATGTCCATAGCCGTAACAAGGGCATTGAAAGCAGAATTATTGAAACCGTCTTCTCCTGAATCCGGCAGCACTGTCCTTACTGCATATACCGCATCCTTGCGCCGTCCTTCCTGCAGCAGCTGTGTGGAAACGTTTGCCATTGTCCCGGCAAAACTGTCCTGGAGTCTGGCATACTGCTCATTTATCATCTCGTTTTGTTTGCTTATCTTTATCAGAGTAGCTGTTGCAAAAATGGAAAAGCCCAGAACTGCCGCGCCTATACTTCCGAATACCAATGCCATGCGGCGTATCTTCTGCTCACGCCGTCGCTGGCGGAGATCATCAAATTCAAGGCCGAACATAGCCGCTGCCAGTTTGATAACAGCAGTATCCATAGCCTTGAGCACTTCTTTTTTATTCTCTCCGCGGGTATCTGCCGCAAGGGGTTCCAGCTCCTTACGGATGATAACCTTTTCACCCTTTTCATCAACGGTTTCCACTTCCTCAAGGGTAAGTATCTTCGGAAAGGAATTGACAGGCTCATCCTCAGCCAGTACCACCAGGATATGATCCCTGTCGTGGGTCTGAAGGAAGGTCTCTATCTCCTTCATGCACCAGCGTGATTCCGGATATCTGGGAGTACATACTGTGATAAGATAATCAGAATTTCTGAGTGCCTCATTGATAGGCTCGGAAAGATTATCGGCAAGGGGCAGCTCATCTACATCGCGGAATACCCTGTTTATCCTTGTCCTGCCGTTTTTAACCTTTTTCAGTACCGATTTGGGCAGTTTGAAGTTTTCCAGTTTCTTATGAAGATTCTCAACTACAAAACTGTCAAATTCACTGTGCCGATAGCTTATGAATGCATCATACTTTACGTCTTTAAGATTTGCCATTACCTGTATCCCTCTCATCGTATCATACTGATACATTCAACATTATACATCCAAACATGTGAAAAAAACAATAAAAAAGAAGAGTATGCAGAGCTGATATATAAATGATATAATAGCGTGGTATCATAAATACGATCGGGAATTGCAAAGCGGATGACAGACAGGGAAAAAGAAGCGCTGATACGGCGTTATAACAGCAACATAAGATTGAACGGACGCTATTATATATTTTTCGGTTTATGGGCGGCTGTCAGGACTCTGATAATGATCCTCCTGGATGATTCCGTTTTGGGCAATGCGTTCGATAATGTAGATGGATCCATACTGTGGTTTGTGAAGCTCATAACCATGATCATCATATTCCTTGTACTGCTTTTCGTTCTTTCCATACACCTTTTCGTAGGGATCAGTGCTATAAGATACAGTAGTGGCAGGAGCAAAAACAGGATCTTTCTTGTAATTGCAGCCATCGATGTCATATTTATAGCATTGCTGACGCCCTTCGATTTTGATAACGGCATAAATGCGCCGGCTATAGCTGCCGCTGCAGTCGATCTTACGCAGATGATCATGCTGATAAATATGATATATTCCGCTATGCGGATCAAAAGCCTCAAAAAGGCGGCAAAGGAGTAAGCTGCATGCAGGAAGATTTTCATTATTACGCCACATATGCCGCCGCCATTCTGGCCGGGTATACACATAAGGAAAGCATGGATATAGCCTACAGCGCGCAGTTTGTCGATCTGTGCTCAGTAACACTGCTGTCTAAGATAAAAGCCCCGCTAAAGGCCGCCACCACGCAGCTTCAGCTGGAGATGATGGATGCCCGCACCGATATTGTCGGTCTGCAGAACATCACCAGGATATGGGCTTCTTTCCATTTTCTTCCTAAAGACCTGTATGTCCAAAAAGCATCGCGGAGTCATCCTCTTCGACTTTGGGGCTCTTACCGGAAGCCTGACAAATATCCCCAAATTTTATGTGCTGTTTTATCTGATCGTGATACACGCTTTTTCCGGTCTCGTGGAAGTCTTAAGAGCCAGAGAAGCCAGGCTGCAGGGCGCACCATCCTGGAGGTTCAAACTCATACACGGAATGGTGGACCTGCTTATGGCCATCGTCTGCATCATGTTCATTAATGAAGGCAGCATCGCCGTACTCATATACGCCATAGGACTTATCTATTCGGCGGTCCTAAAGATAATATCCGCCTTCAGAAAAACAAAATTTATCTATATACAATAATAGCGGGAGGATCAAAGAATGAAGATGTTAAAAAACAAAGCCAGATTACTTGGTCTTGCAGCGACAACGCTGTTCTGCGCAGGTTCCCTGAGCGCATGTTATAACAAAAATTATGACGTATATGGGCCTGCAGACATAAATGATCCGGCCCCGGTTTATGACACGGAAGAGACCGCGCCTTCCATCACCTCAAAATGGGTGATAGAAAGCTGGACTATAGATGGCGAAACTTCCTACCCCCTGCCCGGAGATGACGAAAGTTCACTTCCAAGATTCAATTCCGACGACGGCGAAACCTTCTTTCTGACCGTCACCGGCGAAAAGGAATACAGAGGTGATCTGATCCCTCAGGAAGACGGCACCTACCAGTTAAAATACGGAGACAATCCCAATATACTTACCGCAAAGATCGACGACGATAAACTGACCATCACCCTTCCCACGGGTACATCCATGACCTTTGCGTGGGAAAGGTGACGGTATAGGATCTTACTGCTTTCTTCTTCAAGCCTTTTTCACTATATGGATCGATCTGCATTATTTTGCAATCAGAAAATTCAACATAGTAATCCGTCAGTGCTCTGGCTGATTTTAAGCGTGAAACCTTTTCATTCGCAGCCTTCATTTTATTATAGTCCACACCCGGCTCATAACCGGGATATACAGTCTGGGCACTGGAGCCTCCGAGGGCGCCGTTTCCGTATCCGTAACCGTATAACGCATAGTTTATCTTCGGCGCGCATATCTCTGCATACTGGGTTCCTCCCATGATAAGGAACATGAATACCCTTATCGCGGGTGGAGCCTCTTTAAGATAATATTCCTTATGAGACATATAACGGTTCATAAGCGTATGGAAGAAGGAAAGATGACGTACCGCCTTCTCCTTATGCGAGCGTATGTAATCATAATCCGTGATCTGCTTTGAATCAAAGAACAGCTCCATAGCCTCCAGGGCCACATAATCCAGATGATTCCTGCGTTCGGACAGTTTGCATGTCTTATCCAGGGAAGCCTTGATATTTCTGCGTTCTCTTGACAGCCCGAACCGTATGTTATTTTGAAAGCTCAAATAATGAATCGATCACGGAGAGATAGGCGTTTTCCAGATCCTCTTTTGACACGCCGCTCTCCGCGATCTTTCCCCCGGTATTCGCCTCAACGAAATTCAGATAAGCCACTCTGTCCATCAGTTCTTTGTAGATCTGATCCATCCCGGTTACCTCCTGAAATTTGATCGTCCGTTTACGGCGTATATTCTTTTTTTATCTGTCACTTATTAAGCTTCACAATCCATGACTGTCCTGGATGTCACAAAAGGTCTTACTTTAGTTGTCGCCACCTCTACATGGCTGGGATGCACAGCGTATCCCTTTAACGCTTCCTCGTTTTCAAAACACGAATCCAGCATCATATCGCAGTTTGCGCTGGCTAAAGGTTCCGTATATACTTTGATGTCAATAAGGCCCGGTATCTCGCCTTTAAGACTTTCAAGACCATTTTTTACACCCTTTTTGATCTCAGCAGCCTCTTCCGGGGAATACCCCTCCTTGAGAGTCCAAAGAATAACATGTTTTACCATCACTTTTCCCTCCTGTTTATGATCTGATGATCACCGTTTTCGCTGCCCATACGTTTAAAAGATAATATCAGGGATTCAACCCTTGCGCTTATTCAAATATCCATTCCTCAACTTCGTAGCCTTCGCCGCTGAAGGTAAAGAAGATGTCCTGAACGCCTTTGACCGGAACCTCTATGTCTGCTTCGCAGACTACGGTGCCGTTGCCCTTAACGGGAATGTAGGCGATCACGGTCCTGTCGGGATAACCGGCTGTAACGCGTATCACGCCCTCTTCACCGTTTGTCCTTACGGTAGCCTTAACTTTTACGGGAGCCTTATCGCCAAAGTCCACGCCTTCAAGCTTGACAAAGTCGCCGCTGTTGATCGCTGTAAGCAAAAGCCTGCCGCAGCCGTACTTTTCGCTCACTTCATCTGCAGGCGCGGTGTCCACGCCGCCCATTACTGCAAAGGTCGCGCCGTTGACAGCCTTATAGGGATCAAGATGGCCCACCTGCTTTCTGCTGCGGCTGGTCATCTTTATATCACCGATGGTACCGTCTGCCGCCGGCGTAAACTCATCTATGCTGGTGGAACGGTAACCGTGGAGTATGCCCTGCTCTTTCTCAAGCATGCGTGAATGGTAGCAGATATACCACTGATCTTTAAACTTAAATATCGCATGATGATTATTGCCGCCCACTCCGTAATAGAACTCGGGATTCTTGAGTATCCTCTCCTTAAAAGCGAAAGGCCCTAAAGGAGATTTTGATGTCATCACACAGATCTCACCGTTGTTAAAGCCGTATTCTTTTGTTCCTTCGGGATCTACACTGAAGTTTGAGCAATAAGTGTAGAAATAGGTATCACCGAATTTATGTATGCCGGAATCCTCAAAGAGGTAAGGCGCATCGATCACCTTGGGTACATCTGTGAGGCTCATCATATCATCGCCCAGCTGAGCGCATCTGCCTGTACCGGGATGCGCTGCCTTTCCCTTGGGAACGCCGCCGCCAAAGTAGATATAAGCCTTGCCGTCATCATCCATCAGCACTGCCGGATCAAAAAGCCACTCAACATTGCCGCAGTTCTCCATATCCCTGCGGATCAGGCCGTGACCCAGCTCATCCCTGAAAGGACCTACGGGACTGTCAGCAGCCAGCACGCCTATGCCGCCGCCGTTATCTGCAAAGTACAGGAAGAACTTGGGCTTTCCGTCTATCATCTTCCAGGCTGCTGCGGGAGCCCAGGAATTCTTTGCCCATTTGCCGGCTGCGCCGCCTTCACCGCCTATCATTATCTCACCATGATCGGTGAAGTTTATCATATCCTTTGTAGATACAACATAAAGGCTGCGGATCTTGCCATAGGTATTCTCCTTAATCTCGCCTTTCTCATCATATTCATATGCATCTGCCGTCATATAGAAATAAACCGTGTCATCATATACCAGCGCATAAGGATCTGCACCGTAATGCTGCTCGATAATGGGATTATTGTTCTGTATCCCCTTAAAGCTTTTAGTCAGATTAACATCTTTAAAGATCTCAACGTAATCCATTTACTGTACCTCCTGTGTATTTGATATTATATTCTTTGCGCATTTAAATACGCGCTTATGCTCACAAAGTGCTTTCATGTTATCATAAAACAGGCCCTGCCGCAACGCAGGGCTTGTTCTTAAACTGTGTTCATTTTGCTTCTTTCGGAAGAAACCACGGGGAAACCATGGTTTCCAAAAGTGCGGCGGCGTGATATAATATCCGCGTATCCAAAAAATACCCCGTATCAAGAACGGGTATAACAGTTACTGTAAAGGAGGGAAAAGAGATGCCCGCATTTTCAGATGCACTTAAGAACAGAGACAATAAGCCGGATAATAACAGTCCTCAGTCTAAGTTTTCTTCCGTAGTAGCGGCAGCAAAGGAAAATTCCGCAAAGAAAAGCAACGAGGAGATCGCTAAGGAAGTTATCCGCGGCAACTGGGGCGTAGGCCAGGAGCGCAAGGACAAGCTCACCGCAGCCGGATATGATTATTCCGCAGTGCAGTCCATAGTAAACGAAATGATGAAGAAATAAATCCAAAAAGAGGCCGGCCCCGAAAGGAGCCGGCCTTTAAGATTTAAGATCAGATTAATTCAAAGCCCTGCAGATCACAGGTTCCGCCGCCTTTGTAACTTAAGAATATCGCTCCCACTCCATCGGGAATGTTTATATCAGCCTTGTACGTTTCCCATACATTTGTAAAATCCACGGGTATCTTTGCCAGCACTTCGCCTTC
>CAMOEK010000020.1:0-24891 GCA_946612125.1 uncultured Lachnospiraceae bacterium | reverse complement strand
GAATCGATTTCCATTGTCATCCTGAGCGAAGCGAAGGATCTTGACAGAGTAAATTTATAAACAGAACTAAACCATATTATCAATAGCCCCGAAGGTTCTGTCAGGATCCTTCGGGCTGAAGCCCTCAGGATGACAGAACAGGTCATGTTGAGAGGTCTATTAAAAGGGTATAACCATGTACAAACAGGGATTCGATAACGAAAAATATCTTCAGCTGCAGTCGGAGCACATACGCGAGCGTATAAAGAGCTTTGGCGGCAAGCTGTATCTGGAATTCGGCGGCAAGCTGTTTGATGATTTTCATGCAAGCCGTGTGCTGCCAGGCTTTCAGCCCGATTCCAAGATAAGGATGTTAAGCACCATGAAGGATGATGCCGAGATAGTCATCGCCATCAACGCTTCCGATATTGAGAAGAATAAGGTGCGCGGCGATCTGGGTATTACCTATGATATGGATGTGCTTCGTCTTATAGATGCTTTTCGTGATTACGGCCTGTTCGTGGGATCTGTGGTGCTGACCCAGTTTACTGAGCAGCCGGCAGCTGTGGCTTACCAGAAAAAGCTCGAAAACCTGGGCATCAAGGTATACCGCCATTATCCCATAGCGGGATATCCCGCAAATGTTCAGTATATCGTAAGTGATGAAGGCTATGGCCGTAACGATTATATCGAGACCAGCCGCTCACTTGTTGTAGTTACCGCGCCGGGACCCGGCAGCGGAAAGATGGCTACCTGCTTATCCCAGCTTTATCATGAATTCAAGCGCGGGGTAAAAGCCGGCTATGCCAAATACGAGACTTTCCCCATTTGGAATATACCGCTTAAACATCCCGTGAACCTTGCATATGAGGCAGCCACGGCAGACTTAAACGATGTTAACATGATCGACCCCTTCCATCTGGAAGCTTATGGCGAGCAGACAGTGAATTACAACCGCGATGTTGAGATATTCCCTGTTCTCAATGCCATCTTCGAAAAGATCATGGGTTCATCACCTTACAAATCTCCAACTGATATGGGCGTGAATATGGCGGGCAAAGCCATAATAGATGATGAAGCCGTAAGGGAAGCATCAAAGCAGGAGATAGTGCGCAGATATTATGATGCGCTCTGCCGCCGCAGACAGGGCAATACCGACGATGAAGAAGTCATGAAGCTGGAGCTTCTTATGAAGCAGGCAGGGGTAAGTCCCGAAGACAGACCTGTGATAGGAGCAGCGCTTTTAAAGGCTGAGATGACGGGAGCGCCGGCAGCAGCCATGGAACTGCCTGACGGTAAGATAGTCACCGGCCGCACCACGGATCTTCTTGGAGCATCTGCAGCGCTGCTTTTAAATGCTCTTAAGTCGCTGGCGGAGATACCCGACGAAGTAAAGCTTATCTCGCCCGAGGTTATAGACCCCATACAGGATCTTAAGGTGGGAAGCCTGGGCAGCCATAATCCCCGCCTGCATACGGATGAAGTGCTGATAGCTCTTTCGGTATGCGCGGCAAGCGATGAAAAGGCGGCAAAAGCCATGGAACAGCTTCCCAGGCTCAAGGGGCTTGAGGTTCACACCTCGGTTATCCTTTCGCGCGTGGATATGAGCACTTTCCGCAAGCTGGGAGTAAATCTTACCTGCGAGCCCAATTATCAGACAAAGAAGCTGTACCACAGGTAGGCAGCATGTATTTTAACTCGTATTTA
Organism: uncultured Lachnospiraceae bacterium; assembly: GCA_946612125.1. Lineage (GTDB taxonomy): Bacteria > Bacillota > Clostridia > Lachnospirales > Lachnospiraceae > NK4A136. The sequence goes on along the minus strand of CAMOEK010000020.1, from coordinate 23,205 downwards.
TTTATATTTTTATTTGTGCCCATTACTCTTTTGGGCTACTATACGCTGAATCACTTTAAGAAATACCGCCCGGCGCTTGCCTGGGTGGTATTTGCGTCTCTGGTCTTTTATTCCTGGGCTAATATACCGCTTTTTTTTCTGATAGCTTCCAGCATAGCGGGTAATTTTATCTGCAGCCTGCTGATGAAGAAAACAGGAAAGAATAAGCTTTTCGGCATTCTGGGGATAATATTTGATCTGGGGCTGCTTTTCTATTTTAAATACTATGACTTTTTCATAAGCAATATGAACGCGGCTTTCGGGCTGGACTGGGCGCTGAAGCATATAGCGCTTCCTATGGGTATAAGTTTTTATACCTTCCAGCAGATATCCTATATGGCAGACAGGATGAATGGAAAAGCGGATCATTACGGACTGCTGGATTATATGAGCTTTGTAACCTTCTTTCCGCAGCTGGTGGCCGGACCCATCGTAAAGCACAGCGATCTGGTGCCACAGTTCAATGATGAAAAGAAAAAGACATTTGACTGGGTATATTTTACAAAGGGCGTGATCCTCTTTGTGCTTGGACTGGCAAAGAAAGTGCTGCTGGCGGATCTGCTGGCGCTGGGCGCTGACCATGCCTTTAATAATGTGAGCAGCCTGGACAGCATATCTTCACTGGCAGGCATACTTGCCTTTACCTTCCAGCTGTATTTTGACTTCAGCGGCTATTGTGATATGGCCATCGGTTTGGGCTGGATGTTTAATATCGATCTGCCCTTGAACTTTGACAGGCCTTATCTTTCACGCAGTATAAAGGAATTCTGGCGGCGCTGGCATATCACGCTGGGCAAATTCTTTACGGAATATGTTTATATACCCCTGGGCGGCAGCAGAAAAGGCAAAGCCCGCGCGGTCGTCAATACGCTGATAGTTTTTGTACTGAGCGGCATATGGCATGGCGCGGCATGGACGTATGTGCTTTGGGGCTGCAGTCAGGGTATTTTTATAGCGATCGAAACCATATTCGAAAAGCCTCTGGCAAAACTTGAGGAAAAAAAGCCCGGCAGGATAATAAAAGGCTTTGTAACCTTTCTGATGATACTGGGCTTTCTGGTCATATTTAGGGCAAACAGCCTTTCCGATATACCGGCTTATTATTCGCGGCTGTTTTCCTTCAGCTCAAACGGGAGCTTCGTTACACTGGCCTATGAGATGGATAACGCCCTGCTGCATATACCCGGCATACTGGCAAAGAAAGCGGGAGGCGAGGCCCTGTATCAGAGCATGTATATAGCTTATGTGGCGGTATTGCTGCTGATATCGGTAATACTCTGCAGGGGAAAGACCGCATATCAGTATGTGAGTGAAGGAAAGTACGGAAAGAAGCTGCTTCCCGTGCTTTCGATACTGTTTTTCTTCAGCGTGATATCGCTGTCGAAGGTAGTCGTTTTTTTGTATTCGAATTTTTAGGAGGGTGCTTTGGACGCAGAAAAGAGCAAAAAGTTCATACTGCGATTCTTCGGACTGACGGCGTTTTTGCTGATACTGGCAGCAATCCCGGTAATTGTTGTGGATCCTTTTTTCCATTATCATGGCCTTCTTCCCGGGCTTAAACCCGTGTATTCCAGATATGAGTATCAGGTCAACGGGGCGCTGGAGCATCTGGATTATGATGCCGTAATGCTGGGCTCTTCCGTTACCATGAACATTAACAGCAGCGCTTTTGATGAGGCGTACGGCTGCACTACCGAAAAAGCCGTATCATCCGGCGCGCATTGCTGCACGCTGGTATATTATCTGGAGAAGGCTTTTGCCAACAGGGAGCTTAAATATGTATTCTGGGGACTTGATCCGGATCAGATATGTTATGCCATTGATCCCGTGCCGGATCAGAATCAGGCGTTATTTCTGAGGGATAAGAACCCTTTCAATGATGTGAATTATTTCTGGAATATAGATGTGCTCTTTGATGATCTGCCCAATATGCTGGCGATCTCGCGCCATGCGGACTATGACAGGGGCATGGCCTATGATTTTACCACGTTCAAGACTTTTGGCGCCGATATCGCTTTGGAAACACATCTGCCGGAAGGTGAAGTAAGCGATATGCTACCCATAGACGGAGAGGAATATCTTAAGCGTATAAATGCAAATATGGATTCGGTTGAAGCTCTTGTGGCGGCTCATCCGGAAACGGAGTTTAAATTCTTTTTTACCCTGGCGGGAATACTGTGGTGGGATATACATTACAGGGACGGCAAGCTGGAGCGGTATTATAACGCCTGGGAGAATGCGGTGCGCAGGCTGGATAAGTATGATAATGTGACTTTTTACAGCGGAGTTTTTAACGACAGGGACTGCATTATGGATATCTCGCATTACTGCGATTACTGCCATGCGGATTATGAGTTCAACCAGCTTCAGGCCATGTCGGTGATCAACGAAGACCGTATTATAACTGTAGATAATATGGAAGAAGAGATAGATGTGTTAAGAGGCATAATAAAAGATTTTGAAGACCGGCTTGTAGAAGACGGTAACTGGGATTTCTTGTACGAATACACAAAAAAATAGTGTTATTTTTGTGAATTAAAAGGTTTGGCACTATTATATACGCCGGATATGTGGTAAAATCTACATTGCGTTCACAGACACTTCGGAAAGACGGGATATGCAGATATCCGTAACGAAGCGCAAATAAAAGGTCTTTTTGAGTAAAGAACCTTTAATATAGGAGACATAAAATATGCAGGAATATAACAACAACCCCCAGGGGGACGGCCCCGATAATTACGGCGGCAGCAATAACAATAATAACGGAAATAACAACAGCGGCAATAAAGGCCCCAATATAATGGCTTTTATAATCGTGACGCTGGTGGCCCTGCTTCTGATAAGCTACTTTGTAGGCAGGGGATCCGCTCAGGCAGAGGAGATCAGTTATAATGAATTCCTCAAAATGGTATCCGAGAATAAGGTCGCTACGGTTGTGATAGACGGTGATCATATAAAGCTGGAGACAACAGGAACCCAGCAGGGTATGCCGGGGCATATGTATTATACCGGACTGGCAGAGGATTATACCACTGTGACCGGGCGCTTGCTGGCAGCGGGAGTCGAAGTAAAGAGTACTATCGAAGACGGCCGCAGCATGATACTCAGTTTTATCCTTACTTATGTGGTGCCTATCGTGCTGCTGTGGATTTTCCTGGGCTTTCTGTTCAAGCGCATGGACAGGAGCGGCGGCGGTATCTTTGGCGTAGGCAAGAGCAATGCGAAGATGTACGGCGGCAAGGAGACGGGCATTACCTTTAAGGATGTGGCCGGTGAAGATGAGGCGAAGGAATCCTTAGTTGAGATAGTTGACTTCCTTCATAATCCTACCAAGTATTCCAAGATAGGTGCAAAGATACCCAAGGGTGCGTTGCTGGTGGGCCCTCCCGGAACCGGTAAGACCCTGCTGGCAAAAGCCGTAGCAGGCGAGGCAGGCGTTCCTTTCTTCTCACTTGCGGGTTCTGATTTTGTGGAGATGTACGTGGGCGTCGGCGCCAGCCGTGTGAGGGATCTTTTTAAAGAAGCGGAAAAGAGCGCTCCCTGTATCATATTCATAGACGAGATCGACGCCATAGGCCGCAGCAGGGAATCCAGATACGGCGGCGGCAATGATGAGCGTGAGCAGACCCTGAACCAGCTGCTTTCCGAGATGGACGGCTTTGATGCAAAGAAAGGTATCATACTGCTGGCAGCTACCAACAGGCCGGAGATACTTGATAAGGCACTGCTCCGTCCCGGACGTTTTGACAGACGTGTTATCGTGGAAGAGCCCGATCTTAAGGGCCGTGTTGAGATACTTAAGGTTCATTCAAAGGATGTGCTGATGGATCAGACCGTTAATCTGGATGAGATAGGTCTGGCTACAGTCGGCGCCGTTGGTGCGGATCTGGCAAATATGATAAACGAAGCTGCTATCCTGGCGGTAAAGCGCGGGCGCGAATACGTAAGCCAGAAAGATCTGCTGGATGCAGTTGAGCTGGTAAGCGTAGGTAAGGAAAAGAAAGACAGGGTGCTTTCCAAACAGGAGCGCAGGATAGTAAGCTATCACGAGACCGGACATGCCCTTATATCAGCGCTCATGAAGAATGCAGAGCCTGTACAGAAGATAACGATAATCCCCCGTACCATGGGTACACTGGGTTACGTGCTGAGCTATCCCGAAGAGGAAAAGTTCATGCAGACAGAGAAGGAACTGCGCTCTGAACTGGTAAGCCTCTTAGGCGGCCGTGCTGCAGAGGATATCGTTTTTGATACCGTTACCACAGGCGCGGCAAATGATATCGAGAAGGCTACCCGTATTGCAAGGGCTATGGTTACCCGTTTTGGTATGAGCAGCGCTTTCGGTATGATGGGGCTTGAGACTGTTCAGGATGAATATCTTAACAGAAGTACCGTGCAGAACTGTGCAGACGAAACAGCTGCTATCGTGGATGAGGAAGTTAAGACTCTTATCCGCAACAGTTATGAAGAAGCGAAGAGGATGCTGAGCGAGAACAGGGAGATCCTCAATAAGATAGCAGACTATCTGTTTGAGAAAGAGACCATCAGCGGTCATGAATTCATGGAGATCTACTGCCGTGAGAAGGGCATCCCCATGCCTACCAAAGAAGAGGGCAGCGACCGCGCAGGCGTTATCCTGACGAATGAGAGCGACGAGCCCCAATTCACTCCGGATGGTAAGGAGATAATCTCTGTGACCCGCGGACGTGAGAAAAAGGAGAAGAAGCCCTCGCCGGCTGTGGAGGCAAGCATGGCAGCAAAGGCAGCAAGCGCTGCGGCTGATGCGGCGGCGCCTGAAGCTCCGGGATATGCGGCGGCGCCCGAAGCTCCGGCAGACGGGAAGCCCGGTCCTTCCGATCCCTATGCAGGGAGCGCACCGGAGTCATCGTCTGAAAGCGCAGGGGCTGAATGGAAGCCTTTTGACGGAGCAACTGCTGCGACAGCTGCCGGAGAAACAGGAGCTTCTGAAGGAACTGCCGCAGACGGTAAAGCAGATGCTGCACCCACCGTTTCCTCCGAGTTTGCGGATGAGTTTAAGAAGCGCGTCTACAAGCAGCCGGGAGACAGCAATGACGGCGGCGATAATGCCTGAGATTTAGAGCATGTCCGAAGAGAAGACATTCAATGTGCAAGAGGAGCTGAAAAAGCTGCCTCCCCGCCCGGGGGTTTACCTTATGCGGGATAAAAATGATACGATCATTTATGTTGGTAAGGCCGTAAACCTGAATAACAGGGTGCGGTCTTATTTTCGTGCAAACATAGGCCGCGGACCCAAGATAGACCGCATGGTAAGCCTGATAGACCGCTTTGAGTATATAGTGACCGACAGCGAACTGGAGGCCCTGGTGCTGGAGAATGACCTTATCAAGGAATACCGGCCGCGCTACAATACCATGCTGCGTGACGATAAGACTTATCCTTATATCAAGGTTACGGTGTCGGAGAGCTATCCCAGGATAAGCCTGTCGCGTCTGATGAAGAAAGACAAGTCGCGATATTTCGGCCCTTACACCAGCGCTTATTCCGTAAGGGAGACCATAGATCTGATCAATAAGCTATACGGACTGAGGGATTGCAGCCGCGTGCTCCCCAAAGATATAGGGAAGGAGAGGCCCTGCCTTAATTATCATATAGGTCAGTGCTGCGGCCCGTGCATTAAGGATAAAGTGAGCCCCGAAGAGTACAGACAGCGTCTGGATAAGGCGCTGGATTTCCTGGGCGGAAATTACGGTCCTGTTATTAAGGAACTGAAGACCCGCATGCAGGAAGCGTCGGAAAAGCTGGAGTTTGAGGAGGCCGCGCGCTGCCGCGATCTTCTGGAGCATGTGCAGAGCATAGCCCAGAAGCAGAAGATCGAGGATATGAACCAGGAAGATAAGGATATAGTAGCCCTTGCAAGGGATGAGGAAGATGCAGTAGTGCAGGTATTCTTTGTGCGTGCCGGCCGCATGGTGGGCAGGGAACACTTTTACATGAAGCACAGCGAGAGTGAGAGTGACGAGAGCATACTCACGAGCTTTGTGAAACAGTTCTATGCAGGCACGCCTTTTATACCCAGAGAGATAATGCTGCAGGAAGAAAGCGGAGAAAAAGAGCTTATAGAGCAGTGGCTGAGCGCCAAGAGGGGCGGCAGGGTCTATCTGGTGGCGCCCCGCAAGGGACAGAAGGAAAAACTGGTGGAACTGGCAGCCTCAAATGCCAGACTGGCTCTGAGCCAGGATAAGGAAAAGATCAAGAAGGAAGAAGGCAGGACCATAGGCGCTGTAAGGGAACTGGAGGATATACTGGGCATGCGCGGTCTTAACCGCATGGAATCCTACGATATATCAAACACTTCCGGTTTTGAAAATGTGGGTTCCATGGTGGTCTATGACAGGGGCAAACCCAAACGCAGCGATTACAGGAAGTTCCGCATAAAGACTGTGAGCGGGCCGGATGATTACGCCAGCATGAGGGAAGTGCTGACCAGACGTTTTAAGCACGGGCTTAAGGAAAGGGAAGAAGGGGCTGAAAACGGCCATTTTGATGTGTTCCCCGACATTATCCTGATGGACGGCGGAAGAGGACAGGTGAATATAGCCCTGGAAGTGCTGGATGAGCTGGGGCTGGAAATACCTGTCTGCGGCATGGTCAAGGACGATCATCACCGCACCAGAGGTCTGTATTTTAATAATGTGGAACTGCCGATAGATACCGGCAGCGAAGCCTTCAAGCTCCTGACCCGCATTCAGGATGAGGTGCACCGCTTCGCGATAGAGTATCATCGCTCCCTTCGCACCAAAGAGCAGACCCACTCCGTGCTGGATGATATACCGGGCGTGGGCCCGTCCAGAAGAAAAGCTCTGATGAAAGTCTTTTCCTCACTTGAGGATATAAAAAGCGCGACCGTAGATGAGCTGGTGGAGAAGGCCGGTCTGCCCCGCAATGCAGCGGAAGCGGTGTACGCGTTCTTTCACGCCTGACTCCGGGGGGGTGCACAATCACGTTTTCTAATAGCCGTTTTTCCAATACTTATTTTTTTTCTTGACAAATCTATTAGATTTGCTATGATTTGTACAAGGAATGTAAGCGGTTACATTCACTGAAAATAAGCCAAATGGGTATCAAAGCAAAAATGAAAGGGGATCGAAATGGAATTAAATCTGCGTGATAGCAAAGAGTGTAAGTATGATGCGGTTTCATTGGGAGAGATTATGCTGAGATTGGATCCGGGTGAAGGCAGGATCAGAACGGCAAGGCACTTTACCGCATGGGAGGGTGGCGGAGAATACAATGTTATCCGTGGTCTTCATAAGTGCTTCGGATTAAATACAGCAGTTATCACCGCATTTGCTGATAATGAGGTGGGTAAGCTTATGAAGGACCTGATCGAGCAGGGTGGGGTTGATACCTCGCTTATCTGTTGGAAGAAGACCGATGGTATAGGGCGTATCTGCCGCAACGGTTTGAATTTTACAGAGAGAGGTTTTGGAATCCGCGGTGCGCTGGGATGTTCGGATCGTGCCAATACCGCAATATCACAGGCAACCCCTGCAGATTTTGATTTTGATCATATCTTTGGAGATCTTGGTGTACGCTGGCTGCATACGGGCGGAATATATGCTGCTCTTTCCGAACAGGCAAGCGAGACGGTTATTGAAGCATGTAAGGCTGCAAAGAAGTATGGAACCATCGTGTCTTATGACCTGAATTACCGTCCGTCTATGTGGAGCGCTATCGGTGGTCTCCGGAAAGCACAGGAAGTAAATAAAGAAGTAGCCAGGTATGTAGATGTTATGATCGGCAATGAAGAAGACTTTACGGCATGCCTTGGTTTTGCCATAGAGGGTAATGATGCTGATCTGAAGGAGCTGAATCTGGACGGTTATAAGAAGATGATCGGAGAGGCGGCCAAAGCGTATCCTAATTTCAAAGCAGTTGCAACCACGCTTCGCACGGTTAAGACGGCAACGGTCAATGACTGGAAGGCTATCTGTTGGGCCGACGGCGAGATATTTATGTCAAAGGAATACAACGGTCTTGAGATCATGGATCGTGTGGGCGGAGGAGATTCTTTTGCATCCGGTCTGGTTTACGGACTGATGACCACGAAGGATGCTGAGAAGGCGGTAAACTACGGTGCGGCTCACGGTGCGCTGGCTATGACTACACCCGGTGATACTTCCATGGCGAGCAAGGAAGAAGTGGAAGCCATCATGGGAGGCGCCGGGGCCAGAGTTAAGAGATAAGAAGGAGATGACAAAATGAGTGCGAAGACAGAGGCTGTATTTAAAAAATTTGAGGAAGTGGGTATTATTCCGGTTGTGGTACTGAATGACGCAGCAGATGCGGAACCCTTGGGAAAAGCTTTGATGGAGGGCGGACTTCCGGCAGCGGAAGTGACTTTCCGTACCGATGCTGCAGAGGAGTCAATACATATCCTTTCAGAGAAATATCCTGATATGCTCGTCGGAGCCGGTACCGTACTTACGATAGATCAGGTGGATCGCGCTGTAGCTGCAGGAGCAAAGTTTATAGTTGCTCCCGGTCTGGATGAGGAAATTGTAAAGTATTGTCTGGACAAGGATATACCGGTGTGTCCCGGAACACAGACTGCCAGTGAGATGATGAAGGCGCTGAAGCTGGGACTCGGATATGTTAAATTCTTTCCTGCAGAGAATGCAGGTGGTCTGAAGATGATCAATGCTATAGGAGCAGCACTGACTGCGCTTAAGTTTATGCCAACCGGCGGGATCAGTGAAGCCAATGTGGCAGAATATCTGCAGTCAAAGAAGATATTCTGCTGTGGAGGATCCTGGATGGTTAAGGGTGATCTGATAAAAGCAGGGGAGTTTGATACCATAAAAGCCAAGGTTGCCGAAGCAGCTAAAATAGTCCGGGATAACAGAAAATAAAGAGAAAGAAAATATATACTTTTATCCTTGTTATCAAATGCCCGGCAGAGATGTCGGGCATTTGTGTAAAGGCAGAACAGAAGCAGACTTTGGATAGTCGGAGGCAGGGTGTTCATATGATGATCGAAGACCTTATGAAAGAAAAGGAAAATGTAAGCCTGAGGCATGGAGTGCGTTATCCGGCAGATGGCGGCGAAGAGGATTGTGAAGATCTGCTGCTGCATGAACACTTTTTAAGTATTGAGGTAAACGGATATCCTGCAGCTGAGCTTTGCTGTACAGCCGATCATATAAAGGAACTGGTGCTTGGAAGGTTATATACAGGCGGTGTGATAGAAAGACTTACGGATGTTTTGAGGATATTTATCTGCGCCAAAGGTGAGATAGCAGAAGTAACACTACGTGAAGGCAGCGCTCTGTATAGATATGGTGGACGTGAACCGAGCTGTTGTATGGGGAACAGGCAATTTCTGGCAGGAGACAGCGACAGGAAGTATAAAAAACTGCAACACAAAAAAGCAGACAGAGATGCGGTATTCGAACTGGCTGAATACTTCAGGAAAGATTCCGTACTGCATCGCAAGACAAGTGGAACACATAGTGCCTATTTAAGGTCGCCCGAAGGTGCGATAAGCGGATTCGAGGATCTGAGCCGCCATAATGCGCTGGATAAAGCTGTAGGACATATGCTGTTGGAAGGTTACGATCCCGCCGGGTGCATGCTCTATACTACCGGACGCGTACCTGCGGATATGGTTGAGAAGGTGATCATGTCGCGAGTACCGATACTTTTAAGCAAATCAGTTCCTACCGATGCGGCACTGAAGCTGGCTGAAGAATATGGTTTAACGCTGTTATGCAAGACCTGGCCTGACAGCTATCTGATATATGCGGAGTCCGAAGATTAAGACAAGACCCGGTGCAGCAAACGACAAACAAAAGGGGTTTTGGCGTTTACTGTAAAGGGGACAGGGATACAGGAATTATAAATATGGAGATAGAAGAAGCATTAAAACGGATATTGGACAGGATCGAGCCGGGACACCTTAAGAGGCAGATACCGCTTACCGAAGCGTGCGGAGCGGTTCTGGCCGAAAACATCATCGCAGAACGAAATGTACCTTCTTTTCCGCGTTCAGCTATGGATGGATATGCCGTGCACAGTGCTGAGGTTATGGAAGCATCCCGTAGATCAGCAGTAAGTTTAAGGGTCACTGAGGAACTGGCGGCAGGCGATGTGAGTTCGCCGGATGCGGATCATGGTGAAGGTACTGCAGTACGTATAATGACGGGAGCGTGTGTTCCGGATCAATATGATGCGGTAGTACGACAGGAAGATACAGACTGCGGTAATGAAACAGTAGAGATATATGCCGGAGTTAAGGCGTATCAGAATTATTGCAAAGCAGGTGAGGATATAGCTGAAGGGACACTGGTGATCGGAAGAGGGAAAAAGCTTACGGCAGCTCATCTGTCCCTGATAGCTGAACTGGGATACAGTGAGGTTTTGACTTATGCTCCCGCGCGTATAGCGCTGATATCTACGGGTTCGGAATTACTGGATGCAGGGACTGAGCCGGAACCCGGAAAGATATATAACAGTATTGCTTATCTTCTGCAGGCAGCAGTAAGGCAGAAAGGTCTGGAGGTAGAAAGCTACGGGATATGTCCGGATGAAGAGGATAAGCTTAAACGGATGCTCGAAAAAGCGCTTGATACAGCTGACTTTATAATAACCACGGGAGGAGTAAGTGTAGGTAAACGTGATATCGTTCCTTCGGTACTTAAATCTATGGGAGGCATGATGCTGTTTCAGTATGCCGATATTCAGCCGGGGACTCCGACCACCGCTTTTACAATAGGAAATAAAGTGGTCCTTTCACTGTCAGGTAATCCTTATGCGGCGTTGGCCAACTTTGAGTTATACTTTTGGGATTCAATGGCTAAATTTATGCATTGTGATGAACTGCGTCCGGTATGCCGGATTGCTGAGATGTCGGGAAATTACGAAAAGAAGAATTTACACAGGAGGCTTTTAAGGGCTTTCTATGATGATGGTGTAGTAAAACTGATAGATAATATTCACGCTTCGTCTGTGATACGAAATCTGACAGAGTGTAATTGTTTTATCGATCTGGAGGCCGGCCGGACTGTTAAGACCGGGGATAAGGTAAGGGTGCGTCTTTTCAATTATCTGTAAATAAGAACAGTGAGGTATGAAGCATTGCCGGTTAAGTATTCGACAGCGATCCTGGTTGGCGGAAAGTCCAGCCGCATGGGACAGGATAAGGCGCTGCTGAAACTGAATAATGAGCGTTTTATAGACAGATTACTGCGGGAGTTTGCCGGCAGTGGAGAGATATTTCTTTCTGTAGCGCACAAGGAAGATTATGCGGATATAGATGTTCCTAAAGTAGCTGATGAGAACAGAGATATAGGTCCTATCGAGGGTATAAGGCAGGCGCTTATATATGCGCATGAAGATTATGTTTTTGTTTGTGCTGCCGACATGCCCTTTGTAAAAAAAGAAATGGCTGACTATCTGGCGGATTATATTTCATCGGATAACGATGCTTATGTGTTCCGGGATGAAAAACGTTCGCAGCCTCTTTGTGCAATATATCACAGATCGATACTGCCTGTTATAGAAGAGCAGATCTCAAAAGGAAAATATTGCATTGCGGATATCTTTTCACATATACGTGTTAAATATATTGATCTGACAAAAAGCTGTTTTGATACAAAAACACTGCGCAATATCAATACAGGAGCCGAGTACCGTTCGATACTGCAGCCTGTGGTATTTTGTGTCAGCGGGATCAAGAACAGCGGTAAAACATATCTGATAGAAAAGATCATAAATGAGTTTATACAAAAAGGTCTGTCGGTGGGAGTGATCAAACACGACGGTCATGATTTTGAGTGTGATACAGAGGGAACCGATTCGTATAGATTTTATCAGGCAGGGGCAGAGGCTGTGGCAGTTTATTCCGCTGATCAAAGCTTCCTGCATGAGCATCGTCATATCGATGCAGAGGAACTGATAGAACGTATGCGGGATCGGGACGTTATTATCATCGAGGGACTTAAAGATTCCGCATATCCTAAGGTTGAGGTAATACGTGCGGAGGTTTCTTCAAAAAGCGTGTGTCGTCATGAAAGCCTGATCTGTATAGCCACTGACGCGGAAATCCCTGAAAACACAGTATGCCCGATATTTGGGATCGATGATGTGAAAGGGATCTTTTGTTGCATAATGGATAAATTGTTTGATGTGTGAAATAACGGGGTAAAAATGAAACTGATCCGAACTGAAGATGCGGAAGGACATGTGCTTTGCCAGGATATAACACAGATCATACCGGGGAAGGTTAAAGGTCCTGTATTTAAAAAAGGTCATGTAGTTACCAGAGAAGATATACCGGTCTTATTGTCTGTCGGCAAGGAGAATCTTTATATCTGGGAAAAGTGTGAAGGTATACTGCATGAAGATGAGGCAGCAGCTGTGCTCAGGGATATCTGCATGGGAGAATACATGACAGCCGGAGAGCCATCGGAGGGTAAGATAGAGATATGTGCTTCAAGAAGTGGTCTCCTTAAAGTAAACAGTGAAAAACTGCACGCGATAAATGCTTTGGGAGAGATGATGATCGCCACCATACACGGTAACTTTCCGGTTAAGGACGGAGAACGTATTGCCGCGACGAGAGTGATCCCGCTGGTTATTGAAGAAGAGAAAATGCAGAGAGCCAAAGAAGTGGCCGGTGAGGAGCCTTTGCTTAAGATATTACCGTTTAAGCATGTAAAGACAGGTATAGTTACCACCGGAAGTGAAGTATACAAAGGCAGGATCGAGGACGCTTTTGGCCCTGCGATACGCAGAAAGCTTGAAGAGTATGATACAGAGGTGATAGGCCAGAAGATACTTGATGATGACCGTGAAGCGATAACAGCGGCTATCATGGAGTATGCGGAATGCGGCGCAGATATGATACTGTGTACCGGAGGAATGAGTGTGGATCCGGATGATAAGACTCCGGGAGCTATACGTGCGAGCGGGGCCGGGATTATCTGTTATGGAGCACCTGTTATACCGGGAGCCATGTTTTTGCTTGCTTATCTTAAATACAAAGAAAAAAAGATACCTGTTATCGGTTTACCGGGATGCGTGATGTATGCGAGGCGTACGATCTTTGATCTGGTGCTTCCGCGGGTGCTTGCAGGCGAAGAGCTTACTGCAGAAGATATTGACCGATACGGAGAAGGAGGCTTGTGTTTGAACTGCTCTCCGTGTACATTCCCAAAGTGCGGATTTGGCAGGTGTTAGAGTAAACCGGGAAAATACAGCCGTTTAAAGTATAGTAAGCGCAATAAGTAATTGCGCTTACTATAAATATCAGGAGTGTGAAGTATGGAAAGATTTACCCATCTGGATGAAAAGGGACAGGCGATAATGGTCGATGTTACGCAAAAAGAGGAAACACAACGTATCGCTGTTGCCGGTGGAAGTATTTATGTTGGTGAGGAAGTATTCAGTGCGATTATTGAAGATACTGTGCCAAAAGGAGATGTACTTGCATGTGCGCGCGTTGCCGGAATAATGGCAGCTAAGAAAACATCTGATCTGATCCCTCTCTGTCATCCTCTGCCGCTTGGCAGTGTTTCGGTTGAATTCGAAATGGAAGAAGAGACATTTTCCATACGGTGCCGCAGCAGGGTAAAGCTTGCGGGACAGACAGGTGTTGAAATGGAAGCCCTTACTGCTGTATCTGTAGCCCTTCTTACTGTCTATGATATGTGCAAGGCAATAAATAAGCGGATGGAGATAGGAAAAATCTGCCTTGAAGAAAAAAGCGGAGGAAAGAGCGGTTATTTCGTACATCATGATTAAGGCCGTATACAGATCATAACGGCTGACATAATCATAATTCTGGAAAGAAGGATAAAAAAATGAAAAGAATAACAGGAGTTTTAATAGGAGTATTGTTTGCATGTGTTTTAACTGCATGCGGGAAATCAGAGGAGGAACTGATCGTATTTGCGGCTGCATCTATGACAGAGACTCTGACGGAGATAAAAGAAAGCTATGAAGAAGAGCATCCGGGGATTACGATCATATATAATTTTGATTCATCGGGGACTCTGAAAACACAGATACAGGAAGGCGCGGATTGCGATGTATTTATTTCCGCAGGACAAAAGCAGATGGATCAGCTTGATATAAATGCAGATAAGTCAGTGAATACCGAGGGTCTGGATTTTGTGGATCAGGGGAGTCGGATTGATCTGCTGGAAAACCGTGTTACTCTTTGCGTTCCCGGGAATAATCCGAAAGGTATACAGAGTTTTGATGATCTGTACAATGCATTGAATAATGGAGATATCCTGTTTTGCATGGGAAATGAGGATGTACCCATCGGTCAGTATACCGGGAAGATCTTTGATTACTATGGTTTGAATGAGACAGAGCTCGCAGGATCAGGACTGATCACATACGGAAGCAATGTAAAGGAAATAACAACCCAGATATCAGAGGGGGCAGCAGATGCGGGAGTGATCTATTGTACTGATGCGTACAGTGCCGGTATCACTATTGTTGATTATGCAACGCCCGAGATGTGCGGACAGGTAATATACCCTGCAGCCGTATTAAAGACAGCAAAACATTATGATGCGGCAAAGGAATTTCTGGATTATCTGACGACAGATGATGCGATAAAAGTTTTTGAAAAAGTCGGATTCAGTGCAGTGAAGTGAGCCATGCAGGAGATTTGAGAGGATAAAGTATGGATTGGTATCCATTGTGGAACTCACTGCGGATCGCAGGTATAGCGTGTGTGATAGTCTTCTTTGCGGGGATATGTGCAGCATATTATACTGCAGGGCTGCCCCGTGTGATAAAGGGAGTGCTTGATGCGGTCCTGACGCTGCCTATGGTATTACCCCCAACGGTTTGCGGTTATTTTCTGCTTCTGATATTCGGAGGCAACCGGCCGTTGGGGAGGTTACTGCAAAGCGTTGGGATACAGTTCGTGATGCGCTGGTATGGCGGTATACTGGCGGCTGCGGTCGTAGCTTTTCCTTTGATGTACAGGACGGCCCGCGGCGCATTCGAAGGATTTGATGTAAATCTGGCTCATGCAGGAAGAACTCTGGGTCTTTCGGACACATATATATTCTGGCGCATACGCATGCCTGCCTGCCGGCAGGGCATACTTGCCGGTATGGTGCTTTCTTTTGCGAGAGCCCTCGGAGAGTATGGGGCGACCAGCATGCTGATCGGCTATACTCCGGGAAGGACTGCAACTATATCTACTACAGTCTATCAGCTATGGCGTATAAATGATGAGCATGGGGCTGCGATATGGGTACTTGTAAATATGATGATCAGTACTGTGATACTGCTGGTGGTAAATCTGCTGGAACGGAAACGGCGATGAGAAATGGGACTGATAGTAGATATAAAAAAGAAACTGGGAAATTTTGAGTTGAAGGTGGCTTTCAATACAGCCGGCCGTGTACTGGGACTGCTGGGGGCGTCAGGCTGCGGTAAAAGCATGACACTCCGATGCATTGCCGGTGTAGAGAAGCCGGATGAAGGAAAGATCATCTTAAATGACCGTGTATTATTTGATTCTGCTGCAAATATATGTCTGTCACCACAGGAACGTAAGGTCGGATACCTGTTCCAGGATTATGCATTGTTTCCGAATATGACGGTAAAACAGAATATAATATGCGGAGCAAAAAACGAAAAAAAAGCAGAGGAATATATTAAACGATATGCGCTGAACGGACTGGAGAAGCATTATCCCTCACAGCTTTCAGGCGGACAGAAACAGAGAACGGCGTTGGCGCGTATGCTTGCGGCTGAGCCGGATGCAATCCTTCTTGATGAACCTTTCACGGCATTGGATAATTCTTTGAAGGCACGTCTTGAGCGGGAATTGATGAAGATGATGGAAGAATATGACGGACCGGTAGTATTTGTTTCCCATGACAGAAATGAGAGTTACAGGCTGACAGATATCATCGCCGTTATGGAAAATGGACATATTTCAGATATTTCCGAAAAACACGAGTTGTTCAGAGCGCCGAGAACACTGGCAGCAACACTTTTGACCGGATGTAAAAACATAAGCAGGGTAAAAAGGCTTCCGGATGGAAAATATGAAGCAACGGACTGGGGTATAATACTGCCGGCTCCATTAAATACAGGCGACTGTGATTATCATTATGCCGGTTTTAGAGCGCATGATCTGATACCGGTGCTTCAACCTGAGAATGCGGAAGTACGGGAAGGCCTGCTCAGATGTGAGCTGGTAAGGGAGATAGAGGATACATTTTCAATAGTGATACATTTTCATAATAAAGGTTGTGATGGAAAAACAGAATACTCACTTATTACTTATGAAACGGGAAAAAAAGACTGGGATGAGTTAAGAGAAATCTGCAAAGATGGAAAACTGTCTTTTGAGATACCGGATAAAAGTCTGATATGGATGGAAAGCTGACGGGTTTATATTACAGTAAGCGCAATAAGTACGACAAAACGAAAAGTGTTTTGTCATTTACTATACAGAGTATGAGTTTGGTATGAAAGATGTATTAGCAGACGGGCTTGGAAGAAAAATCGAATACATGCGTATATCAGTGACAGATAAGTGTAATCTGCGTTGCAGATACTGTATGCCGGAAGAGAGAGTAAAGAGTGTAGCTCATGAAGATCTGCTGACTTATGAGGAGATAGCATTCGTTACCGGAATACTTGCAGAAATGGGCGTATGCAAGGTGCGCCTTACGGGAGGTGAACCTCTGGTACGAAAAGATATAGCAGAGCTGGTGGATAAGCTCCATAGTACGAAGGGCATTGAAACGATAGCTATGACAAGCAATGGAGTATTGCTTAAAAGTATGCTGCCTGAGTTGGTATCGTCGGGATTGAATGAGGTAAATATAAGTCTGGACACGCTGAATGCCGATCATTTTGAAAGGATAACACGAACAGCCTGCCTGAATGATGTACTGGATGGTATAGATTCTGCAATTACTTATGGTCTGAATGTAAAATTAAACTGTGTACCATGCAGGGAATTAAATGATGAAGATGTTCTGGAAGTAGCGGAAATGGCACAGGACAAAAAACTTGATGTCCGCTTTATTGAACTCATGCCTATAGGGCAGGGAAAACTGTATACCGGGATTTCGTCAGACCTGATACTTGAGAGACTGACATTAAAACATGGTACACCGAAGGAACTTCCTTATGACGGACATGGACCTGCAAGGTATTACAGTTTTGACGGCTTTAACGGGAGGATAGGCTTCATCTCTCCGATCTCGCACATGTTTTGTTCATCATGTAACAGGATAAGGCTGATGCCGGAAGGGATGCTGAAACCTTGTCTGTATTATCCTGACGGACTGGACATTCGCGGAATGCTTCGCAGAGGCGAAAAAAAAGAAATAATAAAAACGGCCGTAACTGAAATGCTGCAGAGAAAACATAAAGAACATGGATTTGGAAACGGTGATACGGGAAATGCTGAAGAGAAACGTATGAACCAGATAGGAGGTTAAAGGTGGGAATAATAAAAGCAGTCTGTATAAGTGAAAAAAAAGGCACAGTAAAAAAAAGTATAGGAAGTGCCAGACTGATAGAAGACTGGGGCCTTGAAAACGACGCTCATGCAGGAAAATGGCATCGGCAGGTAAGCCTGTTGAGCTATGAAGCGGCAGAGGCTTTTCGCGCGAAGGGAGCGCCTGTTACAGACGGATGTTTTGGTGAGAATCTGCTTGTAGAAGGATATGATATGAAGTCATTGCCGGTAGGGACTGTACTGCTTTGCGGTGACAGTGTTTTGGAGATGACCCAGATAGGCAAAGAATGTCACACCGGTTGCCGGATACGGGAGATCACCGGAGACTGTATAATGCCAAGGGAGGGAGTTTTTGCACGGGTACTCCGGGGAGGCGTGATCAGGGAAGGTGATGAGATAACGGTTGCGGAGAGGAACGGATATACAGCAGCGGTGCTGGTGTGCAGCGATAAAGGAAGTGCCGGAGAACGGGAAGATAAGAGCGGACCTGCTGCGGCAGCAGCGCTTAAGGCGGCAGGGTATGAGATCACAGAAACCGTAATTGTTCCGGATGATGAAGATAGTATATACAGTGAACTGATACGTCTTACAAAGTCTGCTGATCTGGTGATCACAAGCGGAGGAACAGGTCTGTCAGAGCGCGACCACACACCGGAAGCTACATTGAGGGCGGGTGAAAAAAATGTTCCCGGAATAGCAGAGGCAATACGTTATAACAGTCTTTTGATAACTCCCAGAGCAATGCTTTCCAGGGCTGTGGCAGTGATGCGTGGAAGGTCGCTGATCGTAAATCTTCCCGGCAGTCCAAAGGCAGTAAGGGAATGTCTTGATTATCTCCTGCCTGCATTAGCGCATGGAATGGGGATACTCACGGGCCGTGAGAATGAGTGCGGCATGACCTGAAAATTCAGGCGACAGTAAATAGTAACAATCAGATGACAGATTTTTAACAAAATTCATAATATACATGTATTAAAAAATATGATACCTTAAATAAAGTCAGGGATAACATTTATTATAGGGCAGATAGAGTTCTATTTTTTTTAAACAAAAATGTAAGCGGTTACACAAGGCCTGATGAGTAATAGCTGTGCTTTATACTTATCAGAAAAGGAGGAAATAGAGTCATGCATTCGCAGACAGTCATCGATAAAAACGAGATGAATGAAAAGACAATGAAATTTCTCGAGAGATTTGTAAAGCGGGTTAAGGGCTATCCCCCCGGAGTTTGCCCCCTCGCTGTGCAGCTTTCATTTTTACAAAGCGCCCGCAGTCAGACCTGCGGTAAGTGCGTTCCGTGCCGCGATGGTCTGGAGCAGGTGGAAAAAATGCTCCGTATGATCGTAGAAGGAGAGGCGGATCGAAAAGTATTTGATGATATGGTTGAACTCTGCCATATGATCGAGGATACCGCAGATTGCGCTATCGGATATGAGGCGGCGCGTATCGTCCTGGAGAGCGTTGAGTTTTTTGAAGACGAATACATGAGCCATATCGAGGAGAAACGCTGTCAGCCGGAGGTTGGACAAAAGATCCCGTGTGTATCATACTGTCCGGCTCATGTGGATGTACCTGATTATATTGCTCTTATAGGAGAGCACCGTTACGCCGACGCTATTAACTGCATACGTCTTGATAATCCGTTTCCTACGGCATGCGCATTCATTTGTGAGCATCCCTGTGAAGAAAAGTGCCGAAGGGATATTCTTGACTCTCCTGTTAATATACGCGGACTTAAGAAATTTGCTGTTGATCAGATATCGGCAGATCAGGTTAAGGTACCCGAGTGCAATGTAGCTACAGGAAAGAGAGTAGCCGTTGTCGGCGGTGGTCCGTCAGGGCTGACCACGGCCTATTATCTCTCACTTATGGGGCACAAGGTAGTTGTATACGAAAGGAGAGATCATCTGGGCGGAATGCTGCGTTACGGTATACCTAACTATCGTCTGCCAAAGGACAGGCTTGATCAGGATATAGCTGCCATACTGTCTACCGGAAATATTGAAGTCCGTGTAAATACAAGGATACCGGAAGACATCACAATGGAAGATATCAGAAAAGAGTATGATGCTGTTTATATTTCCATAGGAGCACAGGTTGGAAAGAGCGTGGATGTACCGGGGATCGATGCGGAGGGTGTTTATTCTGCGGTAGATATACTTGAACGTATAGGGCGGGGAGATATACCTGATTTTTCGGGTAAGCGTGTAGTAGTCGTGGGAGGAGGAAATGTAGCCATGGATGCCTGCCGTTCTGCGATACGATGCCATGCTGATGAAGTAACAGTGGTATATCGCAGACGCCAGATAGATATGACGGCCTTACCCTCTGAAATACAGGGAGCCATAGAGGAGGGAGTTGAGCTCCTGACGCTTAATGCACCCAGATCCATCAAGACTGATGAAAATAATAAAGTGGTAGGGTTTGAAATGCAGCCACAGATCATTTCGCAGTATAAGGCAGGTAAGCCCGGTGTGGTCAATGCAAATGAGGAGAAAAGAGTGATCCCCTGCGATGTGGTTCTGATGGCCATAGGACAGGACATCGTATCGGAACCTTTTGCGGAGTACGGTGTTAATCCCCGCAGAAAGACCTTTGAGACTCTGCCGACAGCGCGTCTGAAGAAATATGAGAATATTTTTGCCGGGGGAGATTGTGTCTTCGGTCCGGCTACGGTAATAAAAGCGATAGGCGCCGGCAAGGTAGCGGCGATCAATATCGATGAATATCTGGGATATCATCACAAAATCCTTTCTGCGATCGATTATCCGGAACCCAAAGAGAACGAACGTACACGTATAGGACGGGTACACCTGACAGATCGTTCTGCCAGGGAACGTAAAAGGAATTTTGATCCTGTGGAGAACGGGATGACTTATGATGAGGCAATGCAGGAATGCCGTAAATGTCTGCGCTGTGATCATTTCGGTTGTGGCGTGGTGGAAGGAGGCCGGGTATGATGTTAAATGTTACTATAGACGGGATATCTCATTCCTTTGAGGAAAAGACTACAATACTTCAGGCAGCAGAGTTACTGGATATACATATCCCTACTCTCTGTTATCTGAAGGAGATTAATGAAATAGGCGCGTGTAAGATGTGTGTTGTTGAGGTTGAGGGACGCGATCATCTGGTCACATCCTGTAATACACGTATCAAGGATGGAATGGTGATACATACATCCAGCGAACGCGTGGTAAAGAGCCGTAAACAGATACTGAACATGCTGCTGGCAAATCATGATATACGCTGCTTTTCGTGCGCTAAAAGCGGCGCGTGCCGTCTTCAGGATCTTGCAAACGAGTATGAGATCACAAATTCGGTTTATCCAAGCAGCGGTGTAAAGCTTCCTGTAAAAAAAGATAATCCTTTTCTTACATATTATCCGGAGCTTTGTGTTAACTGTCAGCGCTGCGTGAGTACCTGTAATAAACGGGCGGGAAACGGGGTGCTGCATAACGGTAAGATAGGTATGCGTACACTGATCGATGCGCCATTCGGACCGGACTGGAAATCTACAGCCTGTGAATCATGCGGAAATTGTGCGGAAGCGTGTCCTACCGGTGCGCTGATCGCTAAGAATAAGAAAAAATATCAGCCGGGAAGGGTAAAAAAAGTTTTAACAACATGTCCTCACTGCGCTACGGGATGTCAGTATTATCTGATAGTCAGGAATAATCAGATAGTGGATGTAGAGCCTGCTGACGGACCGTCAAATAAAGGTATGCTTTGTGTAAAAGGGCGATTCGGATCGTTTAATTTCGTGCATTCACCCGAGCGGCTTAAATATCCGCTTATAAAGAATAAGGAGACGGGTGAATTTGAACGGGCAAGCTGGGATGAGGCGATGGACCTTATTGCACAGAAGATGCTTAATATCAAAAAAGAGTATGGGCCCGATTCCCTGGCGGGGTTTGCATGTTCAAGATCTCCAAATGAAGATATATATATGTTTCAGAAAATGGTGCGTTGCGCTTTTGGCTCAAATAATGTCGATAACTGTGCGCGCGTATGTCATTCAGCATCAGTACACGGTCTGGCCATGACATTGGGATCGGGTGCAATGACAAATCCCATAGGAGATATCACAAATGATGTTGATGTTATAATGCTGGTCGGTTCAAATCCGGAAGAGGCACACCCGGTTGTGGGAATGCAGATACGTCAGGCAGTAAAGCGCGGAACAAGACTGATAGTTGTAGATCCAAGGAATATAGGTCTTTCACGGGTGGCGGATGTACATCTGAAGCTTAAACCCGGTACTAACGTAGCATTTGCAAATGGCATGATGAATGTCTTTATCAATGAGGGTTATGTTGATGAGAAATTTGTAAAGGAGCGGACCGAGGGTTTTGAAGAGCTGAAAAGTATAGTTATGGAGTATACGCCCGAAAAGGTTGGTGAGATCTGCCATATCGATCCGGATCACCTGCGTGAAGCTGCACGTATGTACGCTAAGGCGGCAAAGGCTCCGATCATATACTGTCTTGGTGTAACCGAGCATTCCACAGGGACAGAGGGCGTTATGAGTATGTCCAATATGGCAATGATGGTCGGAAAACTTGGACGAAGCGGCTGTGGTGTAAATCCCCTGCGTGGACAAAACAATGTACAGGGAGCCTGCGATATGGGAGCAATGCCGGGGCACTTCCCGGGATATCAGAAGGTAACGGATGAAGCCGTTATGGAGAAATTCGAAAAAGCCTGGGGAACAGAGCTGAACAAAAAGCCTGGTATTTTTGCAACGGATGTTTTTGGCGCGGCTATACGAAAAGAAGTGAGAGGCCTGTTTATCTTTGGCGAGGATCCTATCGTGACAGATGCAGATCAGAACCATGTGCGTAAGGCATTGGAAAGTCTGGATTTTCTGGTTGTAGATGATCTGTTCATGACTGAAACCGCACAGCTGGCAGATGTGGTACTGCCTGGTACGAGTTATGCCGAAAAGGAAGGGACCTTCTCAAATACCGAGCGCCGTGTGCAGAGAGTGCGAAAGGCAGTAACACTGGAAGGTGAAATGCGACTGGACACGGATATTTTTATAGATCTGATGAACCGTATGGGTTATCCCCAGCCCCAAATGACATCGGAAGAGATCATGGATGAGATAGCATCCCTGACACCCAGTTTTGGAGGGATCAGTCATCGTCGCCTCGATCGCGCAGGAGGCCTGCAGTGGCCTTGTCCGGATAAACAGCATCCCGGTACGCCTATCATGCATGTAGGCGGGTTTACAAGAGGATTGGGATGGTTTTATCCTGCAGAGTACATACCGAGTGCGGAGCTTCCGGATGATGAATACCCGTTTATATTGATGACAGGCCGTATCCTGTATCATTACAATACCAGGGCTATGACAGGTAAGACGCCCGGACTGATGGAGAGAGAGGGGCATTCATTTATCGAGATAAATTCCGAAGATGCGGCCAGACTGGGGATAGCAGATGGAGATAGGGTGCGTGCAAGCTCACGTCGCGGTACGATCATTACGACCGCACGTGTCGGGGATAAGGTGTCACCGAGAGAAAGCTGGATGCCATTCCATTTCCCTGACGGAAATGCAAATATACTGACTAACGCGGCCTTGGATAAATATGCGCGCATTCCTGAGTACAAAGTATGTGCTATACGTATTGAAAAGGTTTAGATAATATTTATAATAAGTGCAATAA